>JACOSH010000080.1 GCA_016178945.1 Acidobacteriota bacterium
CCGCGTCGAACTCGCGGAGCTCGCGCTTGCCCTCCGAATAGATGCTGAGCTTGCCATCGTTGGAGGGCGCGGCCGCGATATACGTGGCGAGCTGCAGCGCCATCGGCATCACGAAGCCCAGGTTGTAGTCGGTATGCTCGCCGATCAGGTTGACGCGTCCCGGCGCACGCCAGGCGCGGGTGGTCATGTCCGGCTTCTCCGCGCCAGCAGCAGCAGGATGCCGCCGAAGGCCAGCATCGCCGCGCCCGCATAGAGGTTGACATTGGCCGTGGTCAGGGCGGCGGACCCCGGCGAGAATACGCCCAGCCCACACAGCAGCGCGCCGATCAACAGGAAGAACAAACCGCAGGGAATGCGCAGGTCGAGCATGTCTCACCAGAACCAGATGTTGAGGGCCGCCAGCGCGATCCCCATGGCTACGGCCAGCGGACCCGGCCGAAGATACCATTGGCGGCCCGGTTCTTGAGGCATTTCGGTGAGCCCGTAGACCAGGCCCTTCAGTTCGGATTCCGGCCGGGGGGCCGTAAGGAGGCTCACTGCGATCGTGACCAGGAAGCAGGTAGACCAGGCGAAGATGGCGATCCAGAAATTCTGCGCCATGGTGGAGGGAAAGGTCTGGACCACCGCGATCCAGCCGCCCTTATCTTCAGCCACACTGAGCCCGTGCGTGAGGGCCGCGGCCGCGGTGCCGCCCAACAAGCCCAAGAACGCCCCGTGACCGGTGGCGCGTTTCCAGAACATACCCAGCAGGAAAGTGGCGAACAGCGGGGCGTTGACGAACCCGAAGACCAGTTGCAGCAGGTCCATGATGTTGTTGTAGCGCTGGGCCAGATAGGCCGTGCCGATCGACAGCAGCGTGCCGAAGATGGTGGTCAGGCGTCCCACCTTCAGGTAATGCGAATCCGGCGCGCCGCGGCGAAGATAGCTCTGGTAGATGTCGTAGGTGAACACCGTGTTGAACGCCGTGACATTGCCGGCCATGCCCGACATAAACGACGCCATCAAGGCGGTAAGGCCGACGCCCAACATCCCGGAGGGATAGAACTGCGCCATCAGGGTGGTCAACGCCTGGTCGTAGTCATATCCGCCGTTCTTGGTGGGCAGCGCGTAGCCGATATTCATCTTCGAGAGCGCCAGCGCCGCGATCCCCGGAATAATCACGATGAACGGCATCATCATCTTGGGAAGGGCTGCCAGCACGGGCGTGCGGCGCGCCGCGGACATGCTGTCGGCGGCCATGGCCCGTTGGACCACCAGGAAGTCGGTGCACCAATAGCCGAAGGAGAGAACGAACCCCAGGCCGGCCACCAGGCCGAACACCTCCACGCCCATCGGGTTCTGCGACGAATGCGACATGTATTGCCAGGAGTGTGTCATGACGGCGGGGATGCGCGAGGCCATGCCCTCCCAGCCCCCCGCCTTGGTCACCGCCAGCACGGCCAGCGGCGTGAAGCCGAAGACGATGAGGAAGAATTGCAGGACTTCGTTATAGATGGCGCTGGTCAGGCCGCCCAGGAACGTGTAGGCCAGCACGATCGCCGCCGAAAGCAGCACCGAGGCCGTGAAGCTCCAGCCCAGGACCAGTTGCAGCAGCAGCCCCAGGGCGTACATCGAGATCCCCGAGGAGAACACCGTCATGGTGGCGAAAGTGAGAGCGTTGAAGCCGCGCGTCTTCTCGTCGAACCGCAGCTTGAGGTATTCGGGGACCGAGCGGGCGCGGCTGCCGTAGTAAAAGGGCATCATAAAGACGCCGACGAACAGCATGGCCGGCACCGCGCCAACCCAGTAGAAGTGGGCCGTCATGATCCCGTACTTGGCGCCGGAGGCCGACATGCCGACCAGCTCCTGCGCGCCGAGATTCGCCGCCAGGAAGGCCAGGCTGGTGATCCAGACCGGGACCTGGCGCGAGGACAGCAGAAAGTCGCCGCTGGAGTGAACTTTCGCGCGCAACTGCCAGCCGATGCCGAGAACGAAGGCGAAGTAGAGCGCCAGGAAGAGATAGTCCACCCCAGTCAGCGTCATGCGAAGAAACCGAGTGTAGCACAGCTCTCGTTCATGGACCTGCCAGCCGCCGCAGCTCGCGATAGGCGAGCCGGCTCCAGCGCTGGAGGATGGCGCGCCGGTAGTGCGGCGCGCTGCGAACCGCGTCGATCGCCTGCTGGTAGACTTCGCGCGCCCGCGCGGTGTCACCAGTCTTGTCCAGCGCCTGGCCAAAGTAGTACAGCCCTTCCGGGTCGTAGGGGCGTCGCGCCGTGTAGAGAGTCAGCTCCTCACGGGCGGCCTGGTATTGCTTGGCCGCCAGATGCAGGGCCCCTACTTCGCGCCAGATCTCGCTCAGGCTGTGCTTCTCATTCTGGTCGACTACCGCCTGGAAATGCGGCAGAGCGTCGGCCAGGCGGCCTTGTTGGCGGGCGATGCGGCCGAGCTGGAAGTGGGCGTCGGTCTCGGTGGGGTCGACGGCGACAGCTTGTTGAAAACGGGCGATCGCTTCCGTGTACTGGCGGCGCTGCTGGTAAATCAGGCCAAGCTGGTACTGGGCCTCGGCATCATGGTCGTTGACCGTGCAGATCTCCAGGTAGCGGCGGAAGGCTTGCCGGCTGCGCATTCCGGAGCCCAGCGTGCGCACCCCTCCGCCCAGGTAGAGGTAGCCGTAAAACAACAGGAAAGGCGAGGTCAGGAAGCCGAAAATATGGCCGAACTCGCGATACCAGTAGATGCCCAAAGCGAAAGGAATCCAGGACACGGCGACGGTCGGGATGGATTGACCGAATTCGGCGCCGAACACCACGCGCAGCGCGCACACCATCAGGAAGGCGAAGTAGGCGAAGCCGGGGACCCAAACCAACTGGCCCAGAGCGGCGCCGCGCAGCGCCAGCAGCGCCAGGGCCACCGGCAGGTGCGCCGCGGTCCAGGCCATCGTGACGCACGTAAACAGCGGAAGATAGTCGCGCCCGAACAGGTAGGAGACGCCTCCCAGCCGGGCAATCAGGGCGATCGCCAGGATGGTGGAGGGCACGTAGAACAGCGCCAGCAGCACCGCCGCGCTGTAGAAGGCGAAGGGGGAGGGCAGGGGCTTTCCCGCGGACGACTCAGCCAGGTAGGGCAGCGGCGTCGCCAGGCTGGTCTGGAGAAGCAACGAGACCAGCAGCACGCCTACCACGCCCGCCACCCAGCTTCCTTCGTCCAAGATTTCGCTCATCGAAGCCACTGGCCGTCGATACAGGCGAAACAGGAGACGGGCGCTGTCCAGGATCATGGCTCGATGACCTGATGTAAGGTGCGAAAGAATTCGGGGAACGAGATGGAAGCCGACTCGGCGTTTTCGATCACCGACTCGCCATCCGCGCGCAGCGCCGCGACCGTGAAGGCCATGGCGATACGGTGGTCGCCGAAGGAATCGAGACGCGCGGCGCGAAACTGGCTGCGCCCGGGGATCACCATACCGTCCGGCTGCACTTCCACGGCGACACCCATGCGCCGGAAGTTTTCCGCGACCGTCGCGATGCGGTCGGTCTCCTTAATGCGCAGCTCGGAGGCGTCGCGGATGGCGAGACCGTCTTCGCTGGCCGCGCCCAGCACGGCCAGCACCGGTATTTCGTCGATCAAGGCGGCGGTCATCTCGCCCTCGATCACGCCTCCTCTCAGCGGCGCGCTCGATACCTGGATATCGCCAACCATCTCGCCGTTGGCCTGGTCGAGGTTGAGAACCCGGATACTGGCCCCCATCGAGATCAGGAAATCGAGCAGGGCCGCGCGTGTCGGATTGAGGCCGACGCCCTCGATGACCAGCGACGAACTGGGCGTCAGGAGCGCCGCCGCCAGGAAGAAAGCGGCCGAGGAGAGATCGGAGGGCGCGCGCAACTCTCGTCCCGCCAGCCTGGGGCGCCCCTGGAGGGAGATTCTCCGTTTCTCCACTTTCAGGCCGGCCCCGAACTCGCGCAGCGCGATCTCGGAATGATCGCGCGAGCGGACCGGCTCTTCGACGACCGTCATCCCATCGGCATACAGGCCGGCCAGCAGGATCGCCGTCTTGACCTGGGCGCTCGGCACCGGCAGCAGGTACTCGATGGGCCGGAGTTGCGAAGGAGTGATTTCCAGCGGCGGGAAGCGGCCCTCTCTGGCGGCGATCGCGGCCCCCATTTGGGCGAGCGGTTTCATGATGCGGTCCATCGGCCGTCTGGAGAGCGACTCATCGCCGTGAATGCACGAAGAGAACGGTTGGGCCGCCAGCACCCCGGAGAGCATCCGGATGGTGGAGCCGCTGTTCCCGGCGTCGAGCGAGGACTGGGGCGCGCGTAGGCCGTCCAGGCCCTTTCCGTGGATCACGACTTCCGTGCCCTGCTCCTCCACCTGGACGCCCAGCGCGCGCACGCAGCCCAGAGTGGAGCGGCAGTCGGCGCCCGTGGAGTAGTTGTGGATGCGGGAAGGCCCCTCGGCGATCGCGCCTAGGATGGCGTAGCGGTGAGAAATGGACTTGTCTCCGGGCAGGCGAATCCGGCCGGAGACCCGCCGGGCGGGAGAAATCTTCTCATCCATGAGGAGAATAACATTGTAGCGGAAGCTCGTCCGCGAGCGGCGGCGGGATGGGCGCCGGGCGTTACGCGACGGCCGTGAAGTCCTGGAACGCGCGCGGCGCGCGGAACGGCTGGAACCGGTAGCCGATCCCGAAGATGGTCTCGATGTACTGAGAGCTATAGTCTCCTAACTTCTTGCGCAGCCGGCGGATGTGGACATCCAGCGTGCGCGTGCGGATCTGGTTGCTGTAGCCCCAGACACGCCACAACAGCGCTTCGCGGGGGATGATCTCGCCCGCGTTCTGGACCAGCAAAGCCAGCAGTTCGTACTCTTTACGAGTCAGGACCATGCGCCGCGAATCCAGCGCCGCCGCGCTGTGCGAGAAATCTACTTCCAGGTGACTGTCCTTGTATCGTTCGGACTGTACCGCCATACTCTGCGTGAAGGCCATTTCCGTGCTCCCTGGATCAGACATTCCTGCCTGCCCACCCTCGATCCTAAGGGGGGGCCCTATTGAAGTCGTTACGGAGTTGTAAAAGTTTTGTAAAAAGCGGGACAGGGAGGTCAATGGTAGGATAGTAGGAGTTCGTCGCAGGAGCGCCGCCTATGCAGTCCAGACGCAATTTCATCGGCCGGGTCGCCTCCGGTCTGGCCGGAACGTTAGCCACGTCCAATGTTTTGGGCGCCAACGACCGGATCCGGCTGGGGATCATCGGGCCGGGCGATCGTGGCATGCAGATTGTCCGCGAGGCGATCGGCTGTCCCAACACCGAGTTTCTGGCCTTCGCGGATGTGTACACCAAGCGTCTGGAGGAGGCCAGGAAGGTCGCGCCGAACGCCAAGACCTACCTGGACTACCGCTACCTGCTCGACGACAAGTCGATCGACGCCGTTCTGATTGCCACGCCCCAGCATCTGCACTGCGAGCATTTCGTCGCCGCACTCGATGCCGGCAAGCACGTCTATCAGGAAAAGACCATGGCTTTTACGGTGGACCACGCCAAGCGCATGCGCGCCGCCTACAAGAAGCAGGCCAAACAAGTGGTCCAGATCGGCCACCAGCACTGCTCCAGCGGTCAGGTGACGGATGCAGCCGCCTTCCTGGCCTCCGGAGAGGTCGGCAAAGTGACCGCTATCCACGCCCACATGTACCGCAATACGCCGCATGGCAAGCCACAGTGGTCGCGGCCGGTACAGCCGGACATGACGCCGGAGAGCATCATCTGGAAGTCGTTTCTGGGCGAGGCGCCGCAGCGCGAGTTCGACCCCAACCGGTACCTCAACTGGCGCTTCTTCTGGGATTACTCAGGCGGCAATGTCTACGAGAACATGTGCCATCAGATCGCCTTCTGGTACAAGGTCATGAACCTCCAGATTCCCCGGCGAGTGGACATGGTGGGCGGCGTCTATCTCTGGAAGGACGGCCGGGAGGTCCCCGACACCATGAACGTGGCCATGGAGCATCCCGAGGAGATCCTGTTTAGCTGGGACTCCGGATTCGGGAACAACCAGTTGGGCTCCACCGAGGACGCGTTGGGCACCGACGGCACCATCGCCAAGGGGCAGCAGATCCGCTATCTGCCGCAGAAGGTGAACCGTCCGGCCGGCCTCGAGAAGATCGGGCAAGCTAAGACGGCGCCCCGCGCGCACATGCAGGATTTCCTGGACTCGATCCGGACGGGCAAAGAGCCAAACTGCCCGTTTGACGTCGGCTTCCGGGTCTCAATCGCCTGCCGCATGGCGGTGGAAAGCTATCGCCAGGGCCGGGCCATGCGCTGGGACTCTACCGCCGAGGAAATCGTCTAAGTTCTCGTGGATTTCGAATACACCCCAGAGCAGCAGCAGCTTCGCCGCGCCGTGCGCGAGTTTGCCGAGGCCGAGATCCGGCCGCACGTCATGGAATGGGACGAAGCCCAAACCTTTCCGCTGGAGGTGATTCGCAGACTCGCCGCGCTGGGTTACATGGGGGCGATTTTTCCGGAGCAGTGGGGCGGCGCCGGGCTGGGCTACATCGAGTACGCCATCATCATCGAGGAGCTCTCCCGCGTGGATGGCTCCGTCGGGATCATCTTGGCGGCGCACACCTCGCTCTGCGCCAACCATATCTACAAAATGGGCAGCGACGAACAGCGCCGGCGTTATCTGCCGAAGCTGGCCTCCGGCGAGTGGCTGGGCTGCTGGTCGCTGACCGAGCCTGAGGCCGGCTCCGACGCGGCCGGTACCCGGACCACGGCGGTCAGGGAGGACCACCACTGGGTGCTCAACGGCGCCAAGACCTTCACCACCAACGCCCACTATGCCGATGTGTGCGTGGCCATGGCGGTCACCGATCGCGGCGAGGGGCAGCACGGCATTTCCGCCTTCGTGATCGAGAAAGGCACCGAGGGGTTTCGTCCCGGCAAGAAGGAGAACAAGCTGGGACTGCGCGCCAGCGCCACCGGCGAGGTGATTTTCGAGAATTGCCGGCTTCCGGCCTCCCACCTGCTAGGGAAGCGCGGCGAGGGCTTCGTCGACAGCTTAAAGATTCTGGACGGCGGCCGGATCTCGATCGCCGCGCTGGCCATCGGCATGGCCCAGGGCGCTTACGATGCGGCGCTCAACTATTCCAAACTCCGCAAGCAGTTCGGGCGGCCGATTTCCGAGTTCCAGGCCATCCAACACAAGCTGGTCGATATGGCCACCGAACTGGAGGCAGCGCGCCTGCTGACCTACCGGGCCGGCTGGGCGCTCGACCAAGGCCGGCGCGTGACGCGGGAGTCGGCCATGGCCAAACTGTTCGCGTCGGAGGCGGCGGTGCGCATCGCCAACGAGGCCGTCCAGATCCACGGCGGATACGGTTTCATCAAGGATTACCCGGTGGAAAAGTTCTACCGCGACGTGAAACTCTGCACCATCGGTGAGGGAACCAGCGAAATTCAGCGGCTGGTGATCGCCAGGCAGTTGCTCAAAGACTGATGACGGACTGGGCGCGGAAAATCCTCTCCGGCGACTTGCGCGCGTTGGCTCGCGCCGCCACGGCGATCGAAAACCGCGATCCCGGCGCGCGGGATCTGCTGCGCGACCTCGCCGGGCGGGGCGAGGACGTCTTCGTGTTGGGTGTGACCGGTCCGCCGGGCGCTGGCAAGAGCACTCTGGTCGACCAGCTTGCCCGGGCATACCGCCAGCGGGGTAAGACCGTCGGCATCATCTGTGTGGATCCGTCCAGCGTTTTGTCCGGTGGGGCCATTCTGGGCGATCGCATCCGCATGCAATCGCACCATGCCGATCCGGGGATCTTCATCCGGTCGATGGCGACGCGCGGGTCGCACGGCGGACTGGCCGAGGCGACCGCGGACCTGGTGGCGCTGTTTCGCGGCGCGGGACGCGATGTAGTGATTGTCGAGACGGTCGGCGTGGGCCAGGCCGAAGTGGACATCGCGCGGCTGGCGTCCGTGACGGTTGTAGTGCTGGTACCCGGCATGGGTGACGACGTGCAGGCCATCAAGGCCGGCATACTGGAGATCGCCGGCGTCTTTGTCATCAACAAGGCGGATCATCCCGGCGTAGAGCGGGCCGAGCGCGAGATTCAGGCGATGGAGATGCTCGGGAACCGGCCGGACGGCTGGACGCCGCCCATCGTCCGCACGGTGGCCACCGAAGGTACGGGGATCGCGGCGTTGCTGGGGGCGTTGGAGCAGTGTCCGCGGCGTTTGGAGAAGGAAGCGGCCCGGCCGTCATTCGCCGTCGATCATCTCGGGATCGCGGTGAAATCGCTGGACCAAGCGCTGCGCTTCTATACGGAGTCGCTGGGCATGCCGCTCAGCCTGCGTGAGGCGGTGCCCCACGAACAGGTAGAAATCGCCATGCTGCCGGCCGGCGGCCCGCGCCTGGAACTGCTGGAGCCCACCCAGCCGGATTCGGTGATCGGGCGGTTCCTGGAAAAACGTGGAGAGGGATTGCACCATGTGGCGTTGCGTGTGCCCGATCTGGCGGCGGCCGTGGAGCGGCTGCGCGGGTCCGGCGCGCGTATCCTCGGCGAGCCGCGCAAGGGAGCCGGCGGCCATGAGTACGTGTTTGTCCACCCTTCCTCGACGGGAGGCGTGTTACTGGAGCTGATACAGGAATGAAAGCATCGATCGGGATTATCGGCGGAAGCGGGTTGTACTCGATGCCGGGCTTTGAGGCGCGGGAGGAGATTTCGATCGACACGCCCTGGGGCTGGCCGTCGGACCCCTACGTGGTGGGCTTGCTGGCTGGCAAGCCGGTAGCCTTCCTGGCGCGACACGGGCGCGGCCATCGGATTTCGCCTTCGGAGCTGAATTTCCGCGCGAACATCTACGGGATGAAGTCGCTGGGCGTTTCGGCGATCCTGTCGTTAAGCGCGGTGGGCTCGCTCAAAGAGGAGCACCGGCCGCTGGATTTCGTGATCCCCGATCAGTTCTTCGACCGCACCCGGGGCCGGGCCTCCACGTTCTTTGGCGACGGATTGGTGGCGCACATCAGTTTTTCCGACCCGATTTGCCCGGTCTTGGCGGAGGTAATGGTCGAGAGCTGCCGCTCGGTGGGGGTGAATGCCAAGAAAGGCGGGACCTACCTGTGCATGGAGGGACCGGCCTTCTCCACCAAGGCGGAATCGAACGTCTACCGCGGTTGGGGCATGGACGTGATCGGCATGACCAATCTGCAAGAGGCGAAGCTGGCGCGGGAGGCGGAAATCTGCTATGTCACCGCCGCCATGGTGACCGATTACGATTGCTGGCATCCCCATCACGACGCCGTGACGGTCACCGACATCATTGCCAACTTGGTGAAGAACGCCGAGCATGCGGCCCAGGTGGTGGCGGCGGCGGTGGCGGCCATTCCGGAGGCGCGCGGCTGCAATTGCGGATCGGCGCTCGCGCACGCCCTGATCACGGATCGCCAGTCGGTCCCGGACGCGACTCGCAAGAAGCTGGAGCTGCTGGTTGGCAAGTATTTCTTGTAACGGCCTGGCGCAAGAGCTGCTGGATCGCTGCCTGCGGGGCGGGGCGGGGAAGAGCGAATTGCTCCGCCGCCTGCTGTCGAATGGCTGCGACGAAGAGTTCTTGCGCGTGGTGGTGGAAGGCCTCTCCGACCGCTTCGAGCCGCGCCTTTGTGAAGTTTACGCCGAGTTGATGGGCGACGTGCTGGGCGGCACAGGCCTCCGGCCCGGCGCCGCGGACAGGCCGGAGACCTCCCCCACGAAGGTCTACGTGCTGTCCCGCGTCACCCTGGGCGCCGACGTCGCGATCACCAGCGTTATCCTGGACGGAGTCAAGAAACGCTTCCCCAAAGCGGAAATCCTGTTCGCCGCCAGCCGCAAGTCTTGGGAACTTTTCGCCGCCGATCCGCGGATCGGCCACCTGCCGTTGTCCTATCCGCGTACCGGTTCGCTCAAAGACCGGCTGGCGCCGGTTCTCTCGCTGCGCGGCGTGTTTTCTCAACCCGGCGCCATCGTGATCGATCCGGACTCGCGCATCACGCAACTGGGCCTGCTGCCGGTGTGCGAGCCGGAGAACTACTACTACTTTCCCAGCCGCTCCTATGGCGGCGACGGCAAGGAGTCCCTCACCACGCTCACCCGCCGCTGGGTGGCCGCCAGATTCGGCGTGGAAGCCTCGGCCTACATCGCGCCGCTTCCGGGCGATGATCCCGGTCCGGCGGTGACCCTGAGCCTGGGGGTCGGGGAGAACCCCGCCAAACGCATCGCCGTCCCTTTCGAGCGCGACCTGCTGCTCGCTCTCACCGACCGCGGCTTCCGGATCTACATCGACAAAGGCGCCGGCGGCGAAGAAACCCAGCGTGTGGAACGCGCCATCGAGGGGCTGCCGGTACGAACCTGGCAAGGCGCTTTTGCGCCGTTTGCATCCGCCATATCCCGCAGCCGCCTGTATATCGGCTACGACTCCGCCGGCCAGCACGTGGCCGCCGCGTGCGGCGTCCCGCTGGTCACCATCTTCGCCGGCTTTCCCACCGAGCGCATGTTCCAGCGCTGGCAGCCGACCGGACCGGGCCGCATCGAAGTGGTGCGCGTGGACGACCCGGAGCCCAGGGCAGTGCTTGAACGGGCTCTTCGCGCGATCGACCAGGGCCAGTATGATAGCCAGTGGCGGAACCTATGAGAGTCACCGAGAGCGCGGATCGGTGCAAATACCCCCCCCGGCGAATCCTCAGCGGTAGGCTTCCTTTCGATCGAGCCCGCGCGAGATCTCGAGTTAGTTAGTCGCCCTTGTCGCGAAAGAAGACGCGGTGATCCTGGGCGCGGAGCCGGATCAGAGGCGGCTCGATCCCTCGAAGCTGCTTCGTGTTGCCCTCACGTCTCTGGACGTAGCGCGCCAGCGTCCTGAAGATCTGCAAGGCGATGGGCTGCTCAATTCTCTTCCCACTCGGCCGTGGTCAAGCCGAACTCCGCAAGGACTTCCTCATGCGGGATCGGCTGCTTGTGCTTGAGCCATTCGTCGGCTTCGGCAACGGCCTTGCGCTCGGCATCGCTGAGGTATCTCCATTCTCGTTAGGTGAGACCATGGCTTCGAGCAGATGAACCACGGCGGCAAGCTGGCCGGGGCCGAGCTGATCCAGCAAGTCATGGGCGTGTTGTTTATCAGCGGCCACTGCGTTCTCCTCCCGTGCCTTTCGACTTTGTGGCCTCACTCCCAGAAGCACATCCGTGCTCACCCTGATGCGTTTTACGTCTATTCTCAGACACGGTATTTCTGAAGTCAAACAGGTCACCTAAAGACGCGTAGTGCCATGGAGTGCGGGATCGATCCGGAGTATGATAGCCAGTGGCGGAACCCCCATGAAACTCATCACCATCTCTCTATTTGCAGCGCTGCTCGCCGCGCAACCCAACGCCTTGACCCCCCAGGAGGCCGCGGACGGCTGGATCCTCCTGTTCGATGGGGAATCCCTGTTCGGCTGGACTTCTGAAGGCCAGTCGCAGTGGCGCGCCGCCGCCGGCGTGCTGGTGGCCGATTCCGGCGGGCCGGGCTGGCTGCGCCACAATAGCGTCTTCGCCGACTACGTCCTCAAGTGCGAGTTCCGTTCCCCGCCCGACGGCAATAGCGGTATCTTCCTGAGGTCGGCCAAGGAGGGGCAGCCTCATCTGACCGGCTACGAGCTGCAGATATACGACACCCAGCCGGCCGGCTACAACACCGGCAGCCTGGTGGGACACATCAAGGCGAAGGAAGCGGTGAAGCTCACTGGCGGGTGGCAGAGCTACGAGGTCGAGGTCACCGGCAACCACTTCCTGGTCAAGCTGGACGGCAAGACCGTCCTGTTCGGCCGCGACGACAAAAGCAAGTTGGGGCACCTCGGCCTGCAGTACAACAAGGACAAGAAGATCGAGTTTCGCAACATCAAGTTGAAGCCGCTGGGCCTTCAGCCGATCTTCAACGGCAAGGATCTCAAGGGCTGGCAGGTGGTGGACACGCCTCGCGCCAAGGAAAAGCCGGTCTGGTCGGCCAAGGATGGTCAGATCCACGTCGAGAAGGGGCCGGGGCAACTGGAGACCGAACAGACCTGGGACGACTTTGTGCTGCAGCTCGACATCCGCACCAACGCCAGCGGGCCGGCGCACCATCCCAACAGCGGCGTTTTCATCCGTGGCGACAAGAACGGCTTCTGGACCGGCTACGAGTCGCAAATCCGCAATGAGTACAAGGACGGCGACCGCGCCAAGGCGGTCGACTTCGGCACGGGCGGCGTCTATCACTTCCAGGCGGCGCGCAAGGTGGTCTCGAACGACAACGAGTACTTCACCAAGACCGTCGTGGCGCGCGGGCGCCACATCGCCGTCTGGGTGAATGGCTATCCGGTGAGCGACTACGAAGACGACAAGCCGGAAGGCATGGACGCTCGCAAGCAGGCGCGGATCGCCGCGGGAACCATCAGCCTGCAGGCCCACGATCCGACCACCAACCTGGACTTCAAGAGCCTGCGTATCGTCCCGCTGCCGCGATGACACGACGCCTTTTCGCGCTGGCCGGCTGTGCGGCCGTCCTCGGATGGGGACAGACCAGGGTCCTCATCATCGGCGACTCTATCTCCATCGGGTACGCGCCGTTCGTCCGCGAGCAGCTTGCGGGCAAGGCCCAAGTGGAGCGGATCGAAGGCAACGGGGCCGACTCGGCCAACATTCTGGCCAGACTGGACACGTGGCTGGCGCGTGGCCCTTACGACGCGATCGCGTTCAACTGCGGCCTGCACGATCTGAAGTACACCAGCGCCCACCAGGTTCCGCCGGAGCAGTATGAAGCGAATCTCGCCCGCATCGTCGAGCGGCTGCGCGCCACCGGCGCCAAACTCATCTGGGTCACCACCACTCCGGTCGACGACGAACGGCACGCGCTTCGCAAGGCCGGCTTCGCCAGGCACGAGAAAGACGTCGCCGCCTTCAACCGGATTGCAACCCCTCTCATGCGACGGCTCAAATTGCCCATATGCGATCTGCACGAAGGAGTTGCGGAGTTTCTGGGCAATGACGGCGTACATTACACCGAGGACGGCTACCGGCGGTTGGCGGAACAAGTGGCGGGGGCCATCCTGGAACAACTAAAATAAAAGAGACATGCAACTTTTCGCGCCTATCCTGGCTGTCGCGTGCTTGCTTTCCAGCGCCTTCGCGGCAGACTCCAAGAAGACCGCTCCCCCCGCCGCGCCCGCCAAGTCCGCTCTGGACAAAGCCATGATCGAGGCCTACGTGCGCCACCTGTTCGTCTGGGGCGCGCAGATCAAGGTCGAGATCGACGATCCCAAGGCGTCCCAGTTGCCCGGGTTCCTCGATGTCGGCGTGCACGCCTCGGCCGGCAACGCCCGGCAGGACGAAGTCTTCTATGTCTCCAAAGACGGTCAGAAGATGGTGCGGGGAGCCGTCTTCGACGTCGCCCAGAATCCCTTCAAAGCCGATCTCGAGAAGCTGAAGACCGAGTTCCAGCCGAGTTTTGGAACCCCGGGCGCTCCGGTGGTGCTGGTCGTGTTCAGCGATTTCCAGTGCCCCTACTGCAAGGACGAGGCTAAGATGCTGCGTTCCAATCTCCCAGGCGCCTACCCCAAGCAAGTGCGGGTCTACTTCAAGGACTTGCCGCTCGACCAGATTCACCCCTGGGCCCGGCCGGCCGCCATTGCTGGACGCTGCGTCTTCAAGCAGAATCCCGGGGCCTTCTGGGACTATCACGATTGGATCTTCGAGCATCAGGCCGAGGTCACCGCCGACAACCTGAAGTCCAAGGTCCTGGAGTTCGCCAAAGGCAAGGAGATCGACGTCCTGCAACTAAGCCGCTGCCTGGACACCAAGGCGACCGAGGCGGAAGTGGACAAGTCCGTGGCCGAGTCGCGAGCGCTGAAGGTGACCGGCACGCCCACCCTGTTTGTGAACGGCCGGCGACTGCCCAACCAGGTCGGATGGCCCGACCTGCGGGCCATTATCGACTTTGAGATCGAGTACCAGAAGACCGCCAAGAACGCCGGAGAAGATTGCGGCTGCGAAGTGAAGCTACCCACGCCCGGACTGAACTGACCCCATGAGAAAACCCACCGCACTCCTATTGCTGCCGGTTCTGACTCTGGCCGGCGCTCGCCGCGCCCCTGAGCCGGACCCCCAAATCTACCTGGAGCACGTGAAGGTTCTGGCCGCCGAGTCGATGCGCGGGCGCGGCACCGGTTCTCCCGAACTGGAGAAGGCCGCCGGCTACATCGCCCGCCAGTTCAAGAAGCTGGGACTCCAGCCCATCGACGGCAAGAGCTACTTTCAGGCCTTCAACGTCACCACCAACGCCAAGCTGGGCGCCGAGAACCGCTTCGAGTACGCCGATGGGCTAAAATCCATCGCCCTGAAATTTCCGGACGAATTCACGCCGTTCAATTTCTCCTCTCGCGCCAAGCTGAGCGGCAGCGTGGTCTTTGCCGGATATGGGATCACGGCCCGCGAGTTGAACTACGACGATTACGCCGGCTTGGACGTGAAGGACAAGCTGGTGTTGGTCCTGCGCCACGAGCCGCAGGAATTCGACGACAAGAGCGTGTTCAACGGGAAGGTCTATACCGAGCACTCCCAGTTCTTCAGTAAAGCCACCAATGCCAAGAACCATGGAGCGCGCGGCGTGATCCTGATCAACGACCGCGCCAACCACCGCGGGGAGGCGGAGAAGCTGGAACCGTTCAGCAAAGTGGTGGGCCCCAATGACGCGGGCATCCCCTTCGTCCAGGTTGCGGCCGAGATAGCCGACCGCTGGTTCTCCGGCGCGGGGAAAAGCGTCGACGCCATCATGACCGAGATCGACCAGGATCTCAAGCCTCGCTCCTTCCCGCTCCCGGCCGCCATCCGGATCGAGGCCAGCGTGGATGTCGAGCGCGCCGTCAAGACGGTGCACAACGTAGCCGGCTACCTGCCCGGTGAGTCCGCCGAGCATCTCGTCATCGGCGCCCATTACGATCACCTGGGATTGGGCGAGCAGTTCTCGATGGCTCCCTCGATGGCCGGAACGCCGCATCCGGGCGCAGACGACAACGCCTCCGGGACGGCGGGAGTCCTGGAACTGGCTCGCTACTTCACCTCGCTGCCCAAACCCAAGCGCGGCATCCTGTTTCTGTGCTTTGCGGGAGAGGAACTAGGGCTGCTGGGGTCCTCCTACTACGTCAATCACCCCACATTTTCCCTGGACAAGGCCGTGGCCATGATCAACATGGACATGATCGGGCGCATGCGCGACGGCAAGGTCTACATCGGCGGGGTGGGGTCCGGCAACACGCTGAAATCTCTGCTGGATGGCATCCTGCCACGCTACGACAAGCTGAAGGTCGACTTCTCGGAAACGGCCGGCTACGGTTCCAGCGACCACACGTCGTTTACCACCAAACAGGTGCCGGTCCTGTTCTTTTTCTCCGGTCTCCACGCGGACTACCACAAGCCCAGCGACACCTGGGACAAGATCGACGGCGCCTCGGCTGCCGGCTTGTTAAAGCTGGTGGCGGACGTCGGGACCCACCTGATCGAGACCGGCGAGCGCCCGCTTTTCGTGCGGGTGAAGCCGCCGGCCGGCGCTCATGAAGCCGTGGCCGGCAGCGCGGGGGCGGTCTCCGGATACGGCGCCAATTTTGGCAGCATCCCCGATTTCACCGAGATCCCCAATGGCGTCCGCTTCGCCGACATCAAGGAAGGCTCGCCGGCTGCCGTAGCCGGGTTGAAGGCGGGAGATATCCTGACCGAGTTTGACGGCAAGCCCATCAACAACTTGTACGACTTTACCTACGCTCTACGCACCCACAAACCGGGTGAGGAAGTACTGGTACGGGTCCTGCGCGGGACGCAGGAAATCCGTGCTAAAGTACTGTTAGGTCAACGCAAGTAGGGGGAACCCCCGGCTCACCTTTTTGCGCCGTGACGCCGATTTGTATGATGGAGCGATTCATGTCGCAAACTCGTGCCGTGCCGGCGGCGTTCGGCAGCCGGCGGTGGGAACTTCCGCCCCTCATCCTGCATCCCTTTTCGGATCAATCCGGTCCCGGCAAACTGTTGGAGAGTTCGCGCGCCAGCCTGATGCTCAGCGGCATGATGCCCACCGAATCGGATGAGGACGAGCTCACTAAGCGGCTGCTGGAAGGGCGGTTGTGCGAAGTCCGCATGCTGTTCTTCGTGGGCAAGGACCTGATGCGCTGGATGACCCACTGTGCGGAATTTGTCAACACCCTCCCGGATCTGGAGGGCGCCGGGATCTGCGACCAGAGTTTCGCGGATCTGCTGGTGCAGGACCCGCCCCCCTCGGTCAAGGAGAAACTGCGGCGTTGGGGGGTCCTGGACTACCGGTCGATCTTCTCCCGCGCCATCGCCCTGAACACGGTGTTCGCCACGCCGCCCGACGCCGACCAGGTCTCGTCGAATTTTGTCCGCAACTACTACCGCTTCGCCGACCACCTCTATATCTGCCGCCAGCAGATGCAGCCCTTTACGCAGTTGACCTCCGCCAACTTCTACTTCGAGATCTACGCCTCGGGCGAGTACTCCAGGATGCTGGAGCAGGCCTGGGAGCGGGAGTAGCTCGCGCCTACCAGCGGAATACAGCCCTCCACAGTGATAAGCTGCATTCCTTGAGGAGGCGGTTATGAAGCTTGCCGCCGTCTGCTTGCTTGCCCCGTGGATCGCGCTCCCGCAGGTGGACACGGGAACCATCAGCGGTCTGGTGCGCGACGCTTCCGGCGCCGGCGTAACGAAGGCGCGTGTCGTGATCACGCAGGAGGCGACCGGCCTGACCCAGGAGGCCGCCACCAATGAAGCCGGCCTGTATGTCTCGCCGCCGCTGCGCCCGGGGGTTTACGTCGTGGAGGTAGAGGCGCGAGGATTCGAGCGCGTCGCCAAGCGCGTGCAACTGGATGTTTCCCAGCGCGTGGCGCTCGATTTCGATCTCGCGGTCGGAGCGGTGGCGCTGTCGGTCGAAGTGGGCGACGCCCGCGCGGTCCTCCAAACGGAGACCTCCACGCTTTCCAATCTCCGCGCGGAACGGGCGATCCAGGACCTGCCGCTCAACAGCCGCAACTTCGCGCAGCTCATCGGCCTTGCCGCCGGCGCCATGCCGGCGCAGACGCAACAGGCCGGTAGCCCCATCACGATGAAGCGCGGCGTCACCGGCTACGCAATCAACGGCACGCGGCTGGAGGAGAACAATTTTCTGCTCGATGGAATCAACAACAACGAGAACCACAACGGCCTCGGCATTCTGATCTTCCCGCCCATTGACGCCGTGCAGGAGTTCCGGGTGGAAAGCTCGGTGGCCAACGCGCAGTTCGGACGCGGCGGCGGCGGCACGATCAACCTGACCTACAAGTCCGGCGGCCGTGAGTACCACGGCGGCCTGTTCCACTTCTTCCGGAATTCGGCCCTGGACGCCAGGAACTTCTTCGACGCCGCGAATACGCCCATTCCTCCGTTCAAGCTGAATCAATTCGGAGGCTTCCTGGGGGGCCGCGTCGATCCGCGCGCCCGCGTGCCAAAGACTTTCTTCTTCCTCAGTTATCAGGCGAGCCGCATCCGCCAGGCGCAAACCTACGTGAGCAACGTTCCCACCGCGGAGTTCCGCAACGGGGACTTTTCCGCCGCGCCGCAGCGCATCTTCGATCCGCTCACGCAGCGGCAGACCGGCCCCAATCAGTTCGACCGGCAGCCGTTCGCCGGCAACCGTATCCCGGCGGACCGTCTGGATCGCGTGGGGCGCAATATCCTGAACCTGTATCCGGCGCCTGAGCGGCCGGGGATCGCCAACAACTACCTCTACAATCCGGTCCGCACCACGAACGACGACAGCGTCGACCTCAAGGGCGACCATCAGTTCTCCGAAAGGGACACGGCCTGGGCGCGCTACAGCCGGGGCAACAGCCGGCTTACCGAGCCGAGTTTCCTTCCGGCGCCGGCCATCGGCAATGGGCCCGGAGTACCCGGCTTGAATAACCAGCCGATCAACCAGGCCGTGCTCAGCGAGACGCACGTTTTCTCGCCGGCCGGCTTCAACGAGGCTCGTTTCGGATACTCCCGGCTGAGCCTGCGCGCGTTCAACCCCAACTTCGGTCGCTACGTGTCGGACGAAATCGGCGTGCCGGGCGCCAACGTGAAAGGCGACGAGCTGACCTCGGGACTGACGATTTTCGGCATCACCGGACTGCAAGGGCTCGGCGACAACGGCTTCTCGCCGGCGGTGATCGTCAGCGAGAATCTTCAGTTGAACGACAATGTCACGCACATCCGCGGCAAGCACACGATCCGATTCGGCGGCGAGTTGCAGCGGCGCCGGTACAATGCGTTCCAGTCGAACGTGCTGCGGGGGACGATGGCGTTCGGCACTTCTTATTCGTCCAATCCGGCGGCGCCGCAGGGCACCGGCCTTGGCGCGGCCGACGTGCTGCTGGGACGCCCGGGCTCGGGCAGTATTCGATTCCTCAACGGCACGCGCGGCTTCCGGCGCACCGAAGCGGCCCTGTATGGGCAAGACGATTATCGGGTGGCCAGCCGCTTGACGCTAAACCTCGGCCTGCGTTGGGAGGATTACGCCGGCTGGCCCTGGACCGAAGTGAACAACCGGCTATACGGGTTCGTCGCGGCCACGCAGGACGTGGTGCGCGTCGGCGCGGGCGGAGTGCCCGGGGGCGCGGGCGTCAAGGCCGACCGGAACAACTTTGGACCCCGCGCCGGTCTTGCCTGGAGCGCGCTTTCGAAGACCGTCCTGCGCGCCGCCTACGGGTTGTTCTACTCCGCGCCGCAGCTCGACATTACGCGGAACCTGGCATCCAATCCGCCGGAGTTCATCGTCTCCGCGTTCACCAACAACCAGTTTGACTACCCTGGCGCGCGGCCGGCTTCGGCCGGATTCGACCGGCCCGCCGCGGGCACACTGGATGGCGCGACCCTGAACTCCATCGATCCGAATTCACGGATGCCCTACACCCAGCAGTGGAACCTCTCCGTTCAGCGGGAGCTGCCGGCGGCGTTCAGTTTCACCGTCGCGTACGTCGGCACAAAAGGCACGAAACTGGAAGCGCGCCCGGACATCAACCAGCCGGCGCCGGGGACGACGGCCATCGCCCAGCGACGCCCGTCCCCGCGATACCAGTCGATTCTGGAATCGGAGAACCGGCATAGCTCCATCTATCACGGTTTGCAAGTGACCGGCGAGCGGCGGCTGGCGCGCGGCTTCAACGTGCTGCTTGGCTATACCTACAGCCACTCCATCGACGAAGCGTCGGGTGACTTTGCCGCCGCCATGGACCTGCGGAACCTCCGGCTGGATCGCGCCAATTCCGACTACGATGTACGCCAGCGCCTGGTGGCGAGCTGGACCTGGGACCTGCCCCTCCGGGCCCGCGGCGCGTGGAACCACATCGCCGGTGGCTGGCAGCTCAACGGTATTGGGAGCTTCTTCGACGGGTTGCCATTCTCCGTCCAGTCAGCGACCAACACGCTGAACATCGGCAGCGGGACGCGCGCCGACCGGCTGCGCCGCGGGGACCTGCCTTCGGGCGAGCGCACGCTGGATCGCTGGTTCGACACCACGGCTTTCAGCGCGCCAGGCCCGCAGAAGTTCGGCAACGGCGGACGCAACATGCTGCGCGGCCCCGGCACCAGGCAGGTTGACCTGTCGCTGTTCAAGGAATTCCACTTGTCCGAGAACCACGCCCGGCGCCTTCAGTTCCGCTCCGAGTTCTTCAATAGCTCGAATACCCCTCAGTTCAACAACCCGGCCAACACCGTGGGCTCGCCCGGCGTGGGGTCGATCCGCTCGGCCGGTTCCCCGCTGACGTTCCAGCGGACCTCAAGGCAGATCCAGTTCGCGTTGAAGTTGTATTTCTGATATGGGACGACCCTGTCAAGTCCTGTTTTAATTGTTGTCGCCTGGTTGGGGGCTTGGGCCAATTACAGATGCAGAGCCGGTAGCAGGGAGAGAGGCAAATGCGACGGTTGATCACTCTGATATTCGCGGGTC
>JACOSH010000071.1 GCA_016178945.1 Acidobacteriota bacterium
AGAGGCGGCCTCGCCCGTTGAGGCCGCCGCGATGAGTTTTTGCCGGCCGGCAATCGTCGTCAGGCCGGACTTCGGTCCGGTCAGGTGTTACTTCCGCTTTACGAGCATGCTCCAGGAAGAGGTCACAGGAAGGCTTCGGCCTTCCGCAGATCGAGAGCATCTCGCGCGGCGCTCATAGGGCGCCGCGCGTTGACGATGTCCAGCCGTAGTGTCTCACAACCACTTCTTCAGCCAGAAGTCACGCTCGCCGGCCGCGAGCAGCATGGCGTCCGGAAAATCATTCGTGCGCCGGATTGCAGACTGGTACTCCGCCATTTGTCACCTCAGTTCACAGGGCCACTGGCGCGATTCGCTACGCCAGAATATCCTTCACCACGTCTCCGGAAACCCCCGTCAGGCGCGCGTCCAGGCCCTGAAACTTCACCGTCAGGCGCTTGTGGTCGATGCCCAGCAGGTGGAGCATGGTGGCGTGGAAATCGTGGACGCTGACCGGATTCTCCACCGCTGCGTAGCCCATCTCGTCGGTGGCGCCGTAGCCGATGCCGGGCTTGATGCCGCCGCCCGCCAGCATGAAGGAGAAGCCCTTGATGTGATGATCGCGGCCGTCGCCGCCCTGCGACATCGGGGTGCGCCCGAATTCGCCGCCCCAGACCACCAGCGTGCCGTCCAGCAGGCCCCGCTGCTTCAGGTCCCGGATCAATGCGGCCGTGGGCCGGTCCACTTCCTCGGCCTTCAGCGCGACGCCCTGTTTGACGCCGCCGTGGTGGTCCCAGTCGCGGTGATAAAGCTGGATGAAGCGCACGCCCCGCTCCACCAGACGCCGGGCCAGCAGGCAGTTGGACGCAAACGACCCGTCGCCGGGCCTGGCGCCGTAGGACTCCAGAATGTGGCGGGGCTCCTGGCTCATATCCACCAGGCCGGGCACGCTCGACTGCATCTTGAACGCCATCTCGTACTGCGCCACGCGCGTGAGGATCTCGGGGTCCCGCAGCGCGGAGTGCTCCAGGCGGTTGAGCGCGTTGATCGCCTCGATGGAATCGCGCTGGGTTTCCGCGCTCAGCCCGCGGGGATTGCGGATGTACAGCACCGGATCGCCGATGGAGTTGAGTTTCACGCCCTGAAACTTGCTGGGCAGAAGACCCGCCGACCACTGGCGCGCCGCGATGGGCTGCATCTGCCCGCCCCGGCCCGCCGAGGTCAGGACCACGAAGCCGGGCAGATCCTCGCTCTCCGCGCCCAGGCCGTACAGGATCCACGAACCCATGCTGGGCCGCCCGGTGACGATGGAGCCGGTGTTCATGACCGTGTGGGCCGGATCGTGGTTGATCTGCTCGGTCCACATCGAGCGCACGATGCAGATGTCGTCGGCGATGGAGCCGATGTGCGGGAACAGCTCGCAGATGTCCTGTCCCGCCTGGCCGAACTTCTTGAAACCGTGCTGCGGCCCGAAGCAGATCAGCGGACGCCCCTGCAACTGCGCGATCTGTTGCCCCACGGTGAACGACTCGGGCATCCCTTTGCCGTGCATTTCGCCCAGCTTCGGCTTGGGATCGAAGGTCTCCAAATGGGAGGGACCTCCCGCTTGATAGAGGAAGATCACCCGCTTGGCCTTGGCCGGGTGATGGAGCGGGTCCACCACTCCGCGCGCCAGCAGCCGCGGGTTCAGCAGGGTGTTCAACGCCACCAGCCCCAGCCCGGCCGCGCCCCGGCCCAGAAACGTCCGCCGTGCGATGGAGTCAAATCCGCTCATGGCTACCGCACTGGTCCCAGGTACTTATCCAGCCAGTCCAGCGTCTCGCGGATCACCTCGTTGCGGGCGCTTATCAGCACAGCATGCGAGCCCTCGAGGATCACGTGCCGCTTGTCCTTCTCCGGCGTTCCGAGCAGGCGAAACAAGGGAACCTGGGAGATTTCGACCGGAAAGGTCGTGTCGTACCGGCCGTTCAGCATCAGAACGGGGATGTGGATTCGCGGGAGGAAGTTGACCAGGTCCGCCTCGGGCAGAGCCCTGCCGGAAGACGCGAGCCCCCCGGCCTCCAGTACGGCCATTCTCACCCGGTTTTCCAGGGCGAGCAGCCCGGCGGGACCGCTGCCCCCGAGGCTGAATCCGTGATAAGCCAGCTTCCGGGTGTCGATCTCCTTGCGGGTTTCGAGATAATCAATCGTCCGGCCAAAATCCTTCCGCCACTGGATGTTGCGGTCGCGTTCCGCCGTGGGTTCGTTGGGTGGTTTCTCCACCCGCCGCTCATGCATCCCCTTGTAGACCGGATAGACGAACGCCCGCCCGCTCCGTACGACGAAGTCCATCAGGATGTTGGCGGCAAAGTACAGGTTGTCGCTGGAGGCAAGCTGCAGCGCCGTCGAGCCCGGAAAGTAGATGACGGCCTGGTAGGGACCCGAGGCCGCCTTGGGGAGAAACAGGTGGGCGATCACGCGTTCGCTGCCGTAGGCGGCGTTGAAGGTGACCTTCTCCCTTCGCCAGAGATCCGAGCTGGTATCGACACCTTCCACAACCGGCTTTAACTCCGATTTGTCGTAGTTATATAGAGCCTTGTAGACCTCAAAGACCTCGTCGGAGACCTGCTTTTCCTTGCTGTAATCCCGAAACCGGCGCTTGATCGGGGCGGCCAGGGCCTCCGGAGGCCGATCGACGCCGATATATTTCACGCATCGGAATCCGTTCGCGCGCGATCGATCGAATGGTGGCACCGAATCACCGTCGTTGGCCCTGTAAGTCGGCTCCCCCCACGACCCGCCCAGGATGTAGCGGCGGGACTCAGCGGCGTCCCGAGACTCGTTCCAACACCACTCCCGCGCGTTGCCCGCCATGTCATACGTTCCGTAGCGCCCCAGTCCAGGAAGGCTCCCCACCCGAACCGGGCCGTCCCCTCGGAAGTTGCTGAAGGCAAGCACCTGCGAAACAAACGTCGTGAGCCCGTCCACCCTCCCGACTGCGGCGGCGTGGAGCCAATGGTAGACCGTCGGCAGGTTCTTGCCGGCGAAGCTAGCGTAGGCTGCCGCCTCATACCAGCTCACGCCGGTAACGGGGAAATCCGCCTGGCCGCTCGGAAACCCACCCGCCTCCCAGGTGGCGGGACCGGGCCGCCCCGTGGCATCGTGAAATTCCGCCATCGCCTGGTCCCAGGAGATGACGCGCCCGTCCCTGACGAACGGGTTTGCCCAGTACTTGCGCTCCCGATAGCCGCCCGCGTCTACGAACTCCTTGAACTCCCGATTGTTGACTTCGTACTTATCGATCCAGTAGTCCGGGAGAGCCACCGGTCCCAGAGGGCCGATCGCATCGAAGCTTCCCACAAAATGCCCCGCCGCCACTCGCACCATCCTGTTCGGCGCACCGCCCTCCGGGTCGAGTGTGAAGCGTTCGGAGACGCCGCCCCTTCCCACGCTGCCGATCACCACCCTCTCGACCGGCACAAGACCTTCTTTCACCAGCCGCAGCCGCACCGACCACAAGGGGATCCGGAGCCCTTCCAGCGGCGAGCGGCCGGCGTGCCGCCACTCACCATCCGGCGTGGCGTAGGGCTTCCAGTAGACCTCGGCCCCGGGCGGGTCCGTGCGGACTGAAAGCGGGATCGAGATGCGCGTCCAGAGCCCGACGAGTTTCGGATCCCCCGGAATGTAACGCTCAGCCTGAGCTGCCAAGGTGGAGGCGGCAGCGTAATCTTCCTTGTCGGCCAGCCCGTGGGCCTCTGGCACAGCCGTCTGCCTGGCCCACCGGACCCGGCTGGCGCGCTGGATCCACCATCCGGCCCCGGCGGCGACCGCCAGCAAGATCAGCAGCGCGGGGACCGCGATCCTGGGCCTCCGGGTCGTCTGCCAGAGCTGCCGAAAGTCGATGGCGCGGGTGGACGTTGCCGTGAGGCTGGCCCGCCATTCCTCCAGCTCCGCGGCCATCTCGGAGACCGCCTGGTATCGCGCGGCGTAGTTCTTCTGGAGCGCCCGCGAGACGATGCGATCCAGATCCTCCGGCAGGTCTGGCCGGACATCCCGAAGCGGCTTCGCCTTTTCGTTGGCGATCGCGTAGACGATCGCCGGCAAGTGGTTGCCCTGGAACGGACGACATCCCGCGA
This sequence comes from Acidobacteriota bacterium, assembly GCA_016178945.1. Lineage (GTDB taxonomy): Bacteria > Acidobacteriota > Terriglobia > Bryobacterales > Bryobacteraceae > JACOSH01. Next base: position 4,092 of record JACOSH010000071.1, read on the forward strand.
GCATCTCGTACAGCACCACACCCAGGGCCCAGACGTCGCTGCGCGCGTCGATGCTCTCTCCGTGGACCTGCTCCGGCGACATATACGCCGCCGTGCCCAGGGTCGCCCCGGTCCGCGTGAGCTCGGTGGCGCCGGTCACTTTGGCCAAGCCAAAATCGACGATCTTGGCGACGCCGTCCGTGGTCACGATCACGTTGGCCGGCTTGACATCCCGGTGGACCAAGCCGTTGGCGTGGGCCTTGGCCAGTCCCAGCGCTATCTGCAAGGCGATCCTCGCGGCCTCCCGCTCCGGCATCGGCCCGTGCTCGATCTTCTGCTTGAGCGTCTCGCCCTGGTAGTAGGCCATGGCGATGAACATCTGCCCATCTTCGCTCTCGCCGATTTCGTAGATCGTGCAGATGTTGGGGTGATCGAGCGCCGAGGCGGCCTTGGCTTCGTGGATGAAGCGCTTCTTGTGCTCCTCGCCGGCAAATTGAGGCGGCAGGAATTTTAGGGCCACGGGCCGGTCCAGCCGCAGGTCTTGTGCCTTGTAGACAACCCCCATTCCGCCCTCGCCGAGCTTCGATTCGATGCGGTAATGACCCAGGGTCCGGCCGATCATAGATCAAATCTCTGTTGCGCGGCGCCGCACCCGGCGGCGGGCGTCATTTCTTCATCGCCACAAGTATACACCGCGCGGCCCGCCTGGCCCTTCCGTTCCTCGTAGCGGAGCTGAGGCCAAGTATAATACTGGGGAAGCGCGCCGCCCATGACTCTCGATGACAAGTACTCCCTCGAAGCCGGGTCCGTCTACCTGACCGGCATCCAGGCGCTGGTCCGGCTTCCCATCGACCAGATGCGGCGCGATCGCCGCGCCGGACTCCGCACGGGCGCCTTCATCTCCGGTTACGAGGGCTCCCCACTGGGCGGCTACGACCTGGCCCTGGCCCGCGTCCCCCAGCTTCTGCGCGATTACCACATCCATTTCGTCCCCGGAGTGAACGAGGATCTGGCCGCCACCTCGGTTTTCGGCAGCCAGATCGTGCACGTGCTGGGCGACTCCAAGTACGACGGCGTGGTGGGCATCTGGTACGGCAAGGGCCCCGGGGTCGACCGCTCCGGCGATATCCTGCGCCACGCCAACATCGCCGGAACCGGGCGGAATTGCGCCGCGCTGGTGCTGGCCGGCGACGACCATCTCTCCAAGAGCTCCAC
>JACOSH010000081.1 GCA_016178945.1 Acidobacteriota bacterium
CGCAAGGCCGCACCGATCGCCGAGAGCGGAAAGGGCGAGTGGGCCAACAGAGCCGCTGCCGCCAGCGCCTCCCGTGCGGCGTCGTCCAGTCCCCGTACGCTGCGGTTGAAGAGCCATTCCAGCGTGTGGGCGGCTTCCCTGGGATCGCTGAGCTTGGGAAGGCGTTCGGCCACCCAGTCGCTGACCAGCCGTTCGGGGTCATCGTCGTCGAGCGCCAGGAGATTGGCGGCCCAGGTAAGCGCGAGCGGGTGGCCTTCGAGCAACTCCAGTGTGCGGTCGCGCACGGCAGCGGTCACCCGGCCCTTGGTGAGTACCTCGAACAAGCGCGCCGAGTCCTCACGGTCCAGGGCCTCCCGCAATTCCACGCTCTCGGCTGGGGCAGCTTGAGTGTTCAGACGGGTCAGCAGGAGCCAGCGGTTTTGCGGCGACAGGACACTGAGGAGTTCGTTGATGCCGGCGCGCCCGTCCTTCCCGTCGGCCTCTTCGCCGCCCTCGATGATCACCAGCAGGCGGCGCGCGCGGCAGGCTTCGGTTGCGCGGTCCCGGGCGGAGGAACGCTCCATGAACCCGGCCCCGGCCAGCTTGTTAGCCAGCGTGTTCCACGCCGCTTCCGCCTCGCCATGGAAGGTGTAGAGGTCGAGGTATACGACGCCGCCGGGAAACGGGCTGACGGCGAGCGCTACCGAGGTGTCGCTCACCACCGCAAGGAGAGCCTTGGCCGCCAAGGCGGTCTTGCCGAGCCCCGCCGGCCCGACGACGGCGGTACTCTTGTTGGACCGCAGCCGCCCGGTGAGGCGCTCCAACTCAGCCTGGCGTCCAAAGAACTCCTCCGCGGCCGGAGGCAGTTCGTGCGGGATAAGGCCGCTGCCGGAATGGCTCTGCGTGTGCGCACCAGGAGGCGCCTGAGCCGGGGCCGGCCTTGAGGTAAGGAGATAGTTCTGAAGCAGGTCGCGCGCGGCACTGCAAACCTGGGCATCACGCTGCCGCGGCTTGGCGATCGAAATATGGTCTTCATCGAGTCCGACAGGGTCGGTACCTACGCCAGTTCGGGCCGATGTGGGATTGACGATGGTCACACCTTTGTAGGGGCGTCCTTCATAGTAAGAGGCGGTCTGGATGGGGACGTCGCCCGCGTGATCGCAATACCACTCGAACAAGTCCGCCAGATGATCGTCGTGGGCGCGTAGGTCCTGGATTGTCAGTGTGGCTCCGAACACGATCCGGAAGGAGTCCACCAGCGAGGCGAGCTCGGCTCCGGCATGGGGCGTGGCAAGGAACAACACGGCGCGTACGTTTGCAAACACGTTCCTCCAACGCGCTTCGAGGGCGTCGAAGGACTTCCGGAGGAGTTGCTTGGCGACCAAGCCGCCCAAGCTGTGGCAGATGAAGAAGAGCGGGCGTTCGCCGAGACCGTGTTGCACCATGAGGTCGAGCGCTTGTAAGGCGCGGGCAGGCAGCGCCATTCCGTGTCCGGCGTCGCGCCCGTGCTTGAAGAACCAACGCAGGAAGCGGGTCCATTTCGTCGGGCTCGCGGCGTAGCCGAGTGACCACACACCCACTTGGGGGAACTCCTGACCGAGCCAGTGGGGCCACGAGGTCGCTTCGTCCTCGCCATGACGCCAGGTCGTCAAGGCATCGCCCCCCAGGCCGTGGATGAAGACCACGTCGGCCTTTCGATCGGCCTTGTCACAGCCGGAGATTGGGTGCAGCAGGCGCAGAGATCGAACTCCCTTCGGAATGGGATTGTTCAGGCTGACCTGGATAACTGGCCCCCTGACCCGTAATCTCTGTAATCATATTGACTTTTGTCCCGTTCGGCAATCCCATTTCCTGTTTTTCGCCGACGGGTGAGGCCGTGTTATCCAGTTGAGGTGAACAACCACGCCACACGACCCGGGGGTCTTCGCTCCGGCGTTCCGCTCCACATCGTCCATCGGTTCCGCCGAAACCAGGGCTCCGCGAAGTGACGGGGTTTCCCGGAGCCACGGTGGCAATGGCTAAGAAAAATGCCGTCCTGACATAGAGCTGAGCAGTACGCCGCTCGATGATCACATCGAAGGGCCGGGACAAACAGCCGGGTCCAGGATATTGCCCACCACGTAGTCCACACGCCCCCTTCCCGCCGCAATTCCAGCGCCTCCGGCGAGAGGTCCAGAGCGACAACCTCGAATCCGGCTTCTGCGAGAGCCTTTGGCTCTTGCGAGATCCCGCTGCCCGCGCACAGGACCTTTTCATGCCTTCTTTGATCATCGCTTTGACAAGCTCGTGGTCGCCGCAGAACATGTCGAACAGGGGAGGGCCAAGCCCGTGCCCCACCTGTTCCATCCAATATCGATTCCAAGCCGCGATATCCAGGGGATCAGTGGGGGGTGAGCCAGCTCAACTGGTCATCGTCGTCATCGAGCCTTGGTTCAGGCTTCAAACTTCGTTCACCGCCGCCGAAAAAACGCTTGAGTATCGAAAGCATCGCGTCAGGATCAGCTTATCGCAACGACGGGCTGTCAGAAGATCTCTGGATCACCAGCTTTCAGGAAGTCTCTCCGGGCGGGTTCGCGCGAGATCCTCAAACACCCGGCGCAGGATCGGAGGAAACCCAGCCGGATCGACCCGGCTCCCCGGGACCGAGCTTTGGGGCGCCGGATCGAACAGCAGGCACCACCATCCTGGCGGCAGCACGCCCGAGCGGCAGGTCCCGGCAAGGATGCGGGCCTGGCGGCGGACGTAGCGTACCGCCAGTTCGATCTGCCCTTCCCGCGGGCTCCACCCAGGGTCCCAGCCGTACTCGGGTTCTCCCTCGGGAAGCGGCGCGGCGATCGCATCGAGCAGGTCCACAATTTCGCCCGCCTCGGACGCGCGCCCCGTGGAGGCCAGATACCGCTGCCAGTAGACCGGCATCCACACCGGCACGGGCTGCCAGCGGGCCCGCCACTGGGCGCCGCGGACGAACGGATGAGCCACCGCCGCGATGATCAGGCGGGCGGCCATGGGCGCGTCAGCGGCCGGGAAGAGCCGCCGTTCGATGACATCGAGAAGGCCGTCCACGGGCGCGTACTCTGCCCGCTGACGATCCGCCGGCAGGACGAGCGTGTCGATCGTATGGCTCCCGGCAGCGCGGGACAGCAGGACGTCCAGGCGGCCGTCCTCTCGCGCCTTGAGCCGGATATCGCCGCTCGCGGGGTTGCCGCGGAACGGCAGCGGCGGCCGGGCATCCAGCGAGGGCAGCGCCGCCGTGCACAACAGTCCGGGGTCGTGGTCTACCCAGAGGACGAGGTCGCGGTCGATTCGCCAGTCGTAGGAAAAGCAAACCCCCTCTTCGCCCCCGCGCTCCGGGTCGACCGACCGGAGGTAGGAGCCCCGTTCGCTGCTGACGACGACCAGGCGGTCGCCGTACCACGCGAGGTGTTGGGCGGAGCAGCCCTCGTAGCCGAAATCCAGGGTGTCGGCCCGCGCCAGCGAGCGCGCCAGGAGGATCCGTCCCTGGCCTGCGACGAACAGGGTGGCGATTTCGTCCCGCGATTCGATCCAGGCCACGAGCCCGCGCGGGCCGGCGGCGCCCATCGTGATCTCGACGGATCGAGGACCGCCCGAGGCCGTCTCGATGGTCCGCCGAAGCTCGTTGATTTCGGGCATGTGGTGATGCCGGCCTGCGTTTCCCGGTACATTCTACCGCGCAGCTTCCCCGTAATCGTGCAGGATGGCACCACCAGGGGGTTTCGGCGTGATAGACTTGCCCCATCGGAAGTCGACTCCAGTGAGAGGGGGTGGGTATGCGCGTTTGGATTGCGGTTTCATTGGCGATGGTGGCGCTCATCGGATCAGCGAACGCACAGGTTCTGTACGGCTCGTTGGTTGGCAACGTGGCCGATCAAAGTGAATCAGCGGTGGCGGGAGCCGGCGTCTCGGTGCAAAACCCCAGCACCAACTTCACTCGCGCCGGGTTCACGGACTCAACCGGCGCCTACAGCTTTCCGGCACTGCCCGCGGGAAGGTACACCGTCAAGATCAGCGCAGCGGGATTTCAGGACCAGATCACCACGGGCGTGTCCGTGACCATCAACTCGGTTGCCCGTCTCGATGCGCGCCTGATGGTGGGCCGGGTCCAGGAGAGTGTCTCGGTGACCGCGGACGCAACCGCGCTGCTGCAAACCGAGCGGGCGGAAGTCCGGCTGGAACTGGGCAGCAAAGCCCTCCAGTCGCTGCCGGTGGCGCAAGGGCGCAATTTTCAGTCCCTGTTCAAGACGCTGCCGGGCGTAGCGCTCGGCCGTCCGCCCAGCAACAGCGCCTCGAATCCGTCGCAATCCTACTCGTTCAACGTCAACGGGGCCAGTGCGTCCATCAACAATACGCGGGTGGACGGCGCGTCCTCGACGAATATCTGGCTGCCGCATTTGAATCTCGCCTATGTGCCGGCTCTGGAATCGCTGGAAACGGTAAATGTGGTGACCAACAGCTTCGACGCCGAACAAGGACTGGCCGGCGGAGCGGCGATCAGCGTGCAGATCAAGAGCGGCACGAATCAGTTGCATGGTTCCGCCTTTTGGTATCACGACAATTCCGCCTTGCGGGCGCGCAACTTCTTCCTTCCGTCCAACCAGGGCAAGTCCAAGCTGGTCTACAATCAGGGCGGCTTCACGGCCGGTGGCCCCATCAAGAAGGACAAACTGTTTTACTTCACCAGCTATGAGAAGACCACGGACCGTCAGGCCGCCAGCCTGATCAGCTCCGTGCCGACCGCGCAAGCGCGAACCGGCGATTTTTCGGGCTTCGCCGCGGTGCTCTACGATCCCGCTACCGGGAATCCGGATGGCACCGGCCGCGCCCCGTTTGCCCAAAACCGGATCCCGCTGGCCCGCCAGGACGCCATCTCCCGCAAGCTGATCGGCTTCTACCCGCTGCCCAACCAGCGCGGCACCGGGATCGGGGAGATCAACAATTTCTTCGTTTCCCATCCCTTCCTGTTCGACCGCTGGACTCTCGATAACAAGATCAACTGGGTGGTGACGAGCAACGTCAATGTCTTCGGCCGCTACTCCGTGCTTGACTTTCGGATGGATTCGCCGACCGCCTTCGGCCCCGACATCGAAGGGCCAGGGTTGGGCGGATCGCGCGTGGGCAGTCCGGGAGTCAGCACGGGCAAGACCCACAACGTTGCGGTGGGCGGCACCTGGGTGATTACGCCGACCCTTCTGATGGATGGGAACTACGGCTTCGTGCGTCAGGGAACCCACGCCGATCACACCTCCATCGCGAAGAACGGCGGGCTGGATCTGGGAATTCCCGGCACCAACGGGCCTCAGCCCTTCCAGGGAGGAATGCCGCGCTTCGATACCGGCAATTATGCCTTCCTGGGCGTCGCGAACCACTACATGCCGTACTACCGCACCGACGACCAGCATCAATTTGTGACCAACTTCACGTGGACGAAAAAGACACACGAGTTGCGGTGGGGAGTGGACATCTACAAGCAAGGCATGGACCACCTCCAGCCGGAATTTGTGGGCGGGTCCGACCGCGGACCGCGCGGGCGGTTCAATTTCGGAACGGGTCCGACACGGCTTTGTACGGACGGCGATGGACGCGGCGGATGCCGCACGCAAGCCGCCGCATTCGATAACGAGCTGAACAGCCTGGGAACGATGCTGCTGGGCCTGCCCACGCAATTGGGAAAGAACCAGCTCACGGTGGCGCCCTACACAACGTTGAACTGGCAGTACAGCGCGTTTATTCGCGACCGCTGGCAGATCACTCGAAGGCTGAGCTTTTCCTACGGAACCCGCTGGGAGTATTTTCCCATCCCCACCCGCGCCGATCGAGGTTTGGAGCGCTACAACCCCGACACCAACAAGATGGAGATTGGCGGTGTCGGCGAGGTACCCAGGAACCTGGGCGTCTCGGTGAGCAAGGGGCTGTTTGCACCGCGCGCCGGCCTTGCCTTGCGCGTCACCGACCGATTCGTGATTCGGGCCGGCTACGGACTGACCAACGATCCCTACGCGCTGGCGCGGCCCCTCCGCACCAACCATCCCGTGTTGATCGAGCTGGACATTCGGGCTCCCAACAGTTTGGCTCCGGCCGGCCGGTTGGCGGATGGGATTCCGGCCATCCCGATCCCCGCGCTCGGCAATGGCATCATCGACATTCCCGGCAATGTGACGGCGTTCACAATCCCGAAGCAGTTCGACCGCGGCTATATCCAGTCCTGGAATTTCACCGTGGAGCGGGACTTGGGAGCGAATTTCAAAGGCGAGATCGGCTACGTCGCCACGCGGCAAACCCGCCAGCTTGGGCTGCGGGAGCTCAACTACGCCAACGTCAACGGCGGGAGCGCCGGCCAGCTTCTGAATCAGAAGTTCCGCCGCACGGCGAACACGCAGTTGGTCGCGCCAATCGGGAACTCGCATTTCGACTCGCTTCAGGCCAGGCTCACACGGCGCTTTTCCGGATGGTATTCCCTCGATGCGGCTTACACCTGGGGCAAGTCGATCTCGACCTCCGGACGCAGCAATTCCGACAACACCCTGGCGATCCCCATTCCGGAGTTTTATGCGTTGAACCGCTCGATCAGCGGTTTTGACCGGACGCATAACCTGCAGATCACCAACATTATTGAGATGCCGTTCGGCAAGGGCCGGCGAATGCTGAATAACCGCGGTTTTGCCACGCTCCTCGTCAGCGGCTGGCAGATCAGCAACGTGGTCAGCTTCATGAGCGGCGAGCCATTCTCGGTGGGTTCCTCGGGTTCCACTCTCAACGCGCCAGGCAGCACGCAGCGAGCCGATCAGATCAAGGGCCAGGCGGCCATTCTGGGCGGCATCGGGGCGGGCCGGCCTTGGTTCGATCCCACGGCCTTCGCCGCGGTCAACCAAGCCCGCTTCGGAACGGCGGGATTCAACTCCATGCGGGGGCCCGGCGTGGGCAACTGGGACGTGGGTTTGCACCGCACGTTCCGGCTCACGGAACGGGTGAATCTGCAATTCCGCGCCGAGTCGTTCAACTTCACCAACACGCCGAAATTCGACAATCCACGCAGCACCGCCGGCGGAAGCGGTTTCGGGGAAGTTTTCAGCGCCTACAGCGAACGGGAATTCCGATTCGGGCTGCGCTTGGGATTCTAGATCCCTCGCGGCGAGCAGCGGTTCACCAGCCCGGGAGGCGGTAATGCTGGCCGGACTCAGACCGCATGACCCCGGTGCGCGGGTCGATCAGGATCATCCAGGATAGGGCAGCGGCCTTGCGGGACCCGTCTTCCGCGCTGTCTGGAAACGTCTGGAACAGGTCAAGGAAAAAAGGCAAAAGGCAAAAGGCAAAAATCAAAAGGCAAAAGGGATTAGGTGGGCTTCGCCCGTTTTGGATTGGCGCCTGCGCGCCTTTGGCTTTTGGGCGTGTAAGAGGAGTTCATGGCGGACCCTACCCAACGGATCTGTTTTTCATCTTCCATCGAACCAGTATGTATCAAATTTTTACGCACTCGGGCGCACGTCAAGGTGCTCTGTGAACGATGACCAGCGTGTCGTGCCCTTGCTCCAGGCGGCGCTGTCAACAGAGAACGACGGAGTTGGAAGGTCGAGTTCCTGGGGGCACAAGAACGGGCTCCCCGCCCTCAACCGCGACAGGGACCAAAGTTCAGCACTGGGGTGCGGCCAACGGCTTGCCTGGTGCGTCGAGGTCCATATACTGGACGCCCGCGGTGAAGCGCCGTATCCGACGCCCGGCGTTGCTCTCTTCCCTACCCTACCCCCCCGCCCCCGACTGGAAAAACCGCCAGGACTGCTGGGCGCAGGTGTCCCAGTGGTACAGGGCGGCGCGGCGGGCGCCGGCGGCGCCAAGCTGTTGGCGGAGCGAGGCGGAGCCGAGCAGGCTGTCGAGCGCGTCGCGCAGCTCGCCCGGACTGCGTGGGTCGACAAACAGGCCGCCCGGACCGGCCACCTCCGGGAGGCACGAGAGGTTGGACGTCACCACCGGGACCTGGGCGGCCATGGCTTGGGCGACCGGAAGGCCAAATCCCTCGTAGAGCGAGGGGTAGACGAAAGCCTCGGCGCCGCGGGTGAGGGCGGGCAGCTCCTCTTCGGGCACATAGCCCAGATAGTGCACGCCGGGCAGGCCGGAGCGCAGGCGGGCCATGACCGTGGGGTCGCCCCATCCGGGAGAGCCGGCCACCACCAGATCGTATTCCTCGCGCCGGGCGGCGGGCAGCAGCGCCCAGGCGTCCAGAATCATGGCTACATTCTTGCGCGGCTCGATGGTGCCGACGAACAGGACGTAGGGCTTGCGGCGGCGGGCGGGCGCGGCGGTAAAGAACGCTTCGGCCACGCCCGGATAAATCACCGCGATGCGGCGGGCGTCCAGACCGAGGACGCGCACGGCGTCGTCGCTGGTGTTTTCCGAGATGGCGATGATGCCGGCGGCGCGCTGGAGCACGCGCTGGGCGAACTTCCTGGCCATGGCGACGTTGCTCGCCGAGTGCAACCGCGGGACCAGCCAGCAGGTCAGGTCGTACAGGGTGGCGGTCACACAGGTGTTGCGCGGGGGACGGAGCAGTTGATGCGAGGCGTGAAAGACGTCGAAGCGCGCGCCGAGACGGTTGAGCAGCGGATACGGCGAACCGTTGGCGGCGTGGAGCAGAGCCAGCCGGGCCAGCGTCGGTAGCGCTCCCAGCACGGATCGCTCATGCACGCA
>JACOSH010000082.1 GCA_016178945.1 Acidobacteriota bacterium
CGGCGGGCCCTGCCGATCGACAAGGCGATGGAAGTCGTCGCCGGCCAGTCCGGCATCAGCTACGACCCGCGCGTGGTGGAGCTGCTGCACAAGCATTACCGGGAGTGGGAATCGAGGTCGCGCGCCACGCCCATCGAGCTCGGCCGCCTCTCCACCGGCGTCAGGATCGAGCGTGGCCACGCTCCCGCCGCCGGATTCGAAGCCGGCAGGTCCGCGGCCGCCTCCTCCCTCCAGCCAGCCGTGTTTCTCAGCACGATCGCGGCCGCCCGTCAGGAAGCCCAGGTCCTGTTCGAGCTGAGCCAGGACCTGGTAACCTCCCTGGCGCTCAACGAGATGCTCTCGGTAGTGTCGGTGCGGCTCAAGAAGCTGATCCCGTTCGACACCTTCGCGGTCTATCTGAACCGGGACGGACTGTTGGCGCCCGAGTTCGTGGTCGGCGACGACCATCGCCTCTTTTCGGCGCTGCGCATCCCCCTGGGGCAGGGCCTGGCCGGCTGGGTGGCCGAAAACCGAAAACCGATCGTCAACGGGAATCCTTCCGTGGAGCCGGGGTATCTGAACGACGCCACCAAGTTCAGCGTCCTCCGCTCGGCGCTGGCGGTGCCTCTGGAGGGCTCGACGCGGCTGTTGGGGACGCTCGTCGTATACTCGGCCGAACGGGACCTGTTTACCCAGGATCACCTGCGGATTCTGCTGGCCATCAGCTCCAAGCTCGGCCAGTCGATCGAGAACAGCCTCAAATATCAGCGGGCCGAAGACAACTCCGTCACCGACTACTTGACGGGCCTGCCGAATGCGCGCTCGCTCTTTCTCCGTCTGGAAGAACAGGTGGGCCACTGCAGGAAACACAACCGCCCGTTGGCCGTGGCGGTGTGCGACCTGGACGGTTTCAAGAGCGTCAACGACCACCTCGGCCATGTGGAGGGCAACCGCCTGCTGCAGTCGGTCGCGGTCAAGCTCCGGGAGAGCTGCCGCGAACAGGATTACGTCGCGCGGATGGGCGGCGACGAGTTCGTGGTCCTTCTTCCGGAGGTGACTCCGGACATGAGCGCCTCGGTGATTCAGCGCCTGAAATTGGCCACGGAAGAGGCCGGGCGCCTGGTCTGCGGCGGGCGCCTGGTTTCCCTCAGCGCGGGCCTGGCGTTTGTTCCCGAGCATGGCTTCGAGCAGGAGCGTTTGTTGGCCGAAGCCGACCGCCAGATGTACCGGGCCAAGGAGGCAAACCGGAGTGCGATGGATCCCCCGGAACCCTTCGCCGCCTCGCTCGCCCGGTTTGAACGGATTTTGCAGGTTCACTAAGTGCTGAACGTTCCGAGCTGCGCGCCGCCAAGCGTCTTAATTATTAAAGCCGTTGCTCGGCATAATCGATAAGTGATTAGGCGTGTTGCAAACACTAACAGAGCGCACCGAAAGGCCTTGGGCGACCCGGGACCTGCCTCCCTTTCCGCCCATTGCGACTCGTGTGCTCGGCCTTCTCGGAAACGAAAGCCTGGGCCTGAAGGATTTGAGCCAGACCATTGCCTCCGATGCCGTCTTCGCGGCCGAGGTCCTGCGGATGGCCAATTCGGCGCAGTTCGCGGCCGGCCCCAGCACCTCCAGTATCCTGCGGGCCGTGGCCTTGCTCGGCCTGGACCGGATCAGGGGCCTGGCCTGGACCGTCGCTCTGCGAGGCTACCTGGCGCCGATCCTGGCGGTTCCCAACTTGCGGAGGTGCTGGCGCCATAGTCTGGCCTGCGCCGTCGTGGCCGAAAAACTGTCCGCCCTCAGCTTCGAGTCCGCGGGCCGGTCCTACACCTGTGGATTGATGCACGACATCGGCAGAATCGCGCTCGTCGCCTCCTCTCCACGGGAGTACACCGAGCTGATCCGGCTGGCCGATGAGAGCCCTCTCGACCTGTGCGCCGCCGAGCGCGAACGGTTTCACATCGACCATTGCGAAGCCGGACGGCAACTGGTCGCGGAATGGAATCTGCCCAAGGAATTCCAGGAGGTGACCGCCCATCACCACGATGTGGATCTCAACCTGGAAAAACTCGACCTCCTCGCGCTGGTGGCTCTGAGCTGCCGGCTGGCGGATGGGATCGGGTTCTACGTTTCCCCGCCTCCGGCCAATTTGGGGATCGAAGAGCTGCTGGCCCCGCTTCCCCGAGCGGAGCGCGACTCGCTTCTCTCGGACTGGGGCCGGTTTGAGCTGCACATCATGGAGCGGATCCTGTTCCTCGATCCTCTGTGAGAGTTTCAGCCTCGCGCGGATGCCGCGACGCCTCAATTCCCTCCCACAGCCGTCGCAGGGGCTCGCTGGACTCGACCGCCGTCCCGCCCGCCGGGTGCAGGGATTGCAGAACCTTGAAAAGCCGCGGCTGGCGCACCGGCTTGCTCAGGTAGGCAATCGGGGGCGAGGCCGCTTCCCCACGCCGGTCGAAGCCGATAGGGGCCAGCAACACGATGGGCAGCGAGCAGAGCTTGGGCTCCGAACGGATGCGGCGGGCCAGCTCCAGTCCGTCCATTTGGGGCATCTGAAGATCCACAATCGTCAGGTCGAAGGGAGCTTCTGCGTCCGCCGCGCACCCGAGGATCTCCAGGGCCCGAGCCCCCGCCTCGGCCTCCTCCGCGATCATTCCCCAGCATCGGGTCATCTGCGTCAGGATCTTCCGGCAAGTCGGGTTATCGTCCACGATCAGAACGCGCCTGGCGTGCAGTTCCAGCCCGCGGAACAGGCCTGGCTCGGCAGGCGAAATGCCAAAGGGCAAAGTGAACCAAAACGTGGAGCCCTGGCCGGGCTCGCTGGCGACGCCGATCTGGCCTCCCATCATTTCGACCAGCGTCTTGCAGATGGACAATCCCAGCCCCGTGCCGCCGAACTTGCGGGTGGTGGAGCTGTCGGCCTGGGTGAAGGGCTGGAAGAGCTTGGCCACGGTTTCCGGGCTCATGCCGATGCCCGTGTCCCGGACCTCAAACCGCAGCCGGGCGGTCTGGCCGGAGTGCTCCACCAGACCCAGCCGCACCGTCACTTCGCCGCGCTCGGCGAACTTAATGGCATTGCAGATCAAATTGGTCAGCACCTGGCGCAACCGGCCCGGGTCGCCGCGCAGCGAGTTGGGCAGATCGTCCTTGATCAGGCCCATCAATTCGAGACCCTTGCTTTGAGCGCGCTCGGCCAGCACTTCCAGCACGTCATCCACAACAGTGCGTAATTCAAAGTCGATGGTCTCCAGATCGACCTTGCCGGCGGCGATCTTCGAGAAGTCCAGGAGGTTGTTGACCAGCTCGAGAAGGGACTGGCCGCACCGCTGCACGGTCTCGGCCAGGTCGTGCTGGTCGGGGTCCAGGCGGGAGTCCAGCAGAAGGTCCGTCATGCCGATCACGCCGTTCAGCGGCGTGCGGATCTCATGGCTCATGTTGGCTAGAAACTCCGATTTGGCGCGGTTGGCGGCTTCGGCGGCTTCCTTGGCTCTCTCCAGCTCCGAGGCTCTCGTCTCCAGCAGCGCGCTGCCCCTGATGGCCCTCCAATACCAGTCCGATTGTTGCTTGGCCTGACCCAGCAGAAACGCCAGGTAGATGCTCACGATCAAGGAGATCGATAGGCCGGCCTCCGTGCCGCGGCCCAGGCCCCAGACAATCACGGGCGTCAGCATGGCCAGCAGGTAGCGGCGGCAGAGCGGCAGATCCGGAGACAGCGAGGAGACTGCGCCGCTGCCCAAACCCGCGGTCAGCAGCAGCATCAGCAGGCTGGTCCACCCGGCGTCATAGAGAATCAGCGTCAGACAACAGAACGAGGCCCAAGCCAGGCTGGATCCATACGTGCCGAACAGCAACCGCCGTTTCCAGGCCGCGGGATTCTCCGCGTACCGGGCCGGCATGGATCGGGCCACCAGGAGGCGCGTGGCGCCGGCCACCAGGAGCAGTGCGCCAATGGAGATCACCAGGGCGGGATGATCCCGGTAATAGGGAGTGGTCAGGTTGAGGACGACGAAGAGCAGGAAATAGGCGATCCCTCCCGCCACCGATCGCCGGCACAATTCCAGATCGGATTGGGCCGCAAGCCGGCCGCGGAGACTCGGGGACCCCTCCGGTTGCTCAGGCGTGCGGGACTTATCGCCACGAGTCAAGGTAAGACCAATGACCTGTAATCGACAAAATGGGCTGATAACTTTACCGGCCTGCCTTAGCGGTAGGAGTGTGACCCAAGCGACCCCAACGATAGGAGGGGGTTGAAGGCGACGTTACTTGGGGTGAGGAATGACGTCGCGAGCTTCAGTTCCGCTGTCAGGAAGCGAGTGGCTTCGGTAGCGGTGAAGGGCCCGTAGGTGCGCCTTTTCTTGCTTCGTTCAAACCAGCGTTGATGATCTTACGCTGCTCGGGCGTGTATTCGTCGTCCGCGGTTTGCTACCCTGGTCGGTTGCCCCCGGACTCGGTCCTGACGACGACGCTATTGTGTGGGTCAGCCTTCGCCGGCGGGATGATCAACTCGATTGCCGGCGGCGGCACGCTGCTCACCTTTCCCGCGCTGCTGGCGGTGATCCCACCCGGTAGCCGCCAACGCCACCAGCACGCTGGCGCTGTTGCCCGTCACTGTCGCCAGCGCCTGGGGCCACCGGCGCGAGCTGGCGGAAACCTGGCCGATGCTGGCGCGGTTGTGGGCGCCCAGCCTGGCGGGCGGCATCCTCGGATCGCTGGCCGTGACCCGCTTTCCGGAACGCGTTTTCGAAAACCTGGTTCCCTGGCTCCTGCTGGTGGCCACGATCCTGCTGTTGCTGCAAAGGCCGGTGGCCAACTGGATCGGCGCTCATGCGCATGGCGCGCCACCGGTGAGCACCGTGGCCGGAGTGATCTTCTTTCAACTGCTGGTGGCGATTTATGGAGGATATTTCGGCGCGGGGATCGGCATCCTGATGCTGAGCTCCCTGAGCTTCATGGGAATCCCCGGCATCCACCGCATGAACGGGGTGAAAACCATCCTGGCCTCGCTGATCAACGGGATCACCGCGCTGGTCTTCATCGCCGAGCAGGTGGTGGTGTGGAAGTACGCGGCGGCCATGGCGCTGGCATCCATCGCCGGTGGATACCTGGGGGCGCGGACCGCGCGCCGCCTGCCCCAAGCGCGCGTCCGGGCCATGGTGATCGCGGTGGGGTTTGGCGTGGCCGCGTACTGCTTCTACAAGCGCTGGGCCTGATTAATTCCCGCTGGGGCCGGCAACACAAGCTGAGACGAAGGCGCGGTGTGAGTTGAAGATCTTGTCGTCGCTGAACTCCCCGATGTGCAGGGTGACTTCATCGATCAGCCCGGCGAACGCGCCTCCCAGTGTCCCGCTGCCAAGACGGACCGTCGAATCAGCGCCGGTGACAAGCCGGTAATCGAGTGTTCCTTGGCGGACGCCGTTTTGGTATAGCCGGATCTGCGAACCCGTGTTGACCAGTGTCAGGTGATGCCAGACACCCGGCAGGGCCGGCTCCTGCGCCGGGAGCTTCACCGGTTTCCCTTGTCCGGACGCCTCGAACATAATCCGGCCGTCCGCCGCGCGAAGCACTCGCCAGCTCAACGCGCCATCGATCAGGCGCCGCTCGATAATCACCTCCTCTCGGCCGGCCGCGCGCGCGAACTTCACCCAGGCGCTGAGCGCGCCTGGCGGCTCGATATTCCAGCCATTATCGCCGTGCAGCCCAAACAGGACGAAGTCGTCTTCCCCATCGAACAAGAAGGCCTGGCCTACCAGACCAGGCGCAAACCCCGCTCCCCTCTCCATTCGTCCGTGAACGGCATCGGCCAAGTCGTTCGCTGTCCCGTCTCCGGTCCATGATGTCCGAAGGCCCTCACGGACGGGCTCACAGGCCGGGCTGCCCAGGCTTGCTTCTACAATTGCCTCGGGGTCCTCAAGGGTGAAGAAAGCTCGCCGGCCGTCCCGGGTGAAAGACACCCAGCGAACTCCCCGGTTCCACTCCTCAACCGTCTTGAAACTCGCGGTGTCGATTATAGCCATCCGTGGGGATTCTACCAGGACCACGGCGGATCCGTCCGGACGAGGGATCGGTCTGGCTTGACCGGGAGAGGAGATGGATTTGACGAAGGCGCGGTCCGATGTTCGAATCGCGTGAAGAACTCCGCCAGGGACGGCGGGACACCCCTCATGATCGTAACGAGGCGCAGAGCAGGCATCGGAGCCGTCGATCCAAACGGTTGACCCCGGCGGCGCCAGGGCAATTGGCCCGCCCACAAGCGGCGGCCCGCCAAGCCGGGCGACACTCCTCTCCGATGTCAAGTCGAGCAGGTCCACCCAGTCATGGCCGAGCCGGCCCCCGGGACCCCCGCAGCGGCAGCTCACCCACATCTGGTTCAACCTGGCGTCAACCGCCAGATGCATCGGGCATACCAATCCTGGCACGGTCGTGACAGTCTCTGTTTCCGTCATCACTTTCTTGAGCCCCTGATAGGCCATGGTGACGAACAAGCGCCGCCCGTCGGGGCTGAGCGCCAAGTCCCAAGTGCGTCCGCCGACAGCGATGGTCCTCACGGCTTTGGTCGCGGTGTCAATCACCTGGATGTTGTCCACATTGTTCGCGACATAGACGCGGCGGCCATCGGGAGAAACAACCAAACCAAGCGGACGGCCGCCGACCTCGAGGCGATGGGTGACCTTGAGCCTGCTGGTATCGATTACCGAAACCGTGCCGCCCGCCGTCTGAACGACATAGAGTTCCCGTTCGTCCGGAGTCAGGACACTCGCATAGGGCCTACCCCCAACCGGGATCGTCGTGGACCGGCTCGCTTCGCCGGTGAGTCCCACGAGCACGCGGCCTGAGCGGGGAGGGTGTGAAACAGACACGGCACGGCGCCCCTGGATCAGAAGCGCCAGCGGGGCAAGCCCGGCCAATATCGCCGCGACCGCCGCGAATGGAATCCACGAGCGGCGAGACCTCGCGGCCGCGGGCGGAACGCCGGTTTCAGCCGAGGCTTCGCGGGGACTCTCCTCCAGTCCCGGTCCGCCTTTAACGAGGCGGCTGTTCCACCATTGGTCCAGTTCACTCTTATAAGCATGGACGGCGTTTTTCTTACTGTGAAGCCGCCGGTGAACGGGCAGCCCTTCCAGACGTTCCCATCGCTGGACCGTCCGGTCCGTCGTGCCAAAGAAGGCGGCGATCTCCTTCCAGGAATCCAGCCGGTCCTCACGGCTGTTTCCAGGGGGCGCGGATGGGCCGCCGACGGTCACCTAGCGATTATAGCCCGCGACTGGAGACAGGGGGACGTCTGTCGGTATCTGCCGTAATACGTGTCGTCATTTGTCGTGTCTCGTTCGCGCTGATTTCTGCCGAAGTCGCTTGACGGGTCTCCGGGGGGAGCCCATAATCGGCCAATGTTCACTAACGCCCCGGCCCTAAAGCTCTCCGTTGTGCTGCTTGCCGCGGCCTCCGCGAGCCGATCTTCGGCAAACACCCTCTTTTTCGAGGACTTCGAAGCGTACGCGCCGGGGTCGTTCCTTGTCGGTCAGGGCGGCTGGATACGAAACCCGGCTGCCAGCGGTCCCGGGAACGTCCGAATCTCCGCGTCGGCGCACCTTCCTACGCACGTCCTGGATGGTACCCCGACCGACACCTTGCAGCAAGTGCTCTGGCATGACCTGTCTTCAGCGCTGGACCCGTCGCTGACGACCGTTCTTAGCTTCGACGCCTACGCCCCAAGTTTGGCCTCGCACAACTCTGGGATTGTGCTAATAGGAGGGGGATCCAGGATCGGATGGTACATCAATATTGCCACCAACGCATGGGAGTTCTACGAGTCGGCTGGCAGCTTTCACGCTTGGGATATCCCTGGCGGCGTGGCAGCGAACTATTTTCGTCCAATACACTTCCAGATAGTGTTTGATGGCGCAGCCGACCAGGTATACGGCCGGTACGACCTGGGCGCCGGGTTCTTGGAGACAGCGCACTTCGCATTAACCGATTCAGTCCACTCCGCGCTGTCGAGAGTTGAGCTCCTGGAGGATTTTCGCGGAACCTACGGGGCCGAGATCGACAATATCCTGGTGGCGACTCAGGGCGCCTCCGTGCCCGAGCCCGCGAGCCTTGCATTTGTCATCACCAGCCTGGTGTGCTGCGCCCTTGGTCGTGTTCGGTGGCGGTCGCGCCGTTCCGCCTGAGACCCGTCTCTGGCGACCGTTCCCAGCTTCATTCAAGTGCCGAGGAGAACAACCCGTGAGAAATAAGACTTCACAGACAATTCTGTTCGCGCAGATGGCTGCGCTCCTGATTCTGTCAACAGAACCCGCTTGGCCACAAGCAACCTGGACCGAGCTTTTCCCCACAGGTGGTCCGTCGGGCGCCATTCTCGGGCGCCAGCCGGTCAGCCCCGGTTACGACCCGGCGAACAATCGCCTGGTCGTGTATTTCGCCAGCAATCCCGCTGTCTCAAATCCGTCCCCCGAGGTTTGGGTTCTGACCAGCGCCAACGGCTTGGGCGGGCCGCCCGCGTGGATCCAACTTTCTCCTAGCGGATCACCTCCCATAGCCAACGCCAACCAGACCAGTGTTTACGATCCTGTGAGTAACCGGCTGACCGTTTACGGTGGATGCTACGCAAACTGTTCGCCGGCTCTATCCGACGTCTTTGTGCTGACCAACGCTAATGGCTTGGGTGGCACGCCCGCGTGGGTGCCGATCGCCGTCACAAATCCTCAGCCCAGAGACGGCGGCTCGGCAGTATACGATGCTTCGAATAACCTCATGATTACGTTCGGAGGAGGTCTCGCGTTCTTCGGCACGGACCAAAACGATACGAGAACCCTCTCCAATGCCAACGGCATCGCGAGCCCGTCGAGTTGGAGTGCCCTTTCCACGTCGGGCGGCCCCCCACCGGTCCGAGAGGCTCACACGGCCACTTACGACCAGGCGAACAATCGCATGACGATCTTCGGAGGTTCAAACTTGCCCGTGGCCATCTACAACGATGCCTGGGTGCTAGCCAACGCGAACGGCTCGGGCGGACTCCCCGCCTGGCAGTCACTGACAACCTCGGGCGGTCCGCCAGCTCCGAGGTTCGTTCACTCCGCCGTCTACGACTCCACCAACAACAGAATGATCGTCTTCGGCGGACTTGCTCTGTCTGGCAGCAATTACTTTGCTCTAGGTGATCTGTGGCAACTGAGCTACGCCAACGGTATCGGTGGAACACCGACCTGGACCCAGTTATCGCCTTCGGGTACAGGGCCAGGACCCAACTACAGCCATGTGGCGGTACTGGACGTTGCGAACAACCGCATGATCGTTTTCGGAGGGGCCGACCAAAACAGCCAAGTCCACAAGCGCGTTTGGGTGCTGACGATGGGGCTGGGGCCGCTCTACAGCACGTGCCTGCTGTATGACCCCGCCAAAGCGGCGAAGAGCGGCAGCACCATGCCCATCAAATTGCAGCTCTGCGACACGAACGGCAACAACCAATCCTCACCGAGCATCACGGTCCACGCCGTCAGCATCACCCAAACCTCCACCTCGATCTCCGGGCCGGTTCAGGATTCAGGCAATGCCAACCCGGACAACGATTTCCGCTTTGACTCGACGCTGGGGACAACTGGGGGGTACATCTTCAACCTGAGCACGAAAGGGCTCGCGACGGGAACCTACAACCTCAACTTCACGGTGACGGGCGACACATCAGTGTACTCGGCGCCCTTCCAGGTGAAGTGATGGCGTGTCGGTAGCGCCACGCGCGTTGCACGACTGACCGCTGCGGTCGCCGCCGCCATCCGGCAGTGCGGCTGGATCGTACGCTGGCCCGCGAGCGCGTGGCGGATCGGGTGCGGGCAATCCTGGAGGACCTGATCCATTCCCGCCTCGACTTGGCGGTTGACGCAAATCCTACTACTCTGATAGGGTATGTGGTATTCCTATGAAACGCGCCATTCCGCTCCTCCTGTCTCTTGCCTTCGGGATCTTCGCCCAAGGGCCCTCTGGACAGGTCACTGGGACCATCAGCGACTCCACCGGGGCCATCGTGGCGGGCGCCAAGATCACGCTGACGCATCCGGCCACCAACTCCACGCGCAACGTGATTTCCAACACTTCGGGAATCTACGACCTGCCGGCCCTGCCGCCGGGAACCTACAACCTGAAGATCGAGATGACCGGCTTCAAGTCGGAAGTCCGCAACGACATCGAGTTGCAGGTCGGGCAGGTCGCCCGCATCGATTTTACGCTGCAAGTCGGCAACGTTTCGGAAGTGGTGGAAGTGGCCGGCGGCGCTCCGGTGCTGGAGACCGAGACGACCTCGGTCGGCACGGTCATCGAGAACCGCCGCATCGTCGAGCTGCCGCTTAATGGCCGCAACTACCTGCAACTGGCCTCGCTGATCCCCGGGGCGACCACCAACGGGCCGGCCTCGTCGCAAGGCCAGGGGCGCATGGGCGGGCAGCGCAACGAATTCGCCCTCAACGTGAGCGGCCAGCGGGTGCATTACAACCACTTCACCCTGGACGGCATCGAGAACACCGACCCCAACTTCAATACCTATCTGTTCCTGCCCTCCATCGACGCGCTGCAAGAGTTCAAGGTGGAGAGCGGCCTGTTCCAAGCCGAATACGGGCGCGCCATCGCCCAGATCAACGTGACCACCAAGAGCGGCACCAACCAGATGCACGGCAGCGCCTTCGAGTTTCTGCGCAACGCCAAGCTGGATGCCAAGAACTACTTCGACAAGGGCAGCGATCCGATCCCGCCCTTCAAGCGCAACCAGTTCGGGTTCACCTTGGGCGGGCCGGTCGTGCTCCCCAAAGTGGTCAACGGCAAGGACAAGCTGTTCTTCTTCTTCGACTACGAAGGCCTGCGCGAGCGGAAGGCCCTCACCGGCCTGGCCACGCTGCCCTCGGTCCCGTACCGGCAGGGCGATTTCTCGGGCGTCTCCGCCCTGGTCTACGATCCGGCCACGCGCACCTACAACGGCAACACCGTGACCGGGGCGACGGCGTTCCCCGGCAACCGGATTCCGGCCAACCGCATTCATCCGACCTCCGCGAAAATCCTGCAGAAGTATTTCCCCGTTCCGAACGTGAGTCCGAACGTGCAGGCCAACAACTTTCTGAGCACGGAGGGGCGGACCAGCGACACCAACCAACAGACCGGGCGCTTCGACTATGTTCAGTCCTCCAGCTCCACCTGGATGTTCCGTTACAGCCACGGCAGTGAGCTGCGCTACAACCCGATCAACATCCCGGACCAGGGGAACAACATCGACGTGCAGGTGCACCAGGGAATGCTCGGTCACACCTGGGTGCTGGGCTCGAACAAAGTGAACGATTTCAAGTTCGGCATCAGCCGGCTGGAGTCGGGCAACGTGGCGCGGCGCGCCGGCCGTGAGAACGTGGTGGCGGATCTGAACATCCCCGACGTCTCCCGGGATTTTCCCCTGTACTGGGGCGTTCCCAACATTTCGTGGACCGGCTTTTCCGGCGTCGGCGAGGCCAGCGACACGCCGTTCATCAACTGGGACACGGTGATTCAGGCCACCGACAACTTCTCGTGGAACCGGGGCAAGCACAGCCTGAAGCTGGGGACCGACTTGCGGCGCACCCGCTACAACCAGATCGGCGGCGTGGTGCCGCGCGGGAGGTTCTCCTGGGACGGGCGCTATACCATCAATCCGGCGGTCAACCAAGCGGCCACTTCGGCGCACTCCACCGCCGACTACCTGCTCGGCCTCATGTCCAACAGCGAAGGTCAGATCGGGGCGCCGATCGCCAACTACCGCAACGCCTACGTTTCTTTCTACTTCCAGGATGCCTGGAAAGTGTCGCCCAAGCTGACCGTCAATTGGGGCCTGCGCTGGGAGGACGAGCTGCCCTGGCATGACAAGTACGACGCCATCGTGAACATCGACTTCCGCTGGGACAATTCGAAAGAGCCGGTCTACGTGCGGACGGGCACGGGCGATCCGTTCGAGGGGAATCCGGCCTTCCGGCTGCCCTCGACCGTGCAGTACGTGCGCGACGGGCGCTTCGGGCGGACGGCGTACATGAACGACTCGAAGAACTTCGCGCCTCGCCTGGGCGTCGCCTACCAACTGAGTCCGAAGACCGTGATCCGGACCGGCGCGGGGCTCTACTACGTGCGCGATATCGGCAACGCCGTCTTCGACGTGGTGCGCAACGCGCCGTTCACCATCCGGCGCAACGAGCCGTCCGATAGCGTACGGCCGAACCTGAGCTGGGAGAAGCCCTTCACCCAGCTCGGCGTCCCCACCTTCATCCTGATCAACCAGTGGAACGAGCCGACCTCCTACGTCGGCCAGTGGTCGTTCGGCGTCCAGCGCGAGCTGACGCGCGACATGTCGCTGGAGGTTAACTACCTGGGCTCGGCCGCTTCCCATCTGCGGCGCTTGCAGACCTACAATGCCGCCGTGCCGGGACCCGGAAACGCCAATAACAACCGGCCCTACCCGAAGTTCGGCGGATTCCAGGTGATGAACGCTCCCAGTCATTCCAACTATAATGCCCTGCAGGCCCGCCTGCAGCAGCGCTTCAGCAAGGGCTTCACTCTGCTGAGCTCTTTTGCCTACGGCAAGTCCATCGACAACGGCAGCGGCATCCGGACCACCGACGGAGACTCGCTGACGCCCTCCAACGACTACAACCTGAAGGGCGAGCGCGGGCTGTCGGCGTTCGACTTCCGCACGCGCTGGACCACCTCCATGCTGTACGAATTGCCGTTCGGAAAAGGCAAGGCGCTGCTGGGCAACGCGGGGCGTGCCGCCGACGCGGTGATCGGCGGCTGGCAGATGGGCACGATTCTGACCTTCCAGTCCGGCTTCCCGTTGACCATCTACTGCGGCGGGGGCAACATCCAGAACGGCGGCGGCCAGTGCTATCCGGACAGCCTGGGCATCGATCCGAACCTGTCCCGCGACGAACGGAAGCGCGAGCGCTGGTTCAACACCGCCGCGTTTGTGGACCGGCTGCCGGGCGGCGCGCAATTCCGCTACGGCAACAACGGCCGCAACAACGTGATCGGACCCCCGCTCACCAGTTGGGATTTCTCGGCCAACAAGACCTTCCATCTGACCGAGCGGACCCGACTGGCTTTCCGCGCCGAGTTCTTCAACCTGCCCAACCACCCGGTCTTCAGCCAGCCGGGCAACACGCTGCGCACGTCCGCGTTCGGGATCTCCGGAGGGACGCGGGTGGAGTCGCGGCAGGTGCAGTTCGGCTTGAAACTCGACTTTTGAGGCTCGCGGCGCGCCAACCGCGCGAGCCGCGCCCCCTTTTCGGCTAGAATTGTTCATGTGATGTGGAGCTATCTCCGCGACGCGGTGGAAGTCGCCGTGCTGTGCGTCATCGCGTTCGCGCAATGGCGCATGGCGGGCGCGGCGCTCGACTGGGCCGCGCGCCGGCGATCGGAGGTCCTGGCGAACCTGGTGCGTTTTTTGGTGTGGGCCGTCGGCGCAGGGCTGATCGGCGCGGCCGTGTTGATGGCGCTGGGCCGGCACTGGATCGTGGGCACGCTGCCGCTAACGCCGGAGGCGCGGGGATGGATCCGCGGAGCGGCCTATCTGTGGGCCTTCAACAGCACGGGCGTCTATCTGATCTACCGCCTCTGGCGATGGCCGCTCGATCATTGGGTCTCGCCCTCGTTCACTCCCAGCCGCCGGCGGCTGCTGCGGGCCGCCGGCACGGCCGCCATGACCGCGCCGGTCGCTGTCACCGGGTTTGGCGTTTTCATCCAGCGCACGGATTTCCGGGTGCGCGAAGTGGATGTGCCCATCCCGAATCTGCCCCCGGACCTGGAAGGCTGGCGCCTGCTGCAGATCAGCGACGTGCATCTGGGAATTTTTCTGAGCGAGCGCGAGTTTGCCCGCGTCATCGACGCCGGCCGCGAGCTGCGCCCGCATCTGGTTCTGGCCACCGGCGACTTCATCTCCGAACCCACCGACCCCCTCTACAGTTGCCTGCGCCAGATCGCGCGCCTGCGCCCCGAAGCGGGAGTTTTCGGCTGCATGGGAAACCACGAGGCCTATGCTTCGGTGGAGGAAGGAGCCGCCGAACTGGGCGCCGGCCTGGGGATCCGCATGTTGCGCCGGGAAGCGCAGGCGCTGAAAGCCGGTTCTGCGACGCTGAACCTGGTGGGCGTCGACCACCAGAGCGTGAAGCAGCGGTCCAATTTCCTCAAGGGGGTCGCGGC
>JACOSH010000083.1 GCA_016178945.1 Acidobacteriota bacterium
CGCGAGTTGAAGACCAGGATATAGGTGGCGCGATGGGGCAGCCGCCGCGCGCGCATCTCCGGACGCGGCGCGCTGCCCACCACGCGATTCCGCTCGTCGACGATGGTCACGATCTCCATTCGAGTCCGAAACACCGCTTCCTGACGTGCGCGGCTCACTCAGAGCATTCGACGAATGGTGCCGAGCCGCGACGGTGACGGAGCGGTGTCAAAACAACGTCAACTGCGCGTCCTCGCCCGCTACTTCCGGCTGGTAGTCCACGGGCGAGGCGGCCAAGCGATAGCGCCGGCGAATCCGGCGGACACGCTCTTGGATCATCTCCAGGTACGGCCCCCGCAGGTAGGGACTTCGCTCGAACCGCTCGCGATAACGCCGGACCAGGTGCGGAAAGTGCTCTTCCAGAAATGGAAAGAAGACCTTCTGGGCGCACGGCATCAGGAACACGACGCCGCCGCCGAAGTACCTGGCGCCGGCCTCCGCCGCCCCGCGGGCCAGCGCATCCAGGCGCTCCTCCGAGTCGGTGATCAGCGGCAGGATGGGATTCGCGAAAACGCCCACGCTCAGGCCCGCCGCCGCCAGTTCCCGCACGGCCCCTAACCGCAGATCGGGGCGGGGAGCGCGCGGCTCCAGCAGTCTGGCCAGATCCGCATCCACGCTCGTGACCGTCAGGGTGATATGCAGCACATTGGCGCGCGCCACCTTCCGCAGCAGATCCAGGTCGCGAACCACCAGGTCGCTCTTGGTGGTGATCGACAGCCTGCGCCCGCTTTCCCGGGCTAAGACCTCCAGTACGGCGCGGGTAGTCTCGAAGCGGCGCTCGGCCGGCTGATAGGGATCTGTGGCGGTGCCGATGGCGATGGCCTCCTCGCGAGGGATCTTGCCCAGCTCGCGCTGGATCACCTGGGCCGCCGAGCGCTTCGCGTAGATCTTTTCCTCAAACTGCTCCGGGTCGTCCATTCCCATGAACTCGTGAGTGTAGCGGGCATAGCAATACTTGCATCCGAACTCGCAGCCGCGGTACGGGTTGATCGACCACTGGAACGGCATGCCCGTCCGGACCCGGTTGATCAGGCCGCCGATGGGCAGCTCGAAATACTGCACCTGGCGCTTGGCCTCGAGCAGAGGACTCTGCTGCGCCAGCTTGGCGATCCCGACCAGCATGCATCCATATTCGCCTTTTCTTCGCTATCTGTCAAGGGGGGCGGCCGCGCGGATTTCCGCATCCACGGCGTCGAACTTGGCGAAGTTTTTCACAAAACGGCGGGCCAGATCGGCGACCGCCCGGTCGTAGGCGGCCTTGTCGGGCCACAGCCCGCGGGCGTCGAGGACCTCGGCCGGAACATCGGGGCAGTCGGTGGGCGCCATCACCCGGAACACCGGATGCTGCTGCATGGTGACTCCCTCGAGCCGGCCCGAGATGGCCGCGTTCAACATCGCGCGGGTGTAGGGCAGCTTCATGCGCTGGCCCACGCCAAACGGGCCGCCCACCCAGCCGGTGTTGACCAGCCAGCAACTCACCTGGTGGCGGCGGAGCTTCTCGCCGAGCATGGCGGCATACACGTTGGGATGCCGGGGCAGGAACGGCGCGCCGAAGCAAGCGCTGAAGGTGGCCTCCGGCTCGCTGCCCAGTCCGCGCTCGGTGCCGGCGACCTTGGCGGTGTATCCGCTCAAGAAGTGATACATGGCCTGCTCGGGGGTTAGCTTGGCGATGGGCGGCAGAACGCCGAAAGCGTCGGCCGTCAGGAAGATAACGTTGCCGGGATGCCCGGCCACGCCCGGAATCACAGCGTTGTCGATAAAGGTGACCGGATACGCGGCGCGAGTGTTTTCGGTGATCTCCGCGGAATCGAAGTCCAGCTCACGGGTCTCCGGGTCCACGGCCACGTTCTCCAGCACGGCGCCGAAACGGATCGCGTTCCAGATCTGCGGCTCGTTCTCGCGCGACAGCTTGATGCACTTGGCGTAGCAGCCGCCCTCGAAGTTGAACACGCCCCGTTCGCTCCAGCCGTGCTCGTCGTCGCCGATCAGCTTCCGGCGAGGATCGGCCGACAGCGTGGTCTTGCCGGTGCCGGAGAGTCCGAAGAAAAGCGCGCCGCCGCCGTTCTCGCCGACGTTGGCCGAGCAGTGCATCGGCATGACCCCGCGGTCGGGGAGCAGATGGTTCAGGATGGTGAAGATCGATTTCTTCATTTCACCGGCGTAGCTGGTGCCCGCGATCAGGACCACGCGGCGCGTGAAGTCGACCGCGATGCAGGTCTCCGAGTTGGTGGCGTCCTCGGCCGGGTCGGCCTGGAATCCGGGCGCGAAGATGAGCGTGAACTCCGGGGCGTGGACGGCGGTATCGACCGGGTCGCGGCGGACGAAGAGCTGGCGCGCGAACAGCGAATGCCAGGCGTATTGCGTGATGATGCGCACCGACAGGGCATAGCCGGGATCGGCGCCGCCGAAGCAGTTCTGAACAAAGACTTCCCGCCCTTGCAGGTAAGCCAGCATCTTGGAATGGAGCCGGGCGAAGTTCTCCGGGGACATGGGCTGATTCACCGGCCCCCAGTGCACGGTGGACTCGGTGGCGGCGTCCCGGACGATGTACTTGTCCTTGGGCGAGCGGCCGGTGAACTGGCCGGTGCGGACCACCAGCGAGCCGCCGCGCGCCACCATCCCTTCTCCCCTCCGGATGGCGTGCTCGATGAGCTGAGCCGTTCCCGGATTCCAGTGGGCGGCGCCTGCGTTGCGAATTCCGTGCGCAATGGACATACGAGCTTATATGATAATGGAATCGTGGTGCGTCTCGCGTTGTTCGCCATTCCGTTGCCGCTCGTGTGCGTCGTCGCGGCGCAGGTGATCGAGTTCGAGTCCAACGGGATGAAGTACCAGACGCTGACCAGAAGCGGCGTGACCGTGATGTTCGCGCACATGCCGTCGCACGTGCGGGAGTACACGATCATCCAGGTGGCGGTCTCCAACGGATCGCCGGGGCCGTACGTGATCCGCCCGGAGGATTTCAGTTTCGTTCGGCATGACGGCGTGGTGCGGGCGGCCAGCGCGCGTCACGTGGTGGAGTCGCTGATCGACAAAGGCGGTCGCGGCGATGTGATTCGGCTGGTCTCGACCTACGAGGCGGCGCTGTACGGGATGTCGCGCATCCGCTCGACCAACGGCTACGAGCAGCGGCGGCAGGCGGCGCTGGCCGAAGTCTCCTCCACCAAGCTCAAGGCGGCTGCCGCGGCTTCGGCGATCGCGCTGGTTCATACCAAGCTCAACGCCGGGCAGTCCACCGACGGCGCGGTCTTCTTTCCCACCGACGGCAAGCCGCTGGGGCCCGGACACCTGGTGCTCCGGAACGCGGCGGGCGACTTCGAGTTCAACATGGAGTAGCCGGTCCTCGCCCGGCGGGAAACAGTTATAATCCAACCATGACCCCGGCGGACCTCCCCACCACCCTGGGCGCTTTGCGCCGCGGCCCGTTCAGCGAGGACCGCCTGGCGTCCCGCGGCGTCAAGGACGAGCTGCGCGAAAACCTGATCTGCCGGCTGCAGAGACAGGAAGCGTTGTTTTCCGGGATCGTCGGATTCGAAGACAGCGTCATCCCGCAGATGGTCAACGCCATCCTGTCGCGGCACAACTTCATTCTGCTGGGCCTGCGGGGCCAGGCCAAGACGCGCCTGATCCGCATGATGACCGCGCTGTTGGACGAGTGGACGCCCTACGTGCAGGGCTCGGAGATCCACGACAACCCCTACCGGCCGATCAGCCGCTACGCGCGCGAGCTGATGGAGGAATTGGGGGAGGAGACGCCCATCGCCTGGCTGCACCGCGACCACCGTTATGTGGAGAAGCTGGCCACGCCCGACGTCACCATCGCCGACATGATCGGCGACATCGACCCGATCAAGGCGGCGCGCGGCGGACACGATCTGTCCGACGAGCTCACCGTGCACTACGGCCTGCTGCCGCGCGCCAATCGCGGGATTTTCGCCATCAACGAGCTGCCCGACCTGGCCGGCAAGATCCAGGTGGGTTTGTTCAACATCATGCAGGAGGGCGACGTCCAGATCAAGGGCTATCCGGTGCGCCTGCCGCTCGACGTCGCGCTGGTCTTCACGGCCAACCCGGAGGACTATACCGCGCGCGGCAAGATCATCACTCCGCTCAAGGACCGCATCGGCAGCGAGATCCGCACCCATTACCCGGTTACCATCGAGCATGGGAGCGCCATTACCGAGCAGGAGGCCTGGCTGAGGCGGCCGTCTCCCATCCAGATCCATATCCCCAAGTACATCCGGGAGGTGGTCGAGCAACTGGCCTTTGTGGCGCGGGAGGACAAGCGGGTCGACAAGCGCTCCGGCGTCTCGCAGCGGCTGCCGATTTCGGTGCTGGAAAACGTGGTGTCCAACGCCGAGCGGCGGGCGCTGCGCTCCCAGGAGGCGCTGGCGGTGCCTCGAGTAGTGGATATCTACTCGGCGCTGCCTTCGATCACCGGCAAGATCGAGCTGGAGTACGAGGGCGAGCTGAAGGGCGGCGACACGGTGGCGCGCGAGCTGATTCGCGTGGCCGTGGGCAAGGTGTACAACAGCTATTTCGACGGCGTCAACGTCTCGCAGATCGTGACCTGGTTCGACTTGGGCGGCTCCTTGAAGCTGGATGAGAACGCCGACTCGGCCAGTATGGCGCAGGAATTGGAGGCGATTCAGGGCCTGACCGACAAGCTGGGGGCGTTGGGTGTGCGGTCCAAGGAGGCGGACCCGATTCGCGCTTCGGCGGCGGAGTTCGTGCTGGAAGGGTTGTACGCGCACCGCCGCATCAGCCGCTCCGAAGAGCGCGGCTTCATGGCCGAGGAAAAGAAGCGGGAAGCGCCCGTGCGGGAAGACGGCCCCACACGCCCCCGGCGGCAGTTCAACTAGCGAGTCTCTTCGACCTCAAACGGACGAGCGAATCTCTCGCCGGCTCTGTAAGTACATTCGTTGGAGCACGAATGTTTCAGAGCCGCGACCGTGAGGAAGCGGTTGCCGATATTTTTCACAGCTTCTGACCAAGCGGTGACCTTACGCTAGCGGGCCCCGGCCGCCTCCAGCTTCGCGATCCAGCTCTCCACCAGATCCTGACGCCGCGGACTCCCCGATTGCAGATAGGCCCGCAGCTCCCGAACTGCCTCGGCCGTGGCGCCGGATGCCGCGTGCACCTGGGCCATTGCCAGGCGAGCTTCCGGTATGGCGCTCACGGCCAGGCGCAGGTGATCGAGAGCCTCCGCCTGGCGGCGCCGGTCCGGGACCAGCGCCTTGCCGAGGACGTGGTGGGCCAGGGCCTGCCGCGGATCCAGCGTAAGGGCCTGGCGCGCGGCCGCCTCCGCGTCGGCCGGCCGCTTCACCTGCAGGTAGGCCACGGCCAGGTTGGTGTACACCGCCGCATCCGCCGCGCCCGCCCCGATGGCCCGCTCGAACACTTCGATGGCCTTGCCGGGCTCTCCGCCGCGCGCGTAGTGCGACCCCAGGTTCGTGTAGGCCTCCGAATAAAGAGGGTGGATATCGAGGGCCTTGCGCAGCTTCTCCATCGCCCGCGTCGCGTCTCCCGCCGCTGTCAGCTCTTGCGCCTCCCGGAACGCCTTGGCGGCCTTGGCCGGGATCGAACGGCCCAGCCGGGCCACCGGCACGGTACCTTCCGGACTGGAAACCGGCGCCGCCGCCAAACGCACCTGGACCCGGCTGCTGGACGATTCTACCCGCACAAATTCTTTGGCCAGCAGGGCGCCGTTGACCCGGGCGATGCGCACCTCGTACCGGCCCAAGGGGATGTCCTGAAATTGAAACGCCCCCATGGTAGATACAGGACTGGCCTCGAAGGTGGTGCGCCGATCCAGGTCGTAGAGCTCCGCGGTCAGATCCGGACCCACCGCCCGGCCTCCGGTTTCCAACTCTCCCCGCAACAATGGCACTTTGTCCCCAGAACTGGGCAGACCCTGGTCCATCGCCAGCGACGCCCCAACCAGGCACACCAGCGCCCTAACCGCTTGCCGCATCGCGGTTTTCGAGTCCGGGAGGGGATCGGTCCGGAGCACAGTTGCCATGACCGGCAGGGCAGCGTGCAATTGCCGTTCCAAGTCAGGTTGCAGTCCAAAAGTTACAGAAGCAACCGTTCCCATCCCTTGACATTTGTGCTAGGCTGTGGAGCAACCGGGTCTTGGTTCTTGACACAGTCGTAGCGGACCCGCAGTGTTGTTCCCGTGTCCGGCAAACCTCCGGACGCGGATAAGTTATGACCTGTGCGATACCATCGCCAACTGCGAAACTGAGAGGAACTCGATGCTCATCACAATTGAAAAGACATTCGGCCTGAGGTGCGTTCTTGTGCTGCTGGCCGTGATCCTTGGCCTGCATTCAAGCGGGCTGGCTCAGGATGCATCCGGACGCGTCATCGGCACGGTGACGGATCCGACCGGAGCCGTGATTCCCAAGGCCAAGATCACCATCACCAACGTCGCCACGGGGGTTACCCGGGACACGACGTCGCAGGCTGACGGCACGTATCAGGTACTGGCGGTTCCGATCGGCTTGTACCGGGTCAGCGCGGAAGCCCAGGGCTTCCGGCGAATCACGACCGCGCCGGAAAAACTGGAAATCAATCAGGCGCTGCGCATCGACGTGAGAATGGAAGTGGGCGCGACGACGGAAACGGTCCAGGTCGAAGCGAACGCCAGCAGCATCGAGACCGTAACGGCAACGCTGGGCGCGTCGGTCACTTCGACCCAAATTGCCGCCGCGCCGTTGAACGGACGCAACGTGCTCGACCTGGCGCTGTTCGTGCCGGGCGTGATTCCCTCCAGCCGCAGCTCGGGTGCCGGCAGCTTCAGCGTGTCCGGTTCCCGCCAGGACTCGGTCACCTATCTGTTGGATGGCGGCGTCAACAATAATCTGCTCAGCAACGGCGTGGTATATTCCCCCAACCCCGATACCGTCGAGGAGTTCAAGATTCTGGTGAACAACTACACGGCCGAGTACGGGCGAACGGGAGGCGGCATCGTGAGCGTCGTGACCAAGTCCGGCAGCAACGCCTTTCACGGCGCCCTCTACGACTATCTCCGCAACGAGAAAATGAACGCCAACTCCTTCTTCAACAACGCGAACAAGCTGCCCAAGGAAGTGCTCAAGCGAAACCAGTTCGGAGCGACCGTGGGCGGCCCGATTCTGCTACCCAAAGTGAATGGAAAGGACCGCTTCTTTTTCTTTCTCGGCTACCAGGGCCAACGCCTGGCCGCGCTGAGCACGACCGCGAAAATCACGGTC
>JACOSH010000084.1 GCA_016178945.1 Acidobacteriota bacterium
AAAAGTTCATCTGCGCCTCGTCGACCATGGTCGACTATTTCCACCTGGAGCTGGTACGGAGCCTGGCCCATGACAAACCCGCGCTGCTTGGCCGAGAGTACCCGGGCCCCCTGGCTTAAACTGGCAGCGCTGCTCGGCGCGCTCCCCGCGTTGGGCCAGACCGTCGCGCCGGCGGAGGCTTTGGCCAGGGGCATCCAGAGCTACGAGAACCGCAGATATGCCGAGGCGGTCCGTCAGATCAAAGCTGCCCAGGCGCGGTTGCCCCGCCTGGCCGACTACACTGCCTACTACCTGGCGGCGGCCCACAGCGACCTGAAAGACTTCGCCGCGGCGAAAAAGGATCTGGAGCCGCTGCACAGCTTCGCGCCTGCGTCGCCGATGCAGGCCAAAGGCGTGCTGCTCGAATCGCGTGTGCTGGTGGAGCTGCAAGAGCCGCGGGAGGCGATCCGGCTCCTGCGCGAGCGCTACGCCGAGCTTCCCCAACCCTTGGGCGATCTGGCTCTGGCCACGGCCTACGAAGCGGCGCAGGACTTGACCCAGGCAGCCACCTCCTACCAGAGTGTCTACTTCAACCATCCGGCCACCGAGGCCGCCGTCCTGGCCGATAGCGCGCTGGGGCGTCTGCGGCCCAGTCTGGGAAGCGCCTATCCGGCGCCTCCGCCCCGGCTGAGGCTGGAGCGCGCCAACCGGTGGATGGCGGCGCGGGAATACGTCGCCGCGCGCAAGGCGTTCGCGGCCCTGGCCGCGGAGCTGGAAGGGGAGGAGCGGGACCTGGCGCGCGTGCGGATCGGCGCGGTGGATTACCTCCGCAACCAGACCAGCGCGGCGTCGAAATATCTGGATGGGCTGAAGGTGGAGGCGGCGGAGGCCAACGCCGAGCGCCTCTACTACCTGGTGGAATGCGCCCGCCGCCTCGACGCCGAGCCCCAGATGGGCGCGACGCTGGAAGAGTTGGCTCTCCACCCGCAATCCCGCTGGAGGCTCAAGGCGCTGCTGGCGGCCGGCAATCATTTCCTGCTGCGCAACGATCCGGAGCGCTACGAGGCTTCCTATCGGGCTTGCCACGAATTGTTTCCTGCCGAGCCGGAGGCGGCCGGCTGCCAGTGGAGAGTCGCCTGGAGCGCCTACCTGCGGCGGCGCAAGGAAGCCTCCGCCCTGTTGCGCGAGCACCTGGACCGCTTCCCGGCCTCCAGCAACGCCGGCGCGGCCCTCTACTTCCTGGGACGGCTGGCGGAGGCGGGAAAGGACCCGGGCGCCGCGCGCGCCTGCTACGCACGGCTGGTCGAACGCTTCCCCGGTTACTACTACGGCCTGCTGGCCCGCGACCGGATGGCCCAGCCTGCGCTGGTGCGGGCCGCTCCCTCGCCCGCCATGGAACGCTGGGTGAACCAGATCCCCTTCCCCGCGCGCCGAGCCCCGGAACATCACGTCTCCAGCGCGGCGACCGAGCGGCGCATCGAGCGGGCCCGCCTGCTGTACGCCGCCGGGCTGCAAACTCTGGCCGAAGCCGAGCTGCGCTTCGGCGCGAAATCCGACGGCCAGCCCCACCTGCTGGCCATCGAGATGGCGCGCTCGGCGCAATCGCCCTACCAGGGGCTGCGCTTCATGAAGAGCCTGGTCTCGGATTATTTCACCGTCCCGCTCGACACCGCGCCGCCGCACTTCTGGGAGCTGCTCTTCCCGCTGCCCTTCCGCGCCGAGCTGGAGAAAGCGGCCGGCTCCACGGGGCTGGACCCCTACATGGTCGCCGGGCTGATCCGCCAGGAATCGGAGTTCAACCCCAAGGCGGTTTCCCGCAGGGATGCCCGCGGATTGACGCAGGTCCGGCCATCAACGGGCCGCCAGCTTGCCCGCCGCGCCGGCTTGCGCAAGTATTCCACGGCGCTGCTCTTCCAGCCGGCCACCAACCTGAAGCTGGGGACCATCTATCTGCGCGCGCTGCTCGACCAGTGGGGAGGCAAGTGGGAGCAGGCCCTTGCCTCCTACAATGCGGGCAAGTCCCGCGTGATCGAGTGGCTCCGATGGGGGAGCTTTGAGGAGGCGGCGGAGTTTGTGGAAACCATCCCCTTCACCGAGACGCGAGAATACGTGCAGTCGGTGCTGCGCAACGCGGCCATCTATCGCAGACTGTACGAAGGCCCGAATGGCAGGGCCGGTCTGACACCGGGCGGCGCAGGTCCACCTGCGAGGTAGAAAGGAATCGTCATGCGCATGATTCGTTGCGTGCTGAGTGCCGTGGTCTGGAGCGGATTGGCCCTTGCGGCCGGGGCGGGGGGCGAGCGGCTGCGCTCGCTGGCGGGGGAAAGCCGCCGGGACGCCCTCATCAACCCGAAGTCCGACTTCATTCTCCCCGAGCTGGCCGACGGCGCGGGTGTGGCCACCCTGTTCACGGTGGTCAACCTCGACACCAAGTCGATTCAATGGAAGCTCTACTTTGGCGACCCCAATGGCGTCGACCTGCCATTGCCGATTGTGGAGCTGCAGGGCGGGGCCACCAATGTCGTGGGCGGCACTTTGCCGGTGGGCGCTTCGGTCAGCTTCTCGACCACCGGCGCGGCCCCTCAGGTGACCGAGGGATGGGCCGCCCTGCAATTGACCGACGGCAAAGCCTCGGTGACAGCCACGATCGTACAGGGATCGCTGGACGCCCAAGCCATCGTGAATCTGGCGTCCAGCGCCGAAACCCGCTTCAGCATGCCCTTCAACAACCGGGGGCCGCTGCGAACCGGGATTATCGTGCTGCATCCCGACTCGGCCGACGCCCCGCCGGCGACGGTGACCTTCGTCGCCAGGGACGAAGACGCCGCAGAGCTGGTCCGCCAAACCGTGACGATTGCGCCGTTGCGCCAGCGCTTCCTGAGCTTGAGCGACGTGTTTCCGGCCACCGCCGGCAAGGCCGGCACGCTGGAGGTCAGTTCGGTCAGCCGCCGGTTTTCGGCCATCGGGCTGCGGATCAGTCCAAACGGATTCGTGACGTTCTACAACGTCCTGTCCCTGGATTCAGTCCCCGACGCCCCGCAGCGTCCCTCCACGCCGCCGGCCATCCTGCCGGGCATCTCGCCGGCTTGCGACGCGCTGGAAGGGGCCTTGGTGTTCGCCGACGATGGCCAGTTCGTGGGCAAGATCACCAGCAACAAGTTCGCCCCGGACTCGCTGGGCAACGAATTCGGCCGCTACGGCACGGACTACTCCACCACCAGCATCTTCAATCCTTTCGGACGCTACGGAGGAGACTACTCGTCGGCCAGCGCCACCAACCCCACGGCCCCCCGGCCCCCGGTGATCTTCTCGGGCGGCAATCCGGTTGCCTTCCTGACGGCCAACTCCGGCAAGACCCCTTGGGTGGACATCAACGCGGTGCTGTCCTGCGTCGGGCGAAAGTGACCGCCTTTGTGTTATGCTGTAGACTGCTACAAATCGAGATAAGAGAAGACAAGGAGCAGTAACTCTAGAATGGCACTGGCGGTAGAACGCAAGCGGCAAATCATCACCGGGAATCGGACCCACAAGTCCGATACGGGTTCGCCTGAAGTGCAGATTGCGATTCTAAGTGAGCGCATCACCCAGCTCACGGAGCATTTCAAAACGCACAAGAAGGATCATGCATCGCGGCGCGGGCTGCTGATCATGGTCGCCAAAAGGCGCCGGCTTCTGACCTATTTGAAGAACACGGGACCTGAGCGGTATAAGGCTGTGATTCAGAAGCTGGGTATCCGCCGCTAGAGTTTTCCTACGCCGCGGGAGCGGGCAGGAGAGCGCTAGCGAAGTTCCCTTTCCCTCACCCAACCCCGCGCGAGCCCCTGCAAGCCGCCGCAAGGCGGCGTCAACTCCAGTCTCAGAATGAAGGGCCGGCGTTAAAGCCGGTCACTGGTTGGAGGACCAATGTCGCATACCTTTGAAGTCGACCTGGACGGTCGCACAATTACCCTGGAGACAGGCAAACTGGCCAAGCAGGCCAATGGAGCGGTCGTGGTTCGCTCGGGAGACTCCGTCGTGCTGGTCACGGCGTGCTCCAATGAAGAGCCCAAGCCGAACGCCTCGTTCTTCCCGCTCACGGTCGACTACCGTGAATACACGTATGCCGCCGGAAAGATTCCCGGCGGCTTCATCAAACGCGAGGGCCGTCCCTCGGAAAAAGAGATCCTCACCTGCCGGTTGATCGACCGGCCGGTGCGCCCCCTGTTCCCGGAGGGCTACTCCTGCGAGACCCAGATTATCGCCATGGTGCTGTCGGCCGATCCGGAGCATGATCCGGACAAGCTGGCCATCCTGGGCGCGGGCGCGGCCCTGGCCATCTCGGACATTCCCTTCGAGCACGTATTGAGCGCGGTGCGCATCGGCCTGATCGGCGGGAAGCTGATCGCCAACCCGTCGTATTCGGAATCGCGCGAGTCCAAGCTGAACATCGTGGTGGCCGCCACCGACGGCGGCATCGTCATGGTGGAGGCGGGCGCGCAACAGGCCTCCGAAGGCGAAGTGCTGGACGCCATCCAATACGGCCACGACTGCTGCAAAAAGATCATTGCCACGATCCGCGAGATGGTCAAGGTTTGCGGCAAGCCCAAGCGCGTGTACACGCCGCCCCCGGTGAACGAGGAGATGCTCGGCCAGATCCGGGAGCAGCTTGGCGCGGAGCTGAAGGATGCGCTCAATACCGGGAAGTATCCCAAGCTGGAGAGCTACAGCCGCGTCGCCGAGATCAAGAAGCGGGCGCTGGCGCTGTTCACCGAGGAGCAGAAAGCCGAGACCGCCAGGATCTACGACGTCCTCAAGGAGCGGATGTTCCGCGACGAGATGCTCAACGAAGGGCGCCGTCCGGACGGGCGGGCGTTCGACCAGGTCCGGCCGATTACGATCGAGCCCGGGCTGCTGCCGCGCACGCATGGTTCGGCGCTGTTTACCCGCGGCGAGACGCAGTCGCTGGTCACGGTCACTTTGGGGACCAAGGACGACGAGCAGCGCATCGAGCTGCTGGAGCCCGGAGAGGCTTCCAAGCGCTTCATGATCCATTACAACTTCCCGCCCTTCAGCGTGGGCGAAACTGGCTTCATGCGCGGCCCGGGCCGCCGCGAGATCGGCCACGGCGCGCTGGCCGAGCGCTCCCTGATGCCGCTGATCCCGGACGAGACCACGTTCCCCTACACCATGCGCGTGGTGAGCGACACCCTGGAGTCCAACGGCTCCAGCTCGATGGCCACCGTGTGCGGCGCCTCGCTGGCCCTGATGGACGCGGGGGCCCCCATCGGAGCCTCGGTCGGCGGCGTGGCCATGGGCCTGGTGATGGAGGGCGCTAAGTACGCCATTCTCACCGACATCGCCGGCGCCGAGGATCACTACGGCGACATGGACTTCAAGGTCGCCGGCACGCGCGCCGGAATCACGGGCCTGCAGATGGATATCAAGGTCCCCAACGTGACCACGGTCATCATGAAAGAGGCCCTGGAGCAGGCCCGCCGCGGCCGCCTGCATATCCTGGACAAGATGGAGGCCGCGCTGGCCGCTCCGCGCCCGGAGATGTCGCAATACGCGCCGCGCATCTACACCATGAACATCCCCCAGGACAAGATCCGCGAAGTCATCGGACCGGGCGGCAAGGTGATTCGCGGGATCATCGAGCAGACCGGGGTGAAGATCGACGTCGAGGACGACGGCACCATCCGCATCGCCTCGGCCGACGGGGCGTCGGCCCAGAAGGCGATCCAGATCATCTCCGATATCACGGCGGTGGCCGAGGTGGGCAAGACCTATCTGGGCAAAGTCGTGCGGCTGGTCGATTTCGGCGCCTTCGTCGAGATCTTCCCCGGCACCGACGGCTTGCTCCACATCAGCGAGATCTCCGAGACCCGCATCAAGGAAGTGCGCGACGAGCTTAAGGAAGGCGACCAGATCCTGGTAAAGGTGCTGGCTGTCGAGGGCAACAAGATCAAGCTGAGCCGGAAGGCGGTCCTGCGCGAGCAGCGGGAGAAACTGAAAAAGAACTGACCCGGCCTGGACTTCCAGCCGGTCTAGCGGAGATTCTCGACCAGCATCAAGTCGCTACCCTGCGCGTCGAGCTGGGGCCACAGTATCCACTGTTCGTCGGGCGAAACGGCGAAATTCCGCCGGCACGGCTTGGGGACGGTCAACACCGGCCGGATCTTTCCCGTGGAGAAACTGTAGTAATGAATCTCCCGGCTATTTGTATCCGGCGCCACGAAGTAGATCCCGGTCCGGGCCACCATGGAGGCCTCGGACCGGATGGCGGTTATTTCGGTCTCCGGCCCGCCGTCGAGCGGCGCCTTCCAGATTTTGACATCGCCAAAATAGAGGTCTTTGCCGTCGGGTGATTCGCCCGCGCAGGCGATCTG
Source organism: Acidobacteriota bacterium (assembly GCA_016178945.1). Classification (GTDB taxonomy): domain Bacteria; phylum Acidobacteriota; class Terriglobia; order Bryobacterales; family Bryobacteraceae; genus JACOSH01. The sequence goes on from JACOSH010000084.1 coordinate 6,348, forward strand.
ATTCGAATCATCGCCCCCGACGCTCCTGCGGGTCAACCGGAGCGGCTCGCCGCCGTTCACCGGCACCTTCCACAAGCCCGCCTTCTCGGGGACTTGGACGGTGCAGTAGAGAGACTTGCCATCCCGCGACCAGCCCAGCGGGTAATGCGCCGCCAGAGAATTCTGCACTAATTGCGGGGCGCCGCCGCGCGCGGACACGGTGTAGATTTCCGGGCCGTTCGGCGACAGGGTATAGAAGGCGATCTGCCGGCCGTCCGGCGACCAGCGGGGCCCGGAGGGATTCAGGCCCGGCATCGAAGTCAGTTGCTGGGGATTCGATCCGTCGGCTTCGCTCACCCAGATCTCGTAGCTGCCCGACTGGTCGGAGGCGTAGGCGATCTTCTTCCCATCCGGCGCGTAGTCCGGATCCTGCTCGGTGCGCGTGGAGGCCACCACCGGCTCGCCGACCGCCTTGCTCTCCGTACTAGGGATGGCGTAGCGAACCAGATTCACCTGGAGAAACCGCTGAACGAAGGCAAAACGCCAGGCGCCGCCTTGCAGTCCGCGGGAAAACGTGGGATGCCTGGCGTCATTGCCGGCCCACTCCAGCCGCTCTGGCTTCGCGGAGCCGGAAGCGGCGACTCGCCACATCTGGTAGCCGTGTTCCCGGAAGAAGGAATAGACGATCCCGCGTCCGTCCGGTGTCCAGGCGGCCGACGAGGGAGGCCGGGCCGATGCCACCAGGCGCCGGGGCTCGCCCTGAGGTTTGTGATCCTCGGACAGACTTAGCAGGTAGAGGCCGGTGTGGGCGCCAGCCCCGCCCCGGCCAAATGCCAGGGTGCGGCCGTCGGGGGATAGAGCCGGGCCGCTGTCGTCATCCGGTGAAGTCGTGAGGCGCACCCGCTCTCCGGTCTCGGCCGACATCGCGAACAGGCCGGGCGGCTGGCCCTTGCCGCCCTCATCGCGCACCACGAGTTGTTTTCCGTCCGGGAACCAGGCCAGGAACGAAGTCCCGGTGACCTGGTCCGCCTGGGTCTCGGCAAGCCGGCGCTCCGCGCCCCCAAAGGGAGCGATCAGCCGCACTTCCCAACGATGGCTGCCCAGGTCGTGCAGGTAGGCGATCCAGCGGCCATCCGGCGACCACTCCGGGTGGGCGTCGCGGGCCGGATCGCTGGTCAGACGCACCGGCGTCCCCGCCCCCACCATCTTCAAGTAGATGTCGTCGTTGCCCCGTCCGCCGTTCCACGCGAACGCGACGTGGCTGCCATCCGGCGAAAACGAGGGGTGGGTCTCGGAACCTTCGAGGGTGGTCAGCGGCACGACGCGCACAGACGCCGGCGTGGGCGATGCCGCGCGAGGCAGACGCCACACGGCCACTCCACCGAGTCCAACCGCCACGGCCGTGAGGGCAATCCAAACCCACCGAGGCACGCGTCTGGCCTTTCGCGGCGGAACGGCAACTTCGGGGAAGAAGCCGACACCCGACTCGGATTCCTCCTTCAAGTCCCGCAGCGCCACCCTCAGGTCCGCCATGCTCTGCCACCGCCGGTCGAGGTCCTTGCGCAGGCAACGGGTGATGATGCGCTCCATCTCCCGCGGCAAGCCCCCGGAAACTTCGCTGAGCGGCTTGGGCTCCTTGTGCAGGATCGCCACCAGCGTCGACATCTTGGTCTCGCCCTGGAAAGCTTTCTGCCCGGTCAGCATCTCGTAGAGCAGGGCGCCGAAGCTGAAGATGTCGGAGCGGCCGTCCAGCTTCCTCCCTTCGGCCTGCTCCGGAGACATGTACGACACCGTGCCCAGGATGGCGCCCTCCTCGGTCGCGGCGGCCACGCTGGCCGTGAGCTCCGGGTCGCCCGCGCTGCTGGGTTCGGTCAGCTTGGCCAGCCCGAAGTCCAGGACTTTCACCAGCCCGCTCTCGGTCACCATGACGTTGCCGGGTTTCAGATCGCGATGGATCACCCCGGCGGCGGCCGCGGCGGCCAGCGCATCGGCGATCTGGACGGCGTACTTCAGCGCCTCGCCCAGCGCCATGCCCTTCTTCGCAATCAACTGATCCAGGGTCTTGCCCTTGACGAACTCCATCACGATGAAGTCGGCGCCTCGGGCGCTGCCGATGTCGTGAATCGTGATGATGTTGGGATGATTCAGCGCCGAGGCGGTCTTGGCCTCTTGAGCGAAGCGCCGCTTGCGCTCCGGATCGGCGACTTTGTCCGGCGGCAGCACCTTGACGGCGACGAAGCGGTCCAGATTCGTGTCGCGAGCCCTGTAGACCACACCCATGCCGCCCTCGCCCAGCTTCTCCACGATTTGGTAGTGCGAGAGGGTCTGGCCCGCCTGCATGCCCCTATACTACACCAGAGCGTTATAATTCAGGCATGGGCACAACAGCCACTCTGCTAACGGTGGAAGAGTTTCTCGATCTCCCGGAAAAGCCCGACGTCAAGCGGGAGCTGAGGGAGGGGGTCCTTTTCGAAATGCCTGCGGCCAACTCCGGACATGAGGTTGTGAAGGCCAACGTTGCCGAGGAACTGACCGCCTACAACTTGGCGCGACGCCTTGGCAAGGTGTTTTCCGAGTCGATCTACGTTCTCGGCAAGCACGACGCCTATATCCCGGATGTCTCCTTCCAATTGAAGGAGAACTATCGGCCTATCGACTGGAGCAAGCGATTCGAAGGCCCGCCGGATTTGGCCGTCGAAGTAGTCTCATCGGAGTCGGCCGCCGATCTGGAAAAAAAAGTTCGCGCCTACCTCCGCTCCGGATGCGGCGTCGTATGGGTGGTCTACCCGCAGCAGCGCCTGACCTACGTCTACTACCCGCTGGGCGACCCGCATGTTCTCCAGGAAGACCAGGAGCTGGCTTGTCCGCTGCTGCCCGGTTTCAGCATCCCGGTCGGCCGGTTCTTTGCGGACCTGTAGCGGCTAAGGGACCGTAAGAAAATAACTGTAGCAATTGGAACAAGGTTGGCGTACAATGTTTTCGTGGCCAGCGAGCAGGAGCTTGCAAGTCGATTTAAGTGGCTGAAGCCTTGGTTGGACGAGCGGGCACGTCGGCTGTGGGCG
>JACOSH010000072.1 GCA_016178945.1 Acidobacteriota bacterium
ACCTCCACCGCCGAAAAGGAGTTGAACGAGGCCGCCCGCGCCGGCTACCAGTTTCAGTACGTGATGGGCGGCGTCACGGCCATTGGCGGATCGGAGGTGGTCTGTGTCCTGATGAAGGAGTCGGGCAAGGCGGCCAAGCCCCAGTACGAATACCGGCTGCTCGCGACTAACCGCACCTCGACCATGGAGAAGGAGATGCAGGCCGCCGGCCGGGAGAGCTACCGCTACCGCGGTCAGACCGTTTTCGAGAGCGCCTTCGGGGGCAAGGAGGTCGTGGTCATCATGGAGCGCGACACGGAGTCCAAGACCCAGTATTCCTATCGCCTCCAGGCGACCTCGAAGACCTCGACTATGCAGAAGGAGCTGCTGCCCTTGGGCCGGGAGGGGTTCCGGATCGTGGGGCTGTCGGTGGCCACCACCGCTTTCGGTGGCGCCGAGCTGGTCGCGGTGGTGGAGAAGGAACAGTAGAGCTGGCAGATAAGCTCCTGGGTGAGCGTTTTTCTTGACCAGGCCGAGCGGATCTGGGAGACCGCCAGTGCGGGAGACGACCCGGCGGATCTAGCCATCCTGATTGGCCCGGATGGGGCGATCCGGCTGGTGTACGACACGGACTGGCGCCTGGAATCGCTGGCCGCTCATCATGGCGCAACCACGTGCTACCGGGTGCGGCGCGCCGGAGGGCGGGTGCAAGTGGAGGCTCGCTGCGGCAGCCAGATACTTGGTCTTCCTTCGCGGCGCGCCGCAAAGGCGTCACCGCGCCGAGGCTGCCGGGCCGAGGCTTGACAGCATTTGAGCTGGACTGTAGAGTGTAAGAAAAGGTCCGACAAGGTCTTTCCTCTCAGCAACGGCCATGCGAACGCGGCGAACCCTGACCATATCGCTTCCTCCCGCGATGCTTAAGACGCTTGAGCAAGTCCGCAAGTCGGAGAACCGGACCAGGTCGGAATTGATGCGCGAAGCCCTGCGTACCTACTTTGCCGGTGTGGGCCGGTTTCCACTCGTTGAGCCGACGGAAGTGGAAGGCGCCATCATCCGGCGTGGCCGGGAAGAGTTTGCGCGAGGCGAGTACAGATCCCTAGACACAGTCCTTCATGTACTGGGAACTGGTGGTCACCAAGTCCGCAGAAAAAGAGCTGAGACGGCTTCCTCTGAAAGATCGCGAGCGCGTTAGCGCTGCGTTGGAACGAATGCGGGTCGATCCGCGGGTGCGATTGGTCGTAGTTTCAGGCATCACGCGTCGCACTTCAACCACCTACTGAACCTTACTGAACCTCCCTTGCCGAGTCGGTCAGAAGGCGCTCCGCCTGTCCCTAGACCACGCCCACTTCCCTTAAGAACCTGGCGGACTCCTCCGGGGGGGTGGGATTGATGTGGAAGCCGGTGGCCCACTCAAATCCGGCCACGCGCGTCAGCTTGGGCATGATCTCGATGTGCCAGTGGTAATGGGCCATGGCGCTCTCCTGCAGGGGAGCCGTGTGGATCGTGAAATTGTAGGCCGGCCTTTCCAGCACTTTGTCCAGCTTGCGCAGCGTCGCTCGCAGGACCCAGGCCAGATTCTCCAACGAGGCCTGGTCGGCGTCCTCGTAGTGGGATTCGTGACGCGTGGGGACGATCCAGGTTTCAAACGGAAAGCGCGGCGCGTAGGGCTCCACCACCAGGAAACGCTCGGTTTCCGTCACCACGCGGATGCCGGCCTGCGACTCCTGGTGCACCAGGTCGCAGTAGATGCACCGCTCCTTGTAGTGGAAGTAGGAGGCCGCTCCGTCCAGCTCTTCGCGCACCCGGCCCGGAACCACGGGCAGCGCGATCAGTTGGGAATGGGTGTGTTCGAGCATTCCGCCGGCGGCCGGTCCGTGGTTCTTGAAGAGCACGATGTAGCGCAGCCTCCGGTCCTGCTTGAGATCCAGCGTGCGGCAGCGAAAAGCCCACAGGACATCGCGCACCTGCTTCTCGGCCAGATCGGCCAGGGACACCTGATGATCCGGGCACTCGATCACCACCTCGTGCGCGCCGATCCCGTTCATTTTGTCGAACATTCCTTCGCCCTGCCGGCCCAGCTCTCCCTCCACGCGCAGGGCGGGGAACTTGTTGGGCACCACGCGCACCGACCATCCGGCGCCGTTGGCCGGCCCGCTGGAGCGAAAGGCCAGCACCTCGGGCGGTGTTTTCTCTTCGTGGCCTTCACAAAAGGGGCAGAAGCCTCCGGAAGGCGTGAAGAAGGGCTCGCGGACGAAGTCCGAGGGGCGTTGCGGCCGGCCGGTGAGGACGATCACCCAGCGCCCGGTGATGGGATCTTTTCGTAGTTCGGACAATCGGCTATTATAACGTCCGGGTTGGGGCGAAGGCATCCCGGAACAATTCCACTCGCGGCGGATCGTCGAAGACCACGCTGACGATGTCGAACCGCACGCGGCTCCAGTCGGCGCCGGCGGCGCGGACGTAGGCCCGCGCGGTCCGCTCCAGGTGCTGGCGCTTTTCCTGGCCGACCGCGCGATCCGGGGGGCCAAAATCCTGGCTGGCCCTGGACTTCACCTCCACGAACGCCAGCGTATCGCCCTCCCAACCGACCAGGTCGATCTCACCGACGCCTGCCGGATGGCGATAGTTGCGGGCCACGATCACGTAGCCCTGGCGTTGCAGGAAGCGGTGCGCGAGGTCCTCGCCGCGGCGGCCCGCCGCCAGATCCGGAGTCCAGCGTTTCCGCCGGATACGATGGCGAACGGCGTCGCCGAGCCGGTAGAGCCAGTCGATCATTTCAGGACTTCAAACTCAAACTCCATCACCTTCCCCCGCACCACGAAGCAGAGATAGTGCTCCCAGAAGCGCCGATACCGGGGGAAGCGATTCACCAGGAATTCAAAACCCAGCCACCTCCAGAAGGCCAGCAGCTTGACATGGATCCGTGTCTCGCGAAACCGGCAGCGGGAGTAATAGCCGAAGCCGCCGTGATCCTCGCCGAAGTAGCGGAAGGAGAAGGTGTTCAAATGCCAGCGATGGGTGGGGTCGCAGAACGAGCTGAAATCGGTGTAATGAGGGGTCTCGATGCGGACGCGCCCGCCGGGACGCACCAGCCGGTGAAACTCCTCCATCGAGCGGATGACATCGGCCAGATGCTCGATGACGTGAATGGCCAGCAGTCGATCGAAGGAGCTGTCGGCGAACGGGTAAGGGAAGTGGTCCAGGTCGGCGAGCACGTCGGCGCGGCCATCCGGGTTGCGATCGATCCCGATCGCTCCGGGACGCTTGTTCCGGCCACAGCCGACATCGAGGACCCTCATCCCCAACCGCCTTCCGCCGCCGCTACTTCTTCGCCGCGGCGTCGGCGACGCTCTTGGCGAGGTAGTTGAGCACTTTGGCCTCGTTCCGGGCGACTTCGTAGTAGGCGGCCTTGAGAAGCTGGTCCTTGCGGTTGCGCAGGGTCTCGCGGATGGTCTGCTGGACGCGCGGGTCGTTGAGGGGGCGCTGGCCGCTGGGCTCCTTGGTGTAGACCTTGAGGATGCTGTAGCCGGCCTGGGTGCGGATGATCCGGGAGACCTGCGCCGGCTGCAGCGCCATGATCTCCTTGCGCAGCTCCACCGGCACCTTCTCCAGAGCCGACTGAGGCACGAAGCCCAGATCGCCGCCGTTGGGCGCGGTGTTGGGATCTTCCGAGTAGTTCTGGGCGAGCATCGCGAAGTCCTCGCCCTGCTTGAGGCGCTGTTCCAGCATCTGGATCTTCTTGCGGGCCTCCTCTTCGTTCTGCGCTTTGTCGTTCTTCAGATTGCGCACGCTGGTGTCGGGCAGGGGGGTCACCAGGAGCTGCGCCATATGGACCTGGGGCTCGGCGAAATTGAATGCGCCTTTGTTGGAGTTGTAGAAATTGGCGACATCGGCGTCGGTGATGTCGATGTGGAAGGTGACGTTGTTGATGAGCTTCTGAATGCTGAGCTCGCGCCGGATCTGCTGCTTGAGATCCTCCAGGGTCATCTTCTTGGCTTCCAACTGCTTCTGAAACTCCTCCTTGGTGTAGGGCGACTTGAACTCGTTGAGCTTGGTTTCCACGTCGGCGTCGACCGCCATCAGGCCGAGCTTTTCCGCGCGCTGCAGCATGATCTCGTTGTCGACCAGGCCGCGCAGGATCTCCAGCTTCTGAATCATGATCTGGTCTTCCGAGGACCCCTCGCTGGAGGGATCGAAACGGGCCCGGAAGTTTTTCTCCAGTTCCTGGTAGGTGATGGGGCGGTTGTTGACCATCGCCGCGACGTTGACCGGCGGGGAGGTCCTGCACGCCGCGGCCACCAGCAACAGCCCGCCTGCGGCGAGTCGGTTCGTTGGTATCATGAGCAGTAACTCAGTTTATCAGTAAGTCAGTTTGTCAGTAGGTCAGTTTGTCAGTAGGTCAGGTGGGCGTAGCTCGGTAACCGACCTACCGACTAACTGACGTACTGACTAACTCCTTAGGAGCCTGCCATTGAGAGTCGGAATGATCGGGACTGGCGCGATTTCGAACCTGCACGCGCGCGCCTACCGGAATATCGGGTTTGAGCTGACGGTGTGCACGGACGTGGTGGAGGCGGCGGGCCGCCGGTTCGCGGAGCAGAATGGGTGCGAGTTCGTGGGCACCTACGAAGAGGTGTGCCGGCACCCCCGTGTCGATTACGTGGAGGTGTGCACTTTTCCGGACTTCCGGCTGCAACCGCTGGAGATCTGCGCCCAGTCCGGGAAGCACATCCAGGTGCAGAAGCCGATCGCGACCAACCTGGAAACCGCGCAGCGGATGATCGACACGGCGCGCCGGGCGGGCATCGTGCTGGGGGTGGTGAGCCAGCACCGCTTCGACGATTCCAGCCAGTTCCTCTACCGCGCCATCCGCCAGGGCCGGCTGGGCCGGCTGCTGCAATGCGACGCCTACGTGAAATGGCACCGCTCAGCGGCCTACTACTCGCGGCCGATCAAGGGAAGCTGGGCCACCGAAGGCGGCGGGGCGCTGATCAACCAGGCCATCCACCAGTTGGACGTCCTGCGCTGGATCGCCGGACCGGTGTCGGAACTCTTCGGGTACTGGCAGCTCGGCGCGCTGCACAAGATCGAATCGGAGGACGTGGTCAACGCCGTCCTGCGCTATCAAAACGGTGCGACCGGGGTTGTCCAGGCCTCGACGGCGTTTTGGCCTGGCTACACGGAGCGCACCGAGTTCCACGGAACCAAAGGGACGGCGGTGATATCCGGCGACAAGCTCACCACCTGGGATGTCCAGGACGATGCCGGCGATCCGGCGCCTGTGGCCAAGGAAGTGGCCTCGGGCGCCTCCGATCCCATGGCGATTTCGGTGGAGCCGTTCGAGCGCCAGTTCCGCGATTTCGCCGAGGCGATCGAGAAAGGCCGCAAGCCGCTCATTTCGGGCGAGGACGGCTGCGCCGCGCTGGAGCTGGTGATGGCCGTGTATCAGTCCTGCCGCACGGGCCAAAAGGTGGCGCTTCCGGCTGCTAGACTGGAGCAGTGAGGCTCTGGAGATGACGCTTCATTCTGTTCCGCGGGTGTTCGCGCTGGCCGCGGCCTTTGCGCTGGCGGGCACGGTCAACTACACCTACGACGATGCCGGCCGGCTCACCAAAGTCGACTACGGCGACGGCAAGACCATCACCTACACCTACGACGCCGCCGGCAACCTGCTGAAGCGCGAGGTGACCACGGGCGCCGCCGCGGCCCCGGCCAAGAAGGCGGAGCCCGCCAAGAGCAAGCCGGCCGTCAAACCCAAGGACAGAGCTGCCCGGTGATCACGCTGCGCGTCCCGGCCTCGAGCGCGAACCTGGGGCCGGGCTTTGACGCGCTGGGGCTGGCGCTGGGAATCTACCTGGAGTGCCGCTTCGCTCCCTCCGACCGGCTGTCGATCACCGTCGCGGGCCGCGATGCCGCATCCATTCCCACGGGCGACAACAACCTCATCTGGCAGACCGTGCTGGCCGTGGCGCGGGACGTGCGCGCGGAGATATCCCCCATCCGGTTGCACATCGACAATCAGATTCCCCTGGGCAAGGGCCTGGGATCGAGCGCGGCGGCATTGACCGCGGGCGTGGTGATCGCGGACCGCCTGCTGGGGTTGGGCTGGAAGAAGCCGCGCATCCTGGATGAGGCGGCCCGGCTGGAAGGGCATCCGGACAATGTCGCGGCCTGCGTGCTGGGGGCGATCGTGGCCAGCGCGATCGACTCGGGTGGCGTGACACGCGCGGTGCGCGTGGATCTGCACCCCACGTTTGGGCTGGCGATCGTGGCGCCGGACTTCGATCTGGCCACCTCGCGGGCCCGCTCCGTGTTGCCCGACTGCTACTCGCGGGAGGACGCGGTATTCAACATCCAGCGCGCCGCGCTCCTGATCTCGGCCTTGGCCACCGGCACGTCGGCGGCGTTCCCGGCGGCGCTGGAGGACCGCTTTCATCAGCCCTACCGCATCCCGCTGGTGCCCGGGCTGGGCGAGATCCTCAAATTGCGCGCACCGGGCCTGCTGGGCTGCGCTCTGAGCGGCGCGGGGCCGTCGGTGATCGTCTTCTACGAGCGCGGTTACGAACAGGTGTGCGATCTGGTGCGGCAGGTGTTCGCGCTGCACGGCCACAATTCCGAAGTGCTGTTCACCGGCATCGACCAACACGGATACACCCTGGTATGAAGAGCTCGCGAGAATTCCTGAAGAAGATCGGCCTGCCAGGCGGCGATCCGCCCGACTGCCCCTCTTCTACCCAGCGTTTCCCGGACGGCGGCGAGTACCGCATCGAGATCCCCAGCACGGAAGGGCCGCGCGCGCTGGAAGCCGTGCTGGCCGAAGCGGCGAAGCGCCGGGTCCCGGTGCACCGCGTGAGCCAGGGAAGCGGCATCCTGCTGATGCCCGGCCAGGAGATCGCCGAGATGCTGGCCATCGGGCGCAAGGCCAAGATCGAAGTGAACCTGTTCATCGGGCCGCGGGCGACCTTTGACATCGGCGCGCAGGCATATTCGGCCGCCGGCAAGACGCTCGGCCTGGCGCTGCGCGGTGCCGACCAGCTCGTGTTCGCGATGGAGGACGTCCAACATGCGGTGAAGCTGGGGCTGCGCAGCGTGCTGGTGTCGGACCTGGGAATCCTGGAGATCCTGGGCAAGATGCGCCGGGCCGGCGAGCTGCCCGCCGATCTGATCATCAAGACCTCGGTGATGATGGCGCCCGCCAACCCGGCCGCGGCCCGGGTGCTGGAACAACTGGGCGCCAACACCATCAATATCCCGAGCGACCTGACCCTGCCCCAGATTGCGGCGGTGCGGGCGGCGATCCGGGCGCCGATCGACTTCTACGTGGAGGCCCCCGACAACATCGGCGGTTTCCTGCGCTACTACGAGATCCCCGAATTGATCCGGGTGGCCGCGCCCATCTACCTGAAATTCGGGCTGCGCAATTCCCCCGACGTCTATCCCAGCGGCACGCACCTGGAGCCCACCGTGGTGGCGCTGTCGCGCGAGCGCGTGCGCCGGGCGCAGATGGCCCTGGAGATCATCGCGCGATATTGCCCCGGGGCGAAGATGTCGCCGCTCAAGGCCAAGGATCTGGGGATCCCGGCCGCGGTTTGACGGAACCGCTCCCTGAGAAGCTGTGAAAAATATCGGCAACCGCTTCCTCACGGTCGCGGCTCTGTAACATTCGTTGCAGCACGAACGGAGCCGCGCGCGTGAGCAAGCGGTGTTACGGCCGCGGCCCGGCGCCGGCCCGCGCCAGGAGGCGCTCGACGTTCCGGAACAGGATCTTCTCGCGGTCCTCCGCCGTCAGGAAGGCGTTCTTCACCCGCGCGATTACCGCCGACGGCTCGTTGATGGTGAAGTCGGAGCCGTATAGCACCCGGTCGGCGCCGATCTCCTTCACCGCTTTCTCGAGAATCCCCACCCGCTCGATGCCGGATCCGGATAGCTCTATGTGGGTGTTCTTGTGGCGCGCCACAATGTCGATGCGCTTGAAGATGTCGTCGCGGTTGCCGCCCAAATGCGGAAAGACGATGGTCGCCTCGGGGAATTTTTCGGCCAGGTGTTCCATCTCGCGGACGTTGGTGTGGATCTGGATCACCAGCTTCAGCCGGGCGGCGAGCTTCATGACTTCGGCCCACTCGGGGGTGTCGTACCGGTAGCCGGTCATGTAGTTGCAGAACTCGCCGAGCCAGACGAAACCGTACTCCTGGTGGCAATGCTCGATCTCGCGCAGCGCATCGTCGATGCGGAACGGCGTGATGACGCAGCTTCCGCGGAAGCGCCCCTTGTACCTGTCGACGTACTTGGCCACTTCCCGATTCCCCTGCCGGTAGTCGTCGGGCGTCTGAGCCTTGTTGCTCCAGGAGGAGGAGATGACGCCGCGCTTGACGCCGCACTTGTCCAGGTAGGCCACGAACTCCTGCATGTTGCGGGTGACCAGACTCCACTGGAAGTTCTCGCCGTTGTCGCTGGGGATGTGGAGATGGGCGTCGAAAATGCCGCGGCGGGTTTCCGCCTGGGCTGGCAGGGTCAGGGGGCGGCCGAAGACGAAATCGGCCAGGGCCGTCACGCCGGCTCGCAGAATCTGGCGCCGATGAAAGCCGGACATGGCTACGCCGCCAGGGCCGGGCTTGCCGCCGCGGTGGAAAGAAAGTATTGTCGGTTCATAGGGCGATTCGGATGCTTAAGATCATACCGCTTTTGCTTTGCGCGGCGGCAATGGGGGCGGCGCCCAAGCGGGTGCTGTACGTGACGCATTCGGCGGGCTTCCGGCACGGCAGCATCGAGACCTCCATCCCGGTGATGCAGCGGCTGTCGCCGTCCATCGAAGTGACCGCCACCGAAGATCTGTCCCGGATCACGACGGCCGGCTTGCGCGATTTCGACGGGCTGTTCTTCTTCACCAGCGGCGAGCTGGATCTGAGCGCCGAACAGAAGGCCGCGCTGCTGGAGTTTGTGCGCGGCGGCAAGGGATTCGGCGGGGCGCACAGCGCCACCGACACGCTCTACACCTGGCCGGAGTACGGCGAGATGATCGGCGCCGTCTTCGACGGCCATCCCTGGGCCCAGGAGGTATCGATCGACGTTGACGATCCGTACCATCCGGCCACGCGGCATCTGGCTCCGTCCTTCCGGATCTCGGATGAGATCTACCAGTTCCGGAGCTTCTCCCGCGAGCGGGTGAACGTGCTGCTGAAGCTGGACACCCGGTCGGTGGATCCAAGGGCGCCAGGGGTGAATCGCACGGACGGCGATTTCGCGCTGACCTGGACACGCGCGTACGGCATGGGCCGAGTGTTCTACACGGCGCTCGGACATGGCGATGAGACCTGGTTGGATGCGCGCTTCCAGACGCTGCTGCGGCAGGCGCTGCTGTGGCTGACCGGAGAGCTGCCGCGGCCGGAGATCGCGCCGGACGGGGTCGTCAATGCCGCCAGCTTCGCGGCCGGCGCGGTGGCGCCCGGATCGCTGATCTCGCTGTTCGGCGCGGACCTGACCACGGGGTCGAGCGCCACGGCGCCGGACGGGCCGCTCAAGCTGGCGGGAAGCTCCGTGCTGGTCAACGGCGCGTCGATTCCGCTGATGTTCGCCTCGCCGGGTCAGATCAACGGGCGCTTGCCGCCCGGCGCGGTGAACGGCGAGATCGCGGTCGAGAGCGCGACCGGGCGCGGGACGGCGCGGCCGCTACGGGTGGAGGCCGCGGCCCCCGGCATTTTCAGCATCGCCCGGGAAGGCGAGATCCTGTCCATCTACGCCACGGGATTGGGCGGCGCGACGCCCGTGGTCAACGTCGGCAGCGTGCGCGCGGAAGTCCGGTACGCCGGGCCGGGGCCGGGGCCGGCCGGCCTGGATCTGGTGCAAGCGGTTATTCCCGCGGGGACGACCGGCCGCGTCGCGGTCACGCTGCAAGTGGGAGAGGGAAGATCCAACGCCGTCGAGGTCGAGATCTAGCGTTTTTCCACGATCTCGGCCTTCAGCGCGTCCACCAGCGCGAGCAACTCCCGCCGCTCCTGGACACCCACTTGCAGCTTTTCCAGCGCGGCGGCCAGATGCTTCATGCTGGCGGCCCATTCGGCCTCGGTGATCGCCAGGCCGCCGTGCGCGGCTCGCATGTCGCGCCCGATGTAGACGCAGGGACCGCCGCTCAACGCGCACAACTGGTCCTTCAGCAACTGGCGGGCCCGCCGGAGGGAATCGGCGCCGCGCCCGGAGAAACGGGCGAACAGCGGATCCGCGCGCGCGCCCTTC
>JACOSH010000023.1 GCA_016178945.1 Acidobacteriota bacterium
GGTCTCCAGCCGCAGGCTCGGCGCCAGGGCCACCCGTGTTTATTACAACTGGATCCGTGACGCGGTGGCGCAGAACAAGCCCTGGGACCAGTTTGCGCGCGAGATCCTGACCGGGTCGGGCAACACCCGGCAGATGGGCGGCCTGAACTACTTCGTGCTCCACAAGGACACCATCGAGCTGACCGAAAACGTCACCCAGGCCTTCCTCGGGCAGCGTCTGACCTGCGCCCGTTGCCACAACCATCCCCTGGAGAAGTGGACCCAGAAGCAGTACTACCAGATGGCGAACCTGTTCTCGCGCGTGGGTCTCAAGAATGGGTCCGAGCCCGGCGACACGGTGGTGTTCGCCAAGACCACCGGCGACATCAATCATCCGCGGCTGCTCCGGCCTCTGCCGCCGGCCCCGCTCGACGGCCAGGCGCTGGCGCTCGATTCCACCGAAGACCGCCGCGTCCACTTCGCCCGCTGGCTGACCAGTCCGGATAACCTCTACTTCGCGCGCGCCCTGGTCAACCGGGTCTGGGGTAATTTCATGGGCCGCGGGCTGACCGAGCCGGTCGACGACGTCCGCGCCACCAACCCGGCGTCCAACGAGGAGCTGTTCGCCGCGCTGGCCAAGGATTTCGCCAGCCCGGCGGCCGGAACGCCGTTTGACGTGAAGCGGCTGATCCGCGCCATCCTGACCTCGGCGGCCTATCAGCTCTCCTCGGATTCGAACGCCACCAATCAGAACGACAACAAGTACTACTCGAAGTACATAGTCAAGCGGCTGCCGGCGGAGGTGATTCTGGACGCAATGTCGCAGATCAGCGGCGTTCCGGCGCGCTTCGGCGGATTCCCCGCCGGAACACGCGCCTTGCAGTTGCCCGACGTGCAGGTGCAGTCCCAGTTCCTGGCCTCGTTCGGACGCCCGGCGCGGGTGATCTGCGACGCGGGCGAGCGGTCCAGCGCGCCTTCCATCTCGCAGGCCCTGCACGTCATCAACGGCCACACGCTCAACAAGAAACTGAGCGATCCCAACGGCTATGCGGCCCTGGCGCTGAAACTGGGACTTTCCGACGCGCGCATTCTGGATCACCTGTTCCTTTCGGCCTACAGCCGGTTTCCCAGCGACTCGGAGCGCTCGCGCATGACCGAGCTCTTACGTGCGGCCCGGCTGGGCAGCGGATCGGCCGACGCCCAGCGGGAGGCTCGCCAGAAGGGGCTCGAGGATATGATGTGGGCGATGCTGACGAGCAAGGAGTTTTTGTTCAACTACTAGCATGAAAAGGTAACGGCGGTGAGATGAAAAGGCAAAAGGCAAAAGGCAAAAATCAAAAGGCAAAAGGAATTAGGTACAAACGCCTTCTTCCTAATCACTTTTGCCTTTTGATTTTTGCCTTTTGCCTTTTGCCTTTTTTCCGGCTGCACGCCCAAGATTTCTCCCGCGACATAGCTCCTCTGTTCGCCGCCAACTGCATCGGCTGTCACGCCGGTAATGTCAAGATGGGCGGCCTGGATCTGGACACCATAGCGGGCGTCAAGGAAGGCGGCCATCGCGGCACGGTGCTGGTTCCCGGCAAGAGCGAGGAGAGCCGGCTGTATCTGATGATCGCCGGAAAGATGTCGCCGTTCATGCCGCTGAGCGGCAAATCCCTGGCGGCCGGCGAGATCGAGCTGGTCAAGAAATGGATCGATGCCGGCGCCCCCGCCGGCGCGCCTGTCGAGGTCAGCAAGTTGAACGTGGAGGGCACGCCCAACATCCAGCCCAGGACGGCGGTGAAGGCGCAGATTGGCGCGCTGGCCTGGCGGCCGGATGGCAAGCTGCTGGCGCTGGGATTGTTCAAGGAAGTGCGCCTGGCGGACCCTTCCGGAAAGACCGTGGCCACGCTGTCCGGTCATATTGAGGCGGTGCGCGCCGTGGCCTTTTCCCGGGATGGAAAGTGGCTGGCCGCCGCCGGTGGGTTGCCCGCGCGACAGGGCGAGATCAAGATCTGGGACGTCGAAGCGCGCACGGTGCTGAAGACCATCCAGGGTCACACCGATTGTATTTACGCGGTCGCATTCTCTCCGGACGGCAAGACCCTTGTGACATCCAGCTACGACAAGCTGATCAAGTTGTGGGATCCGCTCACCGGCCGCGAGATCCGCACACTCAAGGACCACATCGACGCCGTCTACGGCCTGGCCTTCACGCCGGATGGCAAGTTCCTGCTTTCCGCCTCGGCCGATCGCGGCGTCAAAGTCTGGAATCCGGCCACCGGCGAGCGGTTGTACACGCTCAGCGAGCCTACCGACGGATTGAACACCCTGGCGATGCATCCCTCGGGTAAAATGGTGGCCGCCGGGGGGCTGGACAAGACCATCCGGATCTGGACGCTGGGCGAGCGCGGCGGCACGCTGCTGAATTCGCTGATCGCCCACGAGGACGCCATCCTGAAGCTGGCTTTTTCTCCGGATGGCAAGACGCTGGTCTCCTCGTCCGCCGACAAAACCATCAAGGTCTTCCGGGCAAGCGACCTGGGAGAAATCAGGATTTTCGACAAGCAGCCGGACTGGGTGGTCTCGCTGGAGTTTTCTCCGGACGGCAAGAGTTTTGCCGCGGGCCGGTTCGACGGATCGCTTCAGATCTTCGACGCCGGCGGCTTGAGTCCGGCCAGTCTGGCAGTGAGGTGATGTCATGAAGAGGTTACTGGTGATTGCTTCCCTGGCGAGCGCGGTTCTGGCGCAACAGGCCACCGACCATCCCACCGGGCCGCGCATCACGCCGCCCACCATCATGTCGGTTTCCCCCCTCGGGGTGTCGCGCGGCGCGACCGTCGAAATGACCGTGGAGGGCTTCAACCTCGCCCAGTCCAGCGCCATCCATTTCAGCGAACCGGGCATCAAGGCGCGGATCGTGCGCATCAAGGAATTGCCAGATCTGCCGGACATCCGGCTGGGCTCCAACGGCACGCCCTCGACCATCGACCTCGGGCCGCTGCCGCCGCGCAATCAAGTCACGCTGGAGCTGGACATCAGCCCCGACGCCGAAGTTGGAGCGGTCGGGTTCCGTCTCCAGACGCCGCTCGGCGCCAGCCCCGAAGGGCGCTTCCTGGTGGAGCCCTACTACGGCGAGAGCCCGGATCGCGAGCCCAACGACACGCCCGAGACGGCCTTTGAAACCTACTTGCCCACCATCCTGGTCGGCACGATCTCCAGGCCCGGCGACGTGGACTACTTCAAGATCGAAGTGAAGGCCGGCGACGAACTGGTGTTCGAGAATGCGGCCACGCTGTTGGGCTCGGCGCTCCAGCCGGTGGTCACCATCCTCGACGGCAACCAGGCCGTGGTGCGCGAGATCGCGGAGCGCGACGTGGCCGCGGTGTCTCACAAGTTTGCCGCCGCCGGCGTCTATTACCTCCGGGTCGGCGATTATCAGCAGTCCGGGTCGGGCAACCATTTCTACCGCATCAAAGTGGGCAAGCTCCCGGTGGCGGTGGCCGCCTATCCGCTGGGGGTCCAGAAGGGCGCCCATGCCCAGGTCGCATTGCAAGGCTACAACCTGCCGGCCAAGCTGGACGTGAAGGGCGAGCCCTCTTCCGAGGATGAGCGTGCCGTAATCCTCCGCCCCGCCGGGCCGTCGGGCCACTCCTTCAACCGTGTCAAGCTGGCCTTGGGCGATCATCCCGAAATCGAATCCTCCGGGAAGAACACGGCGATCGCATCGGCGCAGGGGGTAAATTGGCCGGCTACGGTCAATGGCCGGTTGCAGTCGCCGGATCACTACTACCGGATCAAAGCAAGGAAGGGCGACAAGGTGGTGCTGGAGGTGCAAGCCGGCCGCCTGGGGTCGCCGCTGGATTCGCTGGTCGAGGTGCTGGACGCCAAAGGCAATCCGATCGAGCGGGCGGCCGTGCGCTGTCTGTGGCAGACTAACACGGTCCTGCGCGATCACGATTCGGCCGGCGCGGGAATCCGCATCCAGGCCTGGAATGCCATCGCCGTCGGCGACTGGGTCATGATCGGCAGCGAGATCCTGCGCGTGGAAGCGCTGCCGCGCACCCCGGACGACGATATGCGCTTTGAATCGTTCGGGGGCCAGCGCATTGCCTTCTTCGACACCACCGCCGAAGCGCGCGCCCTTGACAGCCCCGTCTACAAGGTGCAGGTGCATCCGCCCGGGACCAAGTTCGCGAGCAACGGCCTCCCCGTGATGCGCGTGGTCTATCGCAACGACGACGGCGGCCCAGGATACGGCAAAGACTCGCTGCTGCGCTTCACCGCGCCGGCCGAAGGTGAATACCTGGTGCATCTGCGCGATGTGCGCGGACTCGCCGGCCCGGAGTACGCCTACCGCCTGGCCATTCGACCGCCCGCGCCGGACTTCCGGCTCTCGGTGACGCCCAAGAATCCCAATGTGCCGGCCGGCGGGCGCATTCCCGTGACCGTAACCGCCTTCCGCATGGACGAGTTTGACGGGCCGATCGAAGTGTCGGTGGGGAATCTGCCGGCCGGTATGCATGCCTCCCCCAACGTGATCGCGCCCGGACAGGTGTCGACCACGCTTCTGCTGAGCGCCGGGGAGAACGCGAAGCTCGACCGCTCGGTGGCCTTCGAAGTGGTGGGCAAGGGCGCCGGCATGATCCGGCGCGCCAATCCCGACGATCGCCTGAAACTGCTCACCCTCATGCCCGCCTCCGACATCCGCATGACGGCGGAGACGCGCGAAGTGACGCTGACGCCGGGTGGCACCGGCGAGATCATGGTCTCCATCAAGCGCAACAACCAGTACGGCGGGCGCGTGCCGGTCGAGGTGCGCAACTTGCCGCCCGGCGTGCGCGTGCTCGATGTTGGCCTGAACGGCGTGCTGATCAACGAAGACGAGAATCGCCGCGGATTCACCCTGGAGGCGCTCACCTCCGCCGAGCCGATCGAGCAGACTATCTACGTAGCCGGCTCCATCGAGACCCGTGCGGGAGGCCAGCAGAGTTCCTACGCCGGCGAACCCATCAAACTGAAGGTGAGGCGCCCCTGACACCTAACACCTGACACCTTGCACCTATGTCTCCCACCCCACTCCTCAAAGAGGCTCTCGCCCAGGGCGAGGGCGTCGTCCGCCTGGCGCCCTGCTGGGTGCCGCGCTCCTTTCTGATGCCCGGAGGCCGGCTCAAGCTGGATCCGCGCGATCTCTACGCGCTGGGCGCGCATCGCGGCGGCATCGATGAGCGCTGGTTCTCCTCCACCACCAACGCCGCCAACGGCCCCCTCACTCCGCCCGACGAAGGGCTCAGCTACATCGACTTCCAGGGCCGGCGCGTGCTCCTGAAGGAGGCCATCGAGACGCTGGGCGATGAATTCCTCGGCGCCGATGTGATGCGCGAACAGGGCGGCTGGAACGTGCTCTGCAAGTTCTTCGACAATCTGGGGCCCATTCCCCACCACATGCATCAGTCCGAGAAGCACGCCCGGCTGGTCGGCCAGCGCGGCAAACCGGAAGCCTACTACTTCCCGCCCCAATACAATTTCAAGGACAACAACTTCCCTTATACCTTCATGGGTCTGGAACCCGGCACAACCCCGGACGATGTGCGGCGATGCCTGGAGCGCTGGAACGAAGGCGACAACGGCATCCTCTACCATTCCAAGGCCTACAAGCTCAAGCCCGGCACAGGATGGCAGATTGACGCCGGCATCCTGCACGCGCCGGGCTCCCTGGTCACCTACGAGCCCCAGGTCAATTCGGACGTGTTCGGCATGTTCCAGTCCATGGTTGAGGGCCGCGCGGTGCCCTGGGATCTGCTGGTCAAAGATGTGCCCCCGGAGCATCATCACGATCTGGACTTCATCATCGGGATGCTCGACTGGGAATCTAACGTCGATCCGGAGTTTGGCAAGCACCGTCTCTTCCATCCCACACAGTCCTCCGCCTCCGAGGCCTGCTCCGAGAGTTGGGTGGTCTACTCGACCGGCTACTATTCGGCCAAGGAGCTGACCGTGTTTCCCCGGCAGTCGGTCGTCGTCAAGGACGCCGCCGCCTATGGCCTGATCGTGGTGCAGGGCTGGGGCGACCTGGGCGTCCATGAGGTCGAGACGCCCTCGTTGATCCGCTACGGCCAGATGACCAAGGACGAGCTGTTCGTGACCGCCGCGGCCGCCCGGCGCGGCGTCAAGGTCGCCAACCGCAGCCACACGGAGAATCTCGTGATGTTGAAACATTTCGGGCCCGGCAACCCGGACGCGAAAGGGCTGATCCAATGAAGTTCGGCGTCAACACGTTCATCTGGACCGAGAGTTTCACGCGCGAAAATCTGCCGCTGCTGCCCGGGATCAAAGCCGCCGGATTCGACGGGATCGAGGTGTCGTTGTTCGATCCGGCCACCTTCGCCGCCGCGGACATCCGTCGGGGGCTGCAGGACAACGGCCTCGAATGCACCATCTGCTCGGTGGTCGGCAAAGACGTCAACATCATCTCGGAGGACGCCGCCGTACGGAGCAAGGCCAAGACCCACATGAAATCCTGCGTCGAGGCGGCGACAGAAGTGGGCGCCAAGCTGATCGCCGGGCCGCTGTATTCGCCGGTCGGGTACCTGCCGGGACGGCGCCGGACTCCCGACGAATGGTCCTGGGCGGTCGAGTGCTACCAGGAGCTGGGCCCGGTCCTGGCCGAGCATGGAGTCGCCATCGCCATCGAGCCGCTGAACCGCTTCGAGACCTATTTCCTCAATACCGCCGCCGACGCGGTGGCGCTGTGCGACCAGATCGATCATCCCAACGTCGGGATTCTCTTCGACACCTTCCACGCCAACATCGAGGAGAAGGATATCGCCGCCGGCTACCGCACCGTCGGCAAGCGCTTGAAGCACGTCCACACTTGCGAGAATGACCGCGGCATTCCCGGCAGCGGACACGTGGAGTGGGCCGGCGTCTTCCAGGCGCTGCGCGAGATCGGCTACGACGGCTGGCTCACCATCGAGAGCTTCGGCTTCGCCCTCCCCAACCTGTCGGCGGCGGCGGCCATCTGGCGCAACATCGAAGCCTCCCCCGACTCGATCGCCTTCGAGGGCCTCCGCTTCCTCAAGCGCAACGTGTGACCGGAGCGGTCGCGCGTTCAGCGGCGCGCCCTTTGCGCCGTCGGTGTACCGGCTCGTTGGGCAGGCGCATGTACTTCTCGGGCCGCAATACGCTTGCGACCAGGATGTCTTCGTCGATGGCTTCCCCGTGAACTCCGATGCCCCCACCGATGAACTCCCATTTTGCTCTTTTGCTTCGGGGTGGCATCCAGCAGTCTCGGAACCACGCTAAGCGCCCCTGCTAGCGCCCAGACGCCGACTCCTCCCTACAGCTTTCCGTCTTCCAGAAAACTGAAGTATTGGGTCCGGTTGAAGATGATGTGGTCCAGCAGCTCGATGCCAACGATTGCGCCCGCAGCCTTAAGCTGGGTAGTGATGTTGATATCGCATTGTGACGGTTCGAGTCTGCCACTGGGGTGGTTGTGAGCGACGATGACCGCCGAGGCGCGGTCGGAAAGCGCATCGGCGAAGACTTCCCGCGGATGAACCGGACTGCGGTCAATCAAGCCAATCGAAACGACTCGGATGTTCATGATTTCGTTCGCTCCATTGATCGTGGCGCAGAGAAAATGTTCCTGTTTCCGGTCGGCGTAATGCCGGACATGAGGCAGCAGGTCGGCAGGTGTCTCAATCTTGGCGCCCTCCGGTTTGATGCGGCGGCGGGCAAACTCAATCGCCGCCAGGACCAACGTCGCCTTCGCATCGCCCACGCCTTCAAACTGCTTTAGGTCTTCGGCTGCGACCTTCAGACCCTTGTCGTCAATCAGGCGCGCCAGCTTTCCGGCGAGCGTCATGACATCCATCCCCGGCGTGCCTTTCCCCAGCAGAACCGCGAGCAGTTCCTGATCGCTCAAAGCGGCAGCGCCTTTACGGAGAAGCTTTTCCCGGGGGCGGTCGTCTTCCGGAATTTGATCAATGGACTTGCTCATAGCCTCACGCCGCGAACTCCAAGTGGCGCTCAATCACCGTCACGGCCATGATGTCGAAGATGGCGCCCGTGTCCGTGTACTTGGGGTCGGCCAATTCCTCGTAGCGTCCGCGCTCATTGTAGGCCGTCTGAATCTCGCCGTTGACCTGACCGCGATAAGTACCCTCGAGGTAAATCCAGTCTTCCCGGTGCGCGGTGACCGTGACTCGGATGTCTGGGTCGGCGGCCTTCTCCTCGGTGACTTCCTTGATGTACAGCGCTTCCTCGTCGCTGATTTCGAACCTGTTGCGAATCTCCGCGATCATGTCCTGGACGGACACCTTCTTGGGCGGCGGGCCAGGGCCTTTCCTGCCTTTGCCCGGTTTCAGTTTCACCGGTCCGCCGCTACGCACCTCGCCTTGATACTCTACAGCGGCCCGGATAACCTCCGTTTGGCGAATCTGCTTCATCAGATCGGACACGCTGCCTTTCTTGATGAGCTGCGGGCCGGCGTATTCGCCGAACGTGGCGAACTCCTTGATCGCCGGCGCATAGGTGAAGAAGCAGGCCAGGAAGTGGAAGCTCTTCACGAAGCGGGCGAGCAGGTAAACGAACGCCTTGCGCTCCTCCGGGTCTGGGAGTTTCACCTGAAAGCGTGTCCGAAGCGCATTGACGGAGAACTGCACCTGGGCGTCTGTGCCCGTCGCGAGCAGCCTCACCAAATCGGCGGCGTCCTTCTGCATGAACACCTCTGCCGCTAGAATCTCGGCGTGCAGTTTCAGGCAAAGCTCTTGGTCTGGCTCTTCCGGCTCGAACGGCGTACCCTTGCGGTATTTCGCGACCGCCGCCAGGATCGCCTTGGCGTTGTTGGTGAAGTCCACCACCACGACATCCCTCTTGCCTTCGTGGCAGCGGTTCAGCCGTGAAACCGTCTGCACGGCATTGCGATCCAGCACCGGCTTGTCGAGGAACATGGCGGCAAGGAGAGGCTGGTCGAAACCCGTCTGGAACTTGTTGGCCACAATCATGAGGCGGTAATCGTCGCCCTCGAACCGCTTCTCGTCAATTCGCCGTCTCTCAATTCGTTGACCGCGTGTTCGCTAATCGGCGCGTTGGTCTCCGGATGCACGAAGTCCGAGAACGCATAGAGCACCTTGTAGTCGGCGCCGCGCTCCTTGAGCTTCTCTTTAGCGATCTGGAAATAGCGCAGCCCGGCGACGCGGGAGGTGGTCACGATCATCGCCTTGGCTCGCGCGCCGATGAGCGGCATGACGTCCTTCTCGAAGATACGCAGCATCACCTCGGACTTGTATTGGATGAGGCCGTCGTCCTGGAAGGCCACGTTCTGAAGCGCCTTCGACACCACGCCCTTGGGATACAGCTTCTCCTCGTCCAGCTTGGGGACAACCGTGCAATGGAGGTTGTAGAGCGTCTTGTAGGAAATGATGCTGGCCGCCACGTCCACGATGTATCCTTCGGCGATAGCCTCGGCCTCGGAGTAGGTGTCGAACGGCTCGCCGAACAAGGTGATGGTGGCTGGCGCGGGCGTGGCGGTGAACGCGACAAAGAGCTGGTTGAGGTCGTGCTCGCGGATGACGTTGGCGATTTGCTCCTCAGGGTCTGGTTCGGGCGCGTCGGCATCGGGTTCGTCCGTCTTGCGAAACGGTAACCGAATGGCCGCGGCCATCTGGCCTTCCTGCGAGCGGTGGGCCTCATCAATCAGGAAGGCGACCCGCAGCTTCTTCAGCTCGGCCTTCTTTTGGATCTCTTCCAGCACCCAGGCGAACTTCTGCTGCGTGGTGACGATGATCGGCTTGCGTTCCGCGAGGAAGCGCGGCAGGTCGTCGGCCTTCCCCGCCAGGCCGGCCACGTCCTTGAGGTGCGTGAAGTTCTCGATATCGTCCTTGATATTCGTGTCGAGCGACTTCCGGTCGGTGAGAATGAACACCAGGTCCACCAGCTTCTCGCTCGTGCCGGGCTTGAACAGGCTGTGGAGGCGGTCCGCCAGCCAGCAGATGGTGAGCGTCTTGCCACTGCCGGCGGAGTGGTTGACGAGATACTTGCGGCCGATGTCGGCCTTCGCGGCGAATTGCGCCGAGATGTCATCCGCCACCTTCCGCACCGTGCGGCTTTGGTGGTAGCGAGGGAACAGAGTGGAGGCCGGGCGCTCCGGCTTGTCGCCCTCGGTGTCGCGGTGGGGTACGCGGACCAGAAAGAACGAGAGTGCTTCGAGCAAGTGTTCCTGGGACAACACCTCGCGGTACAGGAACTCCACCGGGTACTCGCCCGCCGTCTGGGGCGTGTTCGTCAGGCCAGCGAAAGTTCTGTTCCCGGCGCGGGTCGGTGGCGGCCATCAGGTCGCTCGTGTCGGCGGCGAGGTAGAGGAACGGATGCTGGAATATCTTGCAAGCGTGGTCGCGGGCGGCGAACTGCGCGACGGCGGCATGCACGGTCTGGTTCTTTTCGTGCTTCAACTCCAAGGCCACGATAGGCAGGCCGTTCAGGAAGAAGACGAAATCGATCTCCTGGTTGTTCTCACCGAAGTAGAAATGCGGGCGGAAGGTGATGCGGGTCTCGCCGTATTTGCCGGCGGCGGCGCTCTCGGCGGAGCGGGGCTTGGGGTAGTAGAGCCGGAACTCCAACCCGCGCACCTTCAGCCCGTGGCGGAGCAGCATCCAAAGCGGCGCGTGCGCCAGCTCCTTTCGCATGGCCTTGAACACCTCGTCGCGCGCGTCCGTTCCGTAGTCGTCCGTGAGCTTCTTGAGCGTGTCGCCCTGCGTGGCTTTGAGGAAAACCCAGAGCTGGTCTTCAGCGATGAAGTGCTCGGTGTCCGTGATGTCGGACTGTTCGAGCACGCCGTAACGGTGCTCGCGGACGAGAAAATCCTTGATGTGCTGCTGAAAGGTCAGCTCGGGGGCTTTCTTTCGCTTGGGCACGGTCAGTCCTTGGCCGCCTCCAGCCGTGCCCGGGCCAGCCGCACCGCCTCGTGGAGTTTACGCTCCAGTGCCTTCCTGGGCAGCGCCTCCGTCCAGTAACTGGCCACGTGGATGCCGCTCTTGTGAAGCTGGAGCAAGGCGATGTGTTCCTCGCTCCTGCCCGCGCAAAGGATCATGCCCAGCGGCTCGGCCTCGTCCGGCTCACAAGCATGCCGCTTGAGCCAGCCCAGATAGAGTTCCATCTGGCCCTTGTCCCCGGCCTCGAACTTGCCAATCTTGAGATCAATCGCAATCAGGCGGCGGAGCTTGCGGTGGTAGAACAGCAAATCGAGGTAGTAATCCCGGTCGTCGATCTGCATGCGCCACTGGCGGGCCACGAAACAGAACCCCACCCCCAGTTCGAGGAGGAACGCTTCCATCTCCTGCAGAATCGCCGCTTCCAGATCCTTCTCGGCATAGGTGTCCTTCAGCCCGAGGAAATCGAGGATGTAGGGGTCGCGGAAGACAAGATCGGGCGTCACTTTGTCTTCCTCGCCCAGTTGCTGGAGTTCCATCTCCGCGAGCTTCGCGGGCTTGCGCGACAATGCTGTGCGCTCGAAGAGCATGGAGCCGATCTTTTTCTCCAGCGTGCGCTTGTTCCAGCGCTCGATGCGGCACATCTCGGCATAGAAGTCGCGCTGGAGCGGGTCGTCCAGGTAGATATTGAGCGAGAAGTGGGTCCAACTCAATTGTGCAGCCAGTGGCTGCACAATTCGGGGATCCGGGAAGACCTCGGCAAAGCGAACCATATTGAAGAGGTTGCGCCGCGAGAAGCCACGCCCGAACTCCGCGGACAGTTGTGCACTCAGTGCGGACACAATTTGCTCGCCATACTCCGCCCGCTTCTCCCGCAAGATGTCTGTGCGGATGCGACTTCCGATCTGCCAGTAGAGCAGCGTCAAGCCCGAGTTGACCGTGCGGGCCACCTGCTCACGAGCTTGCAGGATCAACTCCCGCACATCTCCCAGCAACTCGGCTGGCGCGCGGATGGGCACTTCGGCTACGGCAGTTCGTTTGGTTGATTTTCGGGGCGTCATGGCCTGTGCCCCAGGGGGCGGGTGCTGCCGGCACGCCCAGCACGCCGCAATTCCTCTTCCGTTATGCGCCGCTGGCCGGTGACGAATTCGTGAATCAGCGACTTCCGGTAGGCGGTGAGGGTGGTGATTTGAGCTTCGATACTCGCGGCGACACGCTTCACCTCGCCGACCTTCTCGTCGAGGTAGGAGCGGATGGCTTCCTGCTCCATTGGTGGCGGAAGCGGAATAAATATTCGAGTGTAGCGTGTCGAGTTGAGATTGGACTGTTGAACAGAGGGGATCGCCAATCGCCGAGCAAATCCGAGAAAGCCATCGCTGTTGAACACGTAGTTCAAGAACCATGCGTTGGCCCGGTGGTTGACACGCAGCCGGACAAGATAAGAGGCGAAGGTCACCGCATCCGTCCTGGTTCTTCGAAAAACCGCAGCCTTGCCCACTTGGTCTGGACTGTTGGTCCGATTGTACAGCAAGTCGCCTGTCTCCAGGAGCAAGTTGTCATCAACCTCATCGACAAAGTCCAGATTGGAGTAGCTAATCTCGCCGTCTTCAATCCCTCCTCGATGGTGCTTACCGAGATACCGTAGTCCATCCGTGCCAATACTCGCTTCACACGGCACACCTCCCAGTGTACCGGGACTTCCTTCAGCCAATCATGATCAACTTGCCGGAGCTTAGGTTGAGCGGTAATCCCGTAAGTCACGGCCCGCGAAATGATCGCCTTCCGGAGGGCATCAAGGGTTTGAAGTTGGCGGCGTTTGGCGGCCACCGCCGCATCGATCGCCGCACAACTCGCATCCAGAGACGCTGCGACTCGCTGTTGCTCGGGCAGTTGCGGGTAAGTGACGTAAGTCTGCCTTACCGTGTCTTGGCTTATGTTTTGTTGCCCGCCGCCACGACCTTCAGCGACCAGCTCCGCCCGCAATGATCTCAGTTTATAGAACATAAACCCTCGGGGGTCACCTCAAAACCGACCATAGAGGGTCACTTCAAAACCGACCAACGGACATCCCTCTGGACAAGAACTTGTTTTACCTCGGCGACTGCTGTTTTGGCAATAGCTAAC
>JACOSH010000024.1 GCA_016178945.1 Acidobacteriota bacterium
GGGGCAACGGGTATCTGGAGCCCCGGCAGGTGGAGACCGGCGAGCGTGTTGGCGATCGAGTGGAGATCCGCAAAGGGCTGAAGGCCGGCGAGCGGGTGGTCGTCTCGGGCAACTTCCTGATCGACTCGGAGAGCCAGTTGAAGGCGGCCGCCGGCGCCATGTCGGGAGACCACGCGCATGATTAACCGGATCATCGAGTTCTCCGGAAACAACCGCTTCCTGGTGTTCCTGCTGGTGGGGTTCGCCGCCGCCGCGGGCCTCTGGTCGATGTGGCACATGCCGCTGGACGCCATTCCCGATCTGAGCGACACGCAGGTGATCGTCTACTCGCGCTGGGACCGCAGCCCGGACATTATGGAGGACCAGGTCACTTACCCCATCGTCACCTCCATGCTGGGCGCGCCCAGAGTGAAGGCGGTTCGCGGCTTCTCCGATTTCGGCTACTCCTTCGTCTACATCATCTTTGAAGAAGGCGCGGACATCTACTGGGCGCGGTCGCGGACGCTGGAGTACCTGTCGGGCGTGCTGCCACGGCTGCCGCAGGGCGTCAAGACCGAACTGGGTCCGGACGCCACCGGCGTGGGTTGGGTCTTTCAATACGCGCTGGTGGACTCCAGCGGCAAGCACAGCCTGGCGGAGCTGCGCTCGGTGCAGGACTGGTTCCTCCGCTACCAGCTTCGCGCCGTGCCGGGCGTCGCCGAAGTCGCGCCGCTGGGCGGCTTCGTGCGGCAGTACCAGGTGAACGTCGATCCCAACCGGCTGCAGGCGTACCGCATCCCCATCATGAAGGTGGTGGAGGCGGTGCGCGGGGGCAACAACGACGTGGGCGGGCGCCTGGTGGAATTCAGCGGGACCGAGTACATGGTGCGCGGCCGCGGCTACGCCCGCTCGACCGCGGACCTGGCCAACATCGTGCTGGCGGCGAGCCCGAATGGAACGCCGGTTCGCGTGCGCGATGTGGGCCGCGTGGAGCTGGGACCCGATCTGCGGCGGGGCATCGCCGACTGGAACGGCGAAGGCGACGTGGTGACGGGGATCGTGGTGATGCGGCAGGGGGAGAACGCGCTGGCCGTGATCGACCGGGTCAAGACCAAGCTCAAGGAGATTGAGCCGGGGCTGCCGCCGGGAGTGAAGGTCGTGAGCGCCTACGACCGCTCGGAGCTGATCCTGCGCTCCATCGAGAACCTCAAAGACACACTGACCGAGGAAATGATCATCGTGTCCCTGGTGATCCTGGTGTTCCTCTGGCACATCCCCAGCGCCATCATTCCGGTGTTCACGATCCCGATCGCCATTCTGATCTCGTTCATCCCGATGCGGGCGATGGGGCTGACCTCGAACATCATGTCGCTGGGCGGAATCGCCATCGCCATCGGCGCGATGGTGGACGCGGCCATCGTAGTAGTGGAGCAGACGCACAAGAAGCTGGAGGAGTGGGAGCGGACGGGACGCAAGGAAGATTATCACCGCGTGGTGATCGAAGCGGTCAAGGAAGTGGGCGGGCCCAGCTTCTTCGCTTTGCTGGTGATCGCGGTCTCATTCCTGCCGGTCCTGACGCTGGAGGCGCAGGAAGGGCGGCTCTTCAAGCCGCTGGCCTACACCAAGAATCTGTCCATGATCGTGGCCGCGGTGCTGGCCATCACGCTCGATCCGGCCATGCGGCTGCTGTTCACCCACATGAAGAATTTCGAGTTCCGCCCGCGCTGGGTGGCGCGAGCCGTGAACGCCGTGCTGGTGGGGAAGATTCATTCCGAGGAACGCCACCCGGTCAGCCGCATCCTGATCGCGCTGTACGAGCCGGTCTGCGCGTGGTGCCTGCGGTGGAAGTGGCTGGTGATTGCGGGCGCGCTGGGGGTGGTGGCGGCCACCGTTCCCGTCTATCGAAAGCTGGGCTCGGAGTTCATGCCGCCGCTCGACGAGGGGTCGCTGCTGTTCATGCCCTCCACCCTGCCGGGCATCTCGGTGACCGAAGCGGAACGGTTGTTGCAGGTGCAGGACCGCATCCTGAAGCAGTTCCCGGAAGTGCAATCGGTGCTGGGCAAGGCAGGGCGGGCGGAAACGTCCACGGATCCGGCGCCGCTCTCGATGATGGAAACCATCGTGGTGCTGAAACCCCGCCCGCAGTGGCGCCAGGCCGATACCTGGTATACGGGACGGGCTCCGGAGTGGGCCTTGCCGATGCTGCGCCGCATCACCCCGGATCGCATTTCCACCGAGCAACTTGTCGAGGAGATGAACCAGGCGCTCAAGCTGCCCGGCGCCTCCAACGCCTGGACCATGCCGGTGAAGAACCGCACCGACATGCTGACCACCGGCGTGCGGACTCCGGTGGGCATCAAGATCTACGGTTCGGACCTGAACGCCATCGAGCGGATCGGGGTGGAGATGGAGCGGCTGCTGCCGTCGGTGCGGGGGACCCGGAACGTGTTCGCCGAGCGGACCGGCGGCGGCTACTTCCTGGACTTCGACTGGAAGCGCGACGAGATGGCGCGCTACGGCCTGTCGATGGACGAGGTGCAGGCCGTGGTCATGAGCGCGGTGGGCGGCGAGAGCGTGACCACCACGGTGGAAGGCCGCGAGCGCTACAGCGTGAATGTACGCTACCTGCGCGATTTCCGCAGCGACCTGAGCCGACTGCAGCGCGTGCTGGTGCCGGTGATGGGCGGGCAGGCGCAGATCCCGGTCTCGCAGCTTGCCGGTCTGCGGTTGCGGTCGGGCCCGGCGATGCTGCGCGACGAAAACGGCATGTTAAGCGGCTACGTGTACGTCGATGTGGCCGGGCGCGACGTGGGCGGATATGTGGAGGAGGCCAAGCGGGTGGTGCGCGCGAAAGTCGCGCTGCCCGCCGGATACTCGATCGCCTGGAGCGGCCAATACGAGGCCATGGAGCGCGTGCGGGAGCGGCTGACGGTGGTGCTGCCGCTGACGCTGTTCCTGGTCCTGATGCTGCTGTATCTGAACACGCATTCGCCGGCCAAGACCGCGCTCATCGTGCTGGCCGTGCCGTTCTCGGCGGTGGGGGCGGTCTGGCTGCTGTATCTGCTCGACTACAACATGAGCATCGGGGTGTGGGTTGGGCTGATCGCCCTGATGGGAGTGGACGCCGAGACCGGCGTGTTCATGCTGTTGTACCTGGATCTGGCGTATCGGAAAGCGCGCCAGGAGGGGCGGCTCCGCTCCCTGGCCGAGCTGCAGGAGGCAATCCTGCACGGCGCGGTGAAGCGCATCCGCCCCAAGTTCATGACCGTGGCCTGTATGTTCCTGGGGCTGGTTCCGATCATGTGGTCGGCCGGCACCGGGGCCGACGTGATGAAGCGCATCGCCGCTCCCATGGTCGGCGGCATCTTCACGTCTTTCCTGTTGGAGCTGGCGGTCTATCCGGCAATTTACGAGGTATGGAAATGGCACTTCGAAGTGAAAAAAGAATTGGCGCGCTCCTGATCGTGCTGGCCTCGGCGGCCGCGGCGCAGCCCCTGCGCTTTCAGGTCCGCCATCAGCACTGGCGGAAGGGCGCCACGGGAGAGCTGCGCATCGACCCGGACACCCTCTCCTTTCAGGAGCCCGGTAAGAAGAAGCTCCACTCCCGCGAATGGAAGTACCAGGACATCCAGCAGCTTGTGCTGAGTCCGGACCGCCTCTCCATCCTGACCTACGAAGACAACCGCCGCCAGATGGGCCGCGACCGGGAGTTTCACTTCGATCGCCTGCCCAAGGAGCTGGCGGCGAAGGCGTACCCGCTGTTTCGCGGCCGTCTGGACCAGCGGTTCGTCGCCGCCCTGGCCGATTCCGAAGTCAAGCCGCTATGGCAGATCCGCGCCAAGCTGCTGCACAAGCTGGGCGGCAGCGAGGGCGTCCTGCTGGTGGGCGAGGAGCGGATCGTGTATTCCACCCGGGAGGGCGACGCCTCGCGCACCTGGCGTCTCCGCGACATCGACAACGTCAGCAGTTCCGGCCCCTTCGATCTGACCTTCACGACCCTGGAGCGCGCCGAGTGGCATCACGGCGGGCCCCGGGAAGTTCGTTTCCAGCTTAAGGAGACTTTGTCCGAGGACCGCTACAAACAGTTGTGGCGGAAGATCAGTTTTCAATCTCATTCAGGAGAACAGCCATGAAGAAGAGCACGTTCGCTTTGTTTGCCGCCTCGTTTCTGCTCCAAGCCGGGAGCGGGCCGCGGGCCTTTACCGGAGTCATCACCGACAGCATGTGCGGAACAAACCACGCCATGATGAAGGTCGCGCCCGATTCCAAGTGCGTTACCCAGTGCGTACGCGCCGGCAGCCAGTACGTGCTGCACGACGGGAAGAAGTCATACAAGCTCAGCGACCAAAAGACGCCGCAGGAATTCGCCGGCCGCAAGGTAAGGATCACGGGCAGACTCTTCGAGAAAACCGGCATCCTCCAGGTGGACCGGATCGGACTCGCGAAGTGAATCGCTACTCCCGCTTTTGATACAGTATTCGGCAAAGGAGCATTCATATGGATTCGAATCGCAGAGAAATCCTGACCACGGCGGCCCTGGCGGCAGCGCCGCTCTTCATTCCCCGGAAGGCCTGGGGCGCGAATGATCGCATGGCCTATGGCCTGATCGGAGCCGGCGGGCGCGGCCGGTATCTGAGCCGGAACTTCCAGAAGCTGGGCTGCGAGTGCGTGGCGGCGTCCGAAGTCTACGAGCCCAACCTGGAGCTGGCCCTGAAGGACGCGGC
This sequence comes from Acidobacteriota bacterium, assembly GCA_016178945.1. Taxonomy (GTDB): domain Bacteria; phylum Acidobacteriota; class Terriglobia; order Bryobacterales; family Bryobacteraceae; genus JACOSH01. Next base: position 4,704 of record JACOSH010000024.1, read on the forward strand.
GCAGGCCAAGAGCCACCTCGACTATAACGACCTGCTGGCGCAGAAGGGCATCGACTTCGTCGTCATCGCCACACCCGATCATCAGCACGCGCCGAACCTGTACGCCGCGCTCAAGGCCAAGAAGGACGTCTACCTGGAAAAGCCCATGTCGCTGTCGCTCGAGCAGAGCCGGGAGATGGTGAAGGCGGTGCGCGCCACCCAGCAGATCGTGCAGATCGGGATGCAGCGGCGCAGCGCGCCGGCCATCCGCAAATGCAAGGAGCTGGTCGACGGCGGCCTGCTCGGCAAGATCACGATGGTCAAGCCGCAGTGGAACTGGAACATCGCCGCCGAGCTGGACAACAGCCCGCTGCCCGGCAAATTGGATTGGAAGCGCTTCCTGGGCCAGGCGCGCGACCGCGAGCTTCAGCCGATGCGCTTCCGCCGCTGGCGCTATTTCTGGGACTACTCGGGAGGGAACATGACCGACCAGGGGACGCACCTGATGGACGTGGTCCAGTGGTTCACCAATACGACCGGGCCGGCGGCGGCGGTGTGCATGGGGCAGGTCGCCAAGATGATGGGGGCGCAGACGCCGGACGTTTTCTGCGCCGTCTTCGAGTATCCGCAGTTCATGGCCACCTGGACGCTGAATTACTGCAACTCGTACGACAACGGCTGGTCGATCCAGTTCCAGGGCGACAAGGGCACCTTGATCCTGGATGAGGCCGGTTACCGCATCTGGACGGAGCCCTTCAAGGATCATCCCGAGCCGTCGCAGAAGGTGGACGCGCCGGTGCCGCTGGAGGCGCACATCCAGAACTTCCTGGACTGCGTGAAATCGCGCCAGGAGCCGAACGCGCCGGTGGAAGTGGGGGCGACGGCGGTGAGCGCGCCGCATCTGGCGAACCTGGCCTATCATCAGAAGCGCGAAGTGCGGATGCCGGTATGACGGGGGAGGCGCCCGTGAAAAAATATCGGCAACCGCTCCCTGACGGTCGCGGCTCGGTGCCATGCGTCGAATGCACTTACAACCGTTGCAAAGAACCTACAGAGCCGCGATCGTGAGAGAGCGGTTGCGTCATGGTATTGTGCGCGGCACGATCACCGGCTCGCCGGCTCTCCAGCGCACATCCCGCACCCCACGGAAGCCTTCCGGGATCTCCGCGAGAAAAATGGTGAACTCGGTCTTCAGGCGCTGGTGAGCGCCTATCCAGCGGTAGGCGGGGACATCCAACAGCGATCCGCGCTCGACGCTCTTGCGCAGGCCCTCGGCAAAAGGCGAGCTGCCGAATTCCAGGCCGCGCGCCACCACCTGCCCATTCCAGGGCGGCGTCGTGTTGCTCTTGTTTTCCTGCCAGTCGGCCAGCCAGGGATTGCCCTCCGCGGGAAACACGTAGCCGGCCAGCACGCGATACCCGGAATGGTACAGCGTGAAGAACTGGTGAGAGCGGGAACGATCCAGCAGCAGCGCGTAGTACGTGCCGGAATTGGGCTGGGACTGGAACACGCGCAGATCGGCCGGGCGTCCATCGCTGGAGACACCTTCGGGCCAGTTGACTGGCGAATCCGCCTTCAGCGAGCCGGTCCGTCCGGCGCCCACCAGTCCGCGGGTCGCGGAGGCATCCAGGTACGTCCGGCCCGGCTCCACGAAGGGCGGGCCGAAGGTTGCGTGCTGCATCCACATCATGGGGCGGTCAAAGGGCGCCAGATTCTCCACCCACTCCTCGACCCGCACCTGGCGCAGGCCGCGCGGCAAGGTGACGGCGCGCTCTACCCGGTACTGGGTTTTTTCCAGGCTGGCGGCGTACCAGAACGTGACGCCATCGGGCCGCCGATCGACCTTGCTCATCCGCCATTCGACGATGGGCGCTTCGCCATGGTTGCCAAGCCCGGCGCGGACCTCGTCCTCCGAGGAGGGCGGGCCGTAGAAGGGAAAGCACAGCAGGTGCCCCATGTAGCCGCTGGACAGCCAGCGGTGCGGGCTGGCGCCGTAGAGGAGGTCGTGTTTGGCCGGATCGTATTGATGCGGGTCGATGGTCGGATAGTGGGGGACGCGCATCGGGTTCACGCTCTTCAGCGGACCGCTGGAGATCAGCCGGATCTCCGCGATGTGCCCTCCGCCGCGCAGCAGGCTCACGCGCAGGAGGCCGTTGTCGAGCACCCACGCATCGCGGCCATGAAACTTTTCTTCGCGGAACTGCCCGAAGGCGAGCAGTGCGGCAAGCAAACACAGCCCTGTGGCGCGAATCATGATGGTGGAAACAGTGTATACCAGAAGGATGGTTTACCGGGTGCGCGCCCACAACACGGCCACCGGCTCCGAGAACCAGATCCATGACGACTCGGTTGCCGGCCGGTACGGCTTTCGCGGCGGCCTGGTCCCAGGAGTCGTTGTGTACGGCTACATGATCGTGCCGCTGATCGGGCTGGCGCCGGCGTGGGTGGAGCGGGGATCGGTCCAGGTCCGCTTTCACCAGCCGTTCTACGAGGGAGAGGAAGCCGTCTGCAAGGTGGAAGTCAGCGGGGACGGTTATCAAGTAACGGCCAGCGGCGCCGACGGCGTGCCGCGCGTGATCGCCCGAGCCCGAGTCGACGGACCGCGCCCGGCGCTTGAACTCGAGCGCTATCCGGAAAGGCCGCTGCCGTCCCCAGACCACCGGCCCGCCGCCTCGAGCGAGTCGCTGGCAGCCGGAACAGTGCTCGGCTCCATCCGGGAGGCGCCGGACCCGGACGGCGCGCAGGGCAACCTGCTGGGGCTCGCCAACCACATCCTGATGCGCAATGTGCGGCTCGATCCCTGGATCCATGTAGCGAGCGAAGTCGTCCACTACGGCGCGGCGCATCCCGGCGCGGAGATCACGGTACACGGCCGGGTCGCGGAATGTTTCGAGCGGAAAGGCCGCGACTTCGTGGTGCTGGATGTCCTGCTGTCGGCCGCCGATCGCCCGCTCCAGAAGGTGCGCCACACAGCCATCTGGCGAATGCAATTGTTACGATGAATCCATGCCCCAACCACGCGCCCTGATCACCGGGATCACGGGCCAGGACGGTTCTTATCTGGCGGAGCTTCTGCTGGAGCGCGGTTATGAAGTGCATGGCGTGGTGCGCCGCGTGGCGCTGGAGGATCCCGAGCACCGTCTGTCGCGAATCCACCCCATCCGGAGCCGGCTGGACCTGCATGCCGCGTCGCTCGAAAGCTACGCCAGCATTCACCAGGTGGTGGCGGCGGTCAAGCCGGACGAATGTTATCACCTGGCGGCCCAGAGCTTCGTCAGCTATTCCTTCGACGACGAGTTCTCCACGCTCAACGCCAACATCAACGGCACCCATTATCTGCTGGCGGCGGTGAAGAACCTGGCGCCGCAATGCCGCTTCTACTTCGCCGGCTCGAGCGAAATGTTCGGCAAGGCCGAGGAGATGCCCCAGAACGAGCGCACGCGCTTCCATCCGCGCTCCACTTACGGGATCAGCAAGGTCGCCGGGTTTGACCTGACCCGGAACTACCGCGAGGCCTACGGCCTGCATGCCTCCAGCGGCATCCTCTTCAACCACGAATCGCCGCGCCGGGGCTACGAATTCGTCACCCGCAAGATCACCTCCGGGGTGGCCCGCATCCGGTGCGGCAAGTCGAGCGAGCTGCGGCTGGGCAACCTGGACGCCAAGCGCGATTGGGGGCACGCCCGCGAGTACGTGGAGGCGATGTGGCGCATGTTGCAGCAGCCCGAGGCGGACGACTACGTCATCGCCACCGGCGAGACTCACTCGGTGCGCGAATTCGTCGAGCTGGCGTTCTCGCACGCCGGCCTGGATTACCAGAAGTACGTGGCGCCCGATCCGGATCTCTACCGGCCGGCCGAGGTGACCGTCCTGCTGGGCGACTCGTCGAAGGCGCGCAGAACGCTGGGCTGGTCGCACCGCATCGGCTTCGAAGAACTGGTCAAGGAAATGGTGGAAGCCGACTGCCAGGCATTCTGTGAGTAGCGAAGGGACGCTGACCGCCGGGACCGAGTTGGACCTGCTCGGCCCGCTGCGCCGCTATTGGGGATACGACGGGTTTCGCCCCATGCAGGAACGCATCGTGCGCAGCCTGCTGGCGGGCCGGGATGTGTGCGTCATCATGCCGACGGGCGGCGGGAAGTCGCTCTGCTACCAGTTGCCCCCGCTGGTGCTGGGCCGGACCGCGGTCGTCATCTCTCCCTTGATCGCGCTGATGCAGGACCAGGCGGCGCAGCTCGCCCAGATGGGGATTCCCGCGGCCGTGCTCAACAGCTCGCTGCCCGCGCCGGAGCAGTGGCAGGTGATGCGCAAGGCGCGGGAGGGCCATTACCGGCTGCTTTACCTGTCGCCGGAGCGCCTGGCTCGCGAGGACAACATCGGCTGGCTCCAGCAAGTGCCACTGGGCTTCTTCGCCATCGATGAAGCGCACTGCATCTCGGAATGGGGTCACGAGTTCCGTCCGGAGTACCGGCAGCTCAGCAGCCTGCGCCAGCATTTCCCCGAGGCCCCCATCGCCGCCTTCACCGCCAGCGCCACGCGGCGCGTGCGGCACGATATCCTGCAACAGCTTCAACTGCGCGATCCGCACAAGTACATTGTCAGCTTCCACCGGCCGAACCTGCGGTACGTGGTCCGGCAGTGCACGGCCCAGACGCAGCCGAACCTCCTAGTCCGGGCGCTACGCTCGTACTCCGGGAGTAATGTGATCGTCTACGCGCCGACTATCGTACGAGTCGAAGAGACTGTGGATTTTTTGGCCGATAAGGGGATAAAGGCGGTCCCGTATCACGGCAAGATGGACACGGAAACCCGGCAGCGCAATCAGGAGCAGTGGATGTCGGACGAGGTTCCGGTGCTGGTTGGCACCATCGCCTTCGGGCTAGGGATCAACAAACCCTCGGTGCGCGCGGTGATCCACCTGTCTCTGCCCAAGTCGATCGAACAGTATTACCAGGAAGCGGGGCGGGCCGGGCGCGATGGAGAACCGGCCGACTGCGCGCTGTTGTGGCAAAAGAAGGACGCCGGGCTGCTGGCCCATTTCATCGAGATGGTGGGCGATCCCGGCGAACGGGACCGCGCCTGGCAGCGCTACCACGAGGTGCGGCGCTTCGCCGAATCCTCGCGCTGCCGGCACCGGCAGATCTGCCTGCACTTCGGGGAGACGCCCAAGTGGGAGACCTGCGACATGTGCGACGTGTGCGGCGCGCTCCCGGATTGGATGGCGGGGCCGGAACCGGCCGAGAAAAGTCCTGTGCCCCGGCCCGCGCGCAAGCCGGCACAGGACGCGGCGCTGCCCGCTTCCCCGCTGCCGCTGGCGGCCGCGGATCGGGAATTGCGCGAATACCTGCGCGAGTGGCGCCGGAAAGTGGCGCAGCGGAGCGCAATCCCGGCCTTCATGGTCCTGACCGACGCGGCGCTGGACGACCTGTGCCGCAAGCGTCCCGCCACCATTCGGGAGCTGTTGCGGGTAACCGGCGTCGGCGAGCGGAAGGCGGAGCAGTACGGGCGCGACATCTTCGCGGCGCTGGAGGCATTCGTTCGGGGCGCACGGGTCAGCCGCGTGGAGGAGCAGAAGATCACTCCCGCCGAAGAGACTCTGCGCCTGTTGGCCGAGGGCAAGACGTTTGAAGAGATCGCGCGCGCCCGTGACCGCCAGCTTGCCACCGTAGTGGCCATGGTGGCGGACCTGGTCGAAAAAGGCCGGCTCGAGTTCCGGACAGGCTGGGTGGGAGAAAACAAGCAGGCGCGAATTGAGGAAGCCTGCCGCCGGCACGGCCTGCAAACGCTGAAGCCCCTGAAAGAAGCCCTTCCCCCCGAAATCAGTTGGGACGATATTCGCCTGGTGGTGGCGAAACTGCGGAGGGAACAGGAATGTGGCTCATCATCTTGATCGTGCTGGCGGCGGCGCCGGACCAGGAGTTGGTAAACCGCGCCGAGTCGATCGTTCACGGGCGCGTGAGCCGGTCGTGGCCGGCGTGGGACGCGCAACACAAATACATCTGGACGCACTATGAAGTCCAGGCGCTCGACATCCTGCGGGGAAACCGGGGGCTTGTCGTGATCGTCAGCGAGCCCGGCGGGTCGCTGGACGGAATCTCGATGCGGGTCTCGGAAACTCTGGACTATGCGGTGGGGGAAGAGGCGCTGCTGTTCCTCTACCGCACGCCGGCCGGCCATTGGCGGGCTCTGAGCAAGCAGCGGGCCACGCCGGAAATGAAATCGCGGATCCGGCGGATGCTGGCGGGGAGGTCGCAGTGAGGCCCCTGATTCCGGCCTGCCTGTGTGCGATTTCGCTTTGCGCCTACACCCGCCAGGCCACCAAGGACGGCGTGCCGCTGCGGCGCGCCGACGCCGCCAGTATTCAGTTCCTGGTCAATGGGCCCGAGGAGTTCACTCCGGCGCTCGCGGCAGCGGCCAAGACCTACGGCAGCGTCGCCACGGCGCAAGTCCGGTTCGCGACGCTGGAGGCGACCGGTGCGGCGAACGATCCCATGGACCGGCGCAACGTCTTCGTGTTCCTGGACACGCCCGAGATTCGCAGCGTGGTGGGGGCGTCGGTGGCGGTGACGCTCAGCGTCTTCGACGACCAGGGACGTATCCTCGACACCGACATCCTGTTCAATCCTGCGGTGAAGTTTTCCACGACCCTGGAAGCGGGGACCTACGACTTGCAGTCGGTTGCGACGCACGAGCTGGGGCACGCGCTGGGCGCGGGCCACTCCGGCATCCTGGCCGCGGCGATGTACCAGAGCGCCGCGCGCGAGTCGGCGATCGAGTCGCGGCTGAGCGCGGACGACCTCGCGTTCCTGGCGGAGGTCTATCCGGCCGAGAGCACGGCGGAAGCTTACGGCGTCCTGCGCGGCACGATCTCGCTGCCGGGCGGCGAACCGGTGCGGGGCGGGCACGTGGTGGCGATCGACGCGGCCGCGGGTATCCTGGTGGGCGGGCTGACCGACCTGACCACTGGCCGATATGCGCTCCGCGTTCCGCGCGGGGCTTACCAGGTGTACGTACAACCGCTGGACGGCCCGGTCCTCCCGCGCAACGTGCAGCTTCCGGAGTCCCAGGTTACCGCGCCTTTTCAAACCACCTTCTTCGGCGGGCTGGCCGCTCCCCAGACGGTGGAAGTCTCCACCGAGCCGGCGGTGGCCGACCTGGTGGCGGCTTCCGAGAGGCCTGGCTTCCGCATTCAGTTTCTGGGCGCCTACGGAGTCTTCGGCACGGGGGCGCGGGAGATCAAGTCCGGCCAGACGGTCGAGCTGTTCCTCAGCGGTCCGGAACTGGACGGCGGCCATGCGGTGACCCTGCTCGGTCCGGGACTTTCGATCCAACCGGATTCGCTGCGGCTGGACCCGGATCTTGCGGTCAACGGAATGCCGGTGCTGCGGATGAAGGTGGATGCCGCCGCGCGAACGTCCGGCGCGATGGCGTCGATTCTGGTGGCGAAGGACGGGATGGCCGTGGTGCAATCCGGCGCGCTGTGGATGGAGCCCTCATCTCCGTGAGAGCTTACATGTACATGCCGCCGTTGACGTCGAGCACGTGGCCGGTGATGTAACCGGCCTCTTCGCTGGCCAGAAAGCGCACGGCGGCGGCAACCTCCCCGGCGCGGCCCAGCCGCTTCAAAGGGACCACGGCCAGGAGCTTCTCCTTGACCTCCGGCGACAGCCCGCTGGTCATGTCCGTGTCGATGAAGCCGGGGGCGACCGCGTTCACCGTGACATTCCGGCTGGCCATCTCCTGGGCGAGCGACTTGGTGAGGCCGATGAGACCCGCCTTCGAAGCGGCGTAGTTGGCCTGGCCGGGA
>JACOSH010000025.1 GCA_016178945.1 Acidobacteriota bacterium
CATCTTCCGGCGTACCGGGAATCTGTCCTTCTTGAAGACCTGATTGCAGATCTGGCAGGCGTAGAGGTGATTGTCGTAGCAGTAGGCCAGCCACCAATAGACCGATTTGGGCCGGAAGTGCTCGACATCGCCGTGCGCCACCGTGTCGATCTTCGACTCGCAATAGGCGCACTTGCCGTGCGTCTCCGCCTTGAGCCGGGCCTTGCCGTCTTTCCAGTAGCCGGGCTTGAACTCGAAGGTCGCGGCCACCTGAGCGGCGCGGAGCAGCTCCAGGTTCCGGCCGATCCGCGTGCGCCCCCGGACAGCGGCGGGGATGGCATCCGGAGTCCGCGCGCGCTGGAGCCGGATCATCCGCGAACCCGCTCCAGCTTTTTCAAGAGCGCCACCAGACGGCGATCCGTCCGGGTGGCCTTGTGCCAGTCCGGCAGATCGGCAAGCTCGCTCTCCAGCTCTGCCTTGCGCGCGCGCTCGCGTGCACGCAGGGCCTTTTTCGCCGCCAGACGGCGATACTCCTCGCGCAGGCGCTCGACCGCCATCGAATCCACGGTTCGAATGGCGAACGCTTCGCTCAGAATCAACTGGTGCACCATCAGGCTGCTGGGATCGCCGTCATAACGGGAGAGCGCGGCCGGACTGCTGGGCGTCCTGCGATGGAGGAAATGGAGCTCGCCTTGGCCGGCGTTGTGCGCCATCAAGGGAGAGTGCGTGGTGGCGACGATCTGCAAGTTCGGCAGCTTGTCGGTGAGGAATCCGTACAGCAGCCGCTGCCAGCGGGGATGGAGATGCAAATCGACTTCGTCCACGAGCAGCAGGCCGCGCGCTTTGAGCGGTTCCCGGAAGTCCGGAAACATCTCGGTGACGCGATACACCAGGTCGCCGCACCAGGCGGCCACGTTCTGGTAGCCGTCGCTGAGCTGTTCCAGGGCCACCTCGCCATCGGGCGTGTGGAACAACAACTGCCGCTTCCGGGTGTCGATGCGGGAGAAGCGGACGTGGGGCAGCACGCCGGCCAGCGTCTCCTTGACAATGGCCAGCCCGGCGCGCCGGCCGGCGTAGTGCTGGGCCATGGCCCAGGCGTCCAGGGCGTGCAATCGCGCGTCGGGCGAAAACAGCGTGGCGACCGCCCGGGCTCGAAGGTTGTCGAAGGCCTCGGCGGCCGGGGAGGGACCGGGACGAATGCCCGGCGGGCGGCGCGTCACGCCGTAACCGAGCACGCAATAGCTGCGATCCGTGTAGGCCAGCGCGCGATCCAGGTCGGACAGGTTCTTGCGGTTGCGCGACAGCACGCGGAGCACCGTGTCTCCGCGCCGGAGCTCCAGCCGGATCTTGCGGACCGCGCCTTGGGCGGTTTCCATTTCCGCCTCGATCAGACACGAGGACCGGCCGTTTCGAATCCATCGAGAGGGGTCCGGGAGCAGCTCCGGCAAGGCCTCGCTGCCCGCCGTGAGCAGCGCCAAGGCGCGCAGGATGGTGCTCTTGCCTGCGCCGTTTTCGCCCAGAATGAGCGTCCATTTCCGGGGGGTCTTGTCGGCTTTGCGGAAATCGATCTCCAGGCGCTCGATGCAGCCCGCGTGGGTGAGGGCGAAGCGGCGGAGGAACATTCGATCATCAGTTTAGCAGGGGAGAAGAAGAAAAAAGGCAAAAGGCAAAAGGCAAAAAGCAAAAGGCAAAAGGGATTAGGTGGGCTTCGCCACCTTTGATTGGCGCTGCCGCGCCTTCAGCCGGCAGTGGCGGCGGATGCGGGGATTCTGCTAGGCTGGCAGTTTCCGATGTCTTCCGCATCCGCCGCGCTCAGGGCGACCCCCTTGAATTCCGTGCACCGCTCGATGGGCGCCCGCATGGTCGATTTCGGCGGCTGGGACATGCCGGTGCAGTATTCCGGCATCCTGGAGGAGCACCATGCCGTGCGCAAGGCGGTGGGTTTGTTCGATGTCAGCCACATGGGCGAGATCGAGGTGAGGGGGCCGGAGGCGCTGCCGCTGGTCAACTACGCCGCCACCAACGACGCGTCGAAGCTGAAGACCGGGCAGGCGCAGTACTCGGGCCTGCTGTACGAGCACGGCGGTTTCGTCGACGACGTCCTGGTTCATAAGGTCACCGATGACCACTATTTCATCTGCGTCAACGCGTCGAACCAGGAGAAGGACTACGAGCATATCCGCGGCGCCAACCGCTTCGACGCCGAAGTCGAATTCGCGAGCGACCGTTACGTGCAACTTGCCATCCAAGGTCCCCGCGCGCTGGACACGCTGCAGAAGCTGACGCCGGTCCGCCTGGCGGAGATCAAGTACTACGGGTTCACGGACGGGGACGTTTCCGGCGAGCCGGCGCGCATTGCCCGCACCGGGTACACCGGCGAGGATGGTTTCGAGATCTACATCGCGCCGGAAGCGGGAGCGCGCCGCTGGAGCGGGATTCTGGCCGCCGGCGAAGAATTCGGCATCAAGCCCTGCGGGCTGGGCGCGCGCAACACGCTGCGCCTGGAGGCCAAGATGGCGCTCTACGGCCACGAGATCCATGCCTCGCTGACGCCGCTGGAGGCCGACCTGGCCTGGATCGTCAAGATGGACAAGGGCGATTTCATTGGCCGGGCGGCGCTGGCCCGTCAGACAGAAGCTGGAATCCAACGGAAGCTGGCCGGGTTCGAAATGCGCGGGCGTGGCGTGGCCCGCGACGGCTACGAAGTGTGGTGCGACGGCACGGCGGCCGGCTGGGTCACCAGCGGATCGCCGGCTCCGACGCTGAACAAGAACATCGGCCTGTGTTATCTGCCCACCGGGAAGGCCACGGCCGGACGCACGATCCAGGTAATGGTGCGCAACCAGCCGGTGGAGGCCGAAATCGTGGCCACCCCCTTTTACAAGCGAGCGAGATAGAGCATGTATCCAGAGAACTACCGCTACACGAAAGAGCACGAGTGGGTGATGGTGGAAGGCGAGACCGGTACCGTCGGCATCACCGATCACGCCCAGGACGCGCTGGGCGACATCGTCTATGTGGACCTCCCCAAGGTGGGGACGCGGGTGGAGATGGGCAAGTCCCTGGGATCGGTCGAGTCGGTGAAGGCGGTGAGCGATATCTACGCTCCGGTTTCCGGCGAGGTCACCGAGATCAACGAGCTGCTGGCCACGGCCCCCGAAAAACTCAACGAGGATCCGCACGGCGCGGCCTGGCTGGTGAAAATCCGGCTCAGCGACCCCGCGGAAGCCGCCGGATTGCTCAGCGCGGCGGATTACGAAGCGTATGTAGGGGAAGAGAGTAGCCAGTAGACAGTTGTCAGTTGTCAGTAAAGACCCGAACTGATTACCGTCAACTGAGAACTGATAACTGATAACTGACAACTGACAACTAGCCATGCGCTACCTTCCCAAGTCCGACTCCGAGCGTCAGGCCATGCTGGCCGCGTGCGGGCTGGCGTCGCCGGAGGAGCTGTTCTCGCACTTGCCGCCGGAGACTCGCCTGAAGCGCCCGCTGGACCTGGCGGCGGGCATCTCGGAGTATTCCATCGTCGACTACTTCCGCGCCCGGGCCGCCGAGTGCGCCAACGGCTATCCCTCCTTTCTCGGGGCCGGAGTCTACTCTCACTACCGCCCGGTGGTGGTGGACACGGTGGTTTCGCGCGGCGAGTTTCTGACTTCTTATACGCCCTATCAGGCGGAGATCGCGCAGGGCACGCTCACCGCAATCTTTGAATTCCAGACCATGATCTGCCAGCTTACCGGCATGGAGGCCGCCAACGCCTCGATGTACGACGGCTCGACCGCCACGCCCGAGGCGGCCATGATGGCCGTGCGCATCACCGGCCGCAACCGGATCCTGGCGGCCAGGACGGTTCACCCCGAGTATCGCGAGGTGCTGCGCACGTACGCGAAACACCAGGGCCTGCCGGTCGAGGAGTTCGGCTATGATCCCGCCACCGGCCAGATCGATCTGGAGGATCTGGAGCGCCGGATCTCCGATCAGACCGCGGCCGTGCTGGTGCAGTCGCCCAATTTCTTCGGCGTGATCGACAACTGGAGGGCGGCGGCGGACCTGGCGCACCGCAAGGGCGCGCTGCTGGTGTTCCTGTTCACCGAGGCCGTGTCGCTGGGGATTCTGGAGCCGCCGGCCGGCGCGGACATCGTGGCGGGCGAACTCCAGTCGTTCGCCATCTCTCCCAGCTATGGCGGGCCGTTCGCCGGAATCATCGCGGCCAAAGAGAAATACCTGCGGCAGATGCCGGGACGCCTGGTGGGCCAGACCACCGACTCGCGCGGCCATCGCGCCTTCTGCCTGACGCTGGCGACGCGCGAGCAGCATATCCGCCGCGAGAAAGCCACTTCCAATATCTGCACCAACCAGGCCCTGATCGCCCTGATGGCGACCGTCTTCATGAGCCTCTACGGCAAGCAGGGCCTGAGAGAACTGGCCGAACAGAATGCCGCCAAAGCCCACTACCTGGCCGGCAGGTTGAAGCGGAGGTTCAGCGCTCCGTTCTTCAACGAGTTCGTGGCCGAGACCGGAAGCAGGCGGCCCGCCGATATCAATCAGGCCCTGCTGGAGCGCAAGATCGTGGGCGGGCTGCCGCTGGAGCGCTACTACCCGGAGTTGGCCGGCTGCATGCTGCTGTGCGCCACCGAGATGTCCAAGCGGAGCGACATGGACCGATTGGCGGAGGTGTTCTGACGATGGAGCGCAAAGTCCGGTCCCACCCGACGCAGAACGAATCGCTCCTGTTTGAAATCAGCTCCCCGGGCAAGAAGGGGTATCAACTGCCAGACCTGGATGTGCCTCCCCTGGACATGGCCGCAGCGCTGGGCGAGAGCAATGTGCGCCGGGAAATCGAAGGCTTTCCGGAGGTGAGCGAGGTGGAGGTCATTCGCCACTTCACGCGGCTATCGACCTGGAACTACGCTATCGATCTGGGCGTGTATCCGCTGGGCTCCTGCACCATGAAGTACAACCCTCGCGTCAACGAGCTGGTGGCGCGGCTCGACGGGCTGGCCTGGGCGCACCCCTACCAGCCGGAGTCGCTGTCGCAAGGGGCCATGGAGGTGATGGCGCATCTGGAACGCGCGCTGCTCGAAATCACCGGCATGGACGCGGTGACCTTGCAGCCGGCCGCGGGGGCGCACGGCGAGCTGACCGGCATCCTGCTGGTGCGGGCGCTGCTCGAAAAGCGCGGCAATCCGCGCCGCAGGATCATCATCCCCGATTCGGCTCACGGCACCAATCCGGCCACCGCGGCCATCGCCGGCTACCAGGTTCAGAACCTCCGCTCCAACGAATTGGGCGGCATCGACCTGGAGGGTCTGGCCCGCGCGGTGGACGAGGACGTCGCGGCCATGATGGTCACCAATCCCAACACGCTGGGCGTTTTCGAGAACGATATCGCCAAGGCCGCCGGAATCCTGCACGCCAAGGGCGCCCTGATGTACATGGACGGCGCCAACATGAACGCGCTGGTGGGCATCGCGCGGCCTGGCGACTTCGGCATCGATGTGATGCACTTGAACCTGCACAAGACCTTCTCCACTCCGCACGGAGGGGGCGGTCCGGGAGGCGGGCCGGTGGCCGTGAAGGCCCCGTTGGAGGCGCTGTTACCTTTGCCCCGGCTTAAGCGCATAGGCGATGAGTGGGCCTGGGATTACGATCGCCCCGAATCGATCGGCCGGGTCCGGGCCTTCTACGGCAACTTCGGCGTGCTGGTGCGCGCCCTGGCCTACACGCTGGCTCACGGCGGCAACGGCCTCCGCAACGCCACCGTCGACGCGGTGCTCAACGCCGTCTACCTCCGCAAGAAACTCGAGGCCCACTACGAATTACCCTACTCCTCGCCCAACATGCATGAAGTGGTTTTCAGCGATGACCGCCAGGCCAAGCACGGAGTTCGCACGGGCGACATCGCCAAGCGGCTCATCGACTACGGCTTCCATCCTTACACCGTGAGCTTCCCGTTGATCGTGCACGGCGCCCTCATGATCGAGCCAACCGAGACCGAGAGCAAGCAGGAGCTGGACCTGCTGGCCGACGCGCTGATTGCCATCGCCGCGGAAGTGGAGTCGGATCCCGAGATGGTCAAGTCGGCGCCGCATTCGACGCGCACCAGCCGGGTGGATGAAGTTACCGCAGCGCGCAGGCCGAAGGTTAGGTTTTAGGTGTTAGGTGACAGGTGTTAGGGTAAGCACGCTCTGCGTGGTGGCGTTGATTCTGTGCCTTAGGCTACCGTTTCTGAATCAGGCGATTCAGGGCGACGATGTCTACTACCTGGCCGGGGCGCAGCACGCCCAGATCGATCCGCTGCATCCTAGCCAGGCCCGGTACTTGTTCCTGGGCGACTGGGTGGACATGCGAGGGCATCCGCATCCGCCCTTCAACGTCTGGTTCCTGGCGCTGCTGCTGGCAGCCTCCGGCGACATTCGCGAGGTTCCCTTCCACGCGGCTTATCTGCTGTTTTCGCTGATCGCCGCCTTGTCGATGCTCTCGCTGGCGCGCCGCTTCTCGCCCCGGCCCTTGTGGGCGACGCTGCTGTTCCTGGCCACGCCGGCCTTCGTGATCAACGGCAATTCGCTGGAGTCCGACTTGCCGTTTCTGGCGTTTTGGATGGCTGGCGTCGCGCTGTTCGTGGCCGGTAGCGGGTGGGCGATCGTGCCCCTGGTGCTGGCCGCGCTGTCGGCCTATCAGGCAGTGTTCCTCACGCCGATACTCGGCGTCTTCGTCTGGATGCACCACCGCCGCTCACTCCGGCTGTGGATGCTGGCGCTGGCGCCGCCGGTCACGATCGCCCTTTGGCAGGGATATGAGCTGTGGTCGACGGGCAGACTTCCCGCGGCGGTTCTAGGCGGCCACTTTCAGACCTACGGATTTCAGGCTTTGGAGAACAAGCTCCACAACGCGCTGGCGCTCGGGGTGCATGCCCTGTGGCTGGTGTCGCCGGTCCTGCTGGTGGGCGCCTGGCGAAAGCGGCTGCGGCCGGATGCCTTCCTGGCGGCCTGGATCGCACTGTTCTTCTCGGGAGCGCTGGTGGTCTTTTTCGCCGGGTCGGCGCGCTATCTGCTGCCGATGGCGGCGCCGGTGGCGCTGCTGGTGTCCCACCTGCCGGCGCCCTGGCTAGCGGCCGGATTTGCCTTGCATCTGCCCCTGAGCCTGGCGCTGGCGGTAGTCAACTACCAGCACTGGGACGGCTACCGCCAGTTCGCGAACTCTCTCCGCGAGCAAGTCTCCCATCGGCGGGTCAGGATCAACGGAGAATGGGGGTTGCGCTACTACTTCGAGGCCGAAGGCGGGCTGGCGATCGAGCGCGGCCAGGCCGTGCGTCCCGGCGAGATGGTGGTGTCAAGCGAGCTGGCATACCCGACGCCCTTCACCACCGGCGGCGGAGCCTTGACCCGGATCGCCGAGCGCGAGATCCGGCCCGCCTTGCCGCTGCGGATCTTCGGCCTCAAGACGCGCTCCGCCTACTCGACCTACGTCAATGGGTATTGGCCTCTGGACATCTCCTCCGGCCCGGTCGACCGGGTCTGGGCGGACCTGGTCGTGGAGCGAAAGCCCACGCTGGAGTATCTGTCGCTCACCGCACCGGAAGCTGCCCAGCAGATCGTCAGCGGCATCTACCCGGACCGATGGACGGGCGCTCGCGCCGCGATCCTGTTGAAGAGTCCGGCCGGGGCGAAACGGTTGCGCGTCCGATTCTTCATCCATGACCGGGCGCCGGCCCGCCGCGTGACCCTGCTGGTGGATGGCGCAGAGGCGGCCTCGCAGACCTACCCCGGACCGGGCAGCTACACGCTGGAGTCTCCGCCGCGACAGCCGGCGGGCGCCAGCGCCACTCTAACGGTGGTTGTGGACAAGACTTTTTCCGTCGCGGGAGACCGGCGGGAACTGGGAGTGATCCTGATGGAAGCCGGCTTTCGCTAGAAATCGGCTATCCTAACAAAGAGAGGAGCATTGCCATGGGTTGTGGAGGCGGACAGCCGCTGGGCGTAGAAGAGGTGATCCGGCCGGGCGCGCGGAAGGTGTTTTGCGTCAAGTTTCAGAAGGAAAAAGAGGGCCTGGACGAAGTCCCGTTCGAAGGTCATCCCATCGGCCAGAGAATCTTCGAGAGTGTCTCCAAGGATGCCTGGAAGATGTGGCTGGAGCACATGAAGATGCTCATGAACGAGTACCGGCTCAACCTGGGCACCAAGGAAGCGCAGGAATTCCTCATCCAGCAGATGGACGGCTACTTTTTCGGCGAAGGAGCGGCGCTGCCGCCGGACTTTGTTCCGCCCCGCTCGAAAGCCTAGCGCTGGGCCCGGCCCACGACCGGCAGCGTGGCTGCAATCTCGAATCTCAGCTCCGCGTGCGCGAAGCGCAAGAGACGCTCCACATCCAGGGGCGAATCACCCCGGGCGAAAATGAATCCCAAGTAGCTCGCCCCATCCGGCAGCGGCCGCAGTTCCTGCCCTTCTTTGGCGGTCACGATGACCTCGCCGGCGATTCTTGCGGCACGAGCCACGCCATCCCCGCCGTGGTAGATTCCTGCCTTACGGATCGGGATCATCATGACGCCCGAAGCCGGATCGGCCAGG
>JACOSH010000026.1 GCA_016178945.1 Acidobacteriota bacterium
CGGAGAAATCCCCAAGGTTGTGCCAAGTTTCGGAGTGCTGTAGAGGTTCAGGTTGAGAAAGAACTTCGACCGATTCCAATTCGAAATCTACAAGGAGAAGGAAATGGCAGATTTTCGCAGATGTATTCCCGTGCTTGCTGTACTGGCCATCTTGCTGGCCGGGGCCGCAAGCGCGCAGACGCCCACTCTTCAGTGCGTGGCGAACGCCGCTTCGGTGCCTGTGATCCGTTCGGAAGGCCTCACGGAGTTGGTGGGCGATGTCCTCTTGAACTGCACCGGTGGTACGGCCACGCCGCTCGGCGGGACCATTCCCCCGGTTAACGTTCAGATCTTCATGGGGACAACCGTCACCAGCAAGCTGCTCACCACTGGCGGCTTGACCGAAGCGCTCTTGATGCTCGACGAGCCGGGCGTGAATCCCAACAACACGGTCCAGTTTCCCTGCTACACCGCGCCGAGCCCTTGCGCGGCCGTGGGCAACGGGGCTGGTTTCCCCACCTACTATGGGAGTGGCTTGTCGGGCACTTTCGGCAACAACAGGAACGTATTCCAGGGCCAGAAGGCGCCGGGACGGGAGGACTCCATCCTGTGGTTGGGCGTTCCCATCGATCCTCCGGGCACCACCGCGGTACGCGTGATCCGCATCACCAACGTCCGGATTAACGCCAACGCGCTGGGCACCGCCAGCAACGCGGCGGTCTCCACCAACGAGTTGGTCACGGCGACCGGCGCTTTTGCCATCCCGATCAACAATCCCAACCCGGTGGTCGGCGTCATTCAGAAGAGCCTGCAGTTCTCGGTGACTAACGCCCCGACCACCTTCCAGCAGTGCTTCTCCAAGACCGGCGCGAGGGCGGCCACTTTGAACTACACAGAACTGGTGGCTTCCGCCTTCAAGAAGTATAACCGGGGGTCGGGGGACGGCGGCACCGAGACCGGATTGGCGAACCAGGATGACTTTTCGCCATTGCTGAACTCCAACACGGAAACCGGCTACTTCCACGGGCTGGCGCCCAACGCGTTTCTTTCTACCAACGGTTTGAACTCGGCGGGCCTGCCCAACTTCGGGACTCGCTTCCAAGCCGTGTTCAACAACGTCCCGGCCGGCGTCACCCTGACGGTGAGCGTGGCCTCCCTGCCCAGCGTCAAGGATCGGGCCAGAATGGTGGCGAATGGTTCCAGCTCCTTCAGCGGGATTACTGGCTCGACCACCAACTGCGGTGGGGTCGACAGTTGCGGAACCGTTTCGTTGTCCGGAGGCTCAGGAACCGCGACCTGGGAGGTGACCGAAGGGGACAACAACTCCTTCATCACTCACTCGTTCAACGTCTACATCACGTACACGGCCAACCCGGGCGGCAACTCGCCCGCCATCGGCCCGACCGCCACGGTGAACGGCAGCTATTCGCCGATCTCCACGGTGACCACGGCGGTTGCCTGCCCGATCCCGCGCTTTGCCGACACGTCGACCGCGACCAATATCTTCACGATCGTGCCTTGCGTGACGAACCTGTTGTTCCCGTTCGTGACCAACCAGGTCGGCTTTGATACGGGTCTCGCGATCTCGTCGACTTCCACCGATCCGTTCGGCACCTCTCCACAGAGCGGCACTTGCACTCTGAACTGGTATGGGGCCAACGCACCAGCCGCCACGCTGACTCCCACAGTCAGCTCCGGCACTACCTACACCACGCTGGCCTCAATCGCCGCCCCGAACTTCCAGGGCTACATGATTGCGGTCTGCCGGTTCCAGTATGGTCATGGCTTTGCCTTCGTCAGCGATCTGGGCGCGAAGACCATCGCCATGGGCTATCTGGCGCTGATCATTCCGGATCCGGCGGCGCCTCGCCAGGCGTATCCGTTCCCGTGCAGCGGCAGTGGAACCGCCGGGACGCCTACCTTGGCTGGTTGCACGCTGAGCGGCGAGCAACTCGGTCAATAACAACTTGAGTCTTTAACCTTGAGGAGGGGAGCTTGCTCCCCTCCTTTTTTTTCGTTTCCAGTGCTATACTGATAAGTCTCGCCCGCGTCCAGTCCAATCTTTTGTGTCTTCCATCAAGACGAGGTCAAGATGCACATTCGTAAGAGAATTCTCCTGGGTCTGTGGACCGTCCCGTTGCTTGTGGCTGGCGCCGCCTCCGCGCAGAGTCTGGTTTTGGTTTCCGGCGACGGCCAGGTGATGGTCCAGAATACGCTGGCGCCCGAGGCGCTCGTCGTGAAGTTGTTGAATGCCGCCGGCCAGCCCATGCCCAACCAGCCCGTGGCGTGGACGGTAACGGGCAATGGCGGCGTGAACGCGGCGCAGTCGACCACCGATACCGAGGGACTCACGCAAGTCAACTTCGTGGGCTCCGCTTTCCTCAATCTGCTCTCCTACGTGCAATCCACCGTCACGGCCACCGCGTTTGGCCAGAGCGTCAATTTCACCATGACGATCTCGGCGCCGGACCAGGCCGGTGGCGGAGTGATTCAGGCCTTCATCCTCTATCCCACCCTTCCGGATCTCCCGCTGGTGGTGGGCGCCGGCGCCGCATCCAATCGGCCCATCCGGGTATTCGTCAGTCCGAACTTCGGCCCCCAGACCGGCCAGGGCGTGCCGCGTGTCGCCGTGCGCGTGCTGCAGCAAACGCTGCCCGGCGGAGGGACCGGTCCCACCATCAATTGCGGCGGTCCGGCCTACACGGCCCCCGATGGCGTCGCCACCTGCAATCCGGTGGTGACTGGTTTAGGCCCCGGCCTCTTCTCCATCTTCGTGGGCGGACAGAGCAGCTCCACGTCGTACCGGTTTTTCAGCGATCTGCAATTCCGCGCCACCAAAGGCCCGCTGGCCACCCTCCGCATTTCCGCCGGTAATAATCAGCAGGGCAACGCCGGCGCCCGATTGGCCGCGCCTCTGGTGGCGATCGCCGAGGACCTGGGCGGCAACGCGCCTCCCGAGCCACGGCCCACGCTGATCTGGGAGCCGGTGACGCCCAATACGGTCACCCTGTTTAACGCCACGACGCTGCCCGACGATAACGGACGCGTTTCGGCCAACGTCACCTTGGGGAACGTGCCGGGCAACGTGCAGATCCGTGTGAGAGACCAGACCGGGACGGTCTTCGCGATCTTCACCGCCACGGTGACCCTCAACTTCACCGGCTTCCGGAAGATTTCCGGCGACGGTCAGGACGCGATCGTCAACACTGACTTCCCACAGCCGCTGGTCGTGGAGGTTTCCACCGACCGGGGAGCCGTGGCGAACATTCCCGTGCAGTTCACCTTGACCAGCGGGAGCGCCGTCATTCCCACCTCAGCGGTGCTCACCGACGCCAATGGCCGCGCGCAAATCACGGTGCGCGCCGGCGCGACGGCCGGCCCCATTGTGCTTACGGCGGCGCTCTCCGGCTTCGCCACCACTGCCACGTTCAACCTGACCTCGCGGCCGCCCGGCCCCAGCGTCACCACCACCAGTTTCGTTAGCGCCGCCGGCGGTCCGGCGGGCGGCGGCGTCAGCCCGCTGGCGCTGGTTGCCGTCTACGCCGGCGGATTGGGAACCGGCCTCCAGGGATGCCGCACCGCGAACCTCCTCCTTGGCCCGATGCCGTACCAGTTGGCCAGCGTTTCGTTTCAATTCGGCTCCTCTCCGGCGCCCTTGTACGCGGTCTGCAATTTGGGGCTCGGCGGCGAATTCGCCGTCCTCCAGGTGCCGGGCGATCAGGCCCAGGGCCTGACCACCGTGGTGGCCCGCGTCGGCATCGGATCGACCACCGTGAACGGCGTCCAGGTGTCGGCGGTCAGCCCCGGTCTGTTCGAGACCATCATGTCCGACGGGCAGAGGCGCGCGGTCGCCCTCCGGGCCGACGGCACTTACGTTTCGCTCCAGAACAAAGCCAAACGCGGCGAAAAGGCCCGCGTTTTTGTGACTGGACTCGGCATCCCCGTTACCGCCGCCGGCCGGCAAGTCGCCGTGAACCAGCCGGGCATCCCCGGCGACGATGCGCTGTCGCCCTACGAGACCGTGATCGGCTTGGCCAACGAGGGTGTGCCCGGCGACGTGAAGGCCACTTATTCGCCCGATCTGATCGGCGTCTATGTGGTGGACTTCACCGTTCCCGAGACGTTGCCGGCCGGAGACAACATCGTGTTTGTCGTCGCCTCCCGCGTCGGCGACCGGCTGGTGTTCAGCAACGCCTCCTTCCTTCCGGTGCAGTAGATCGCTCCCAGTAGGGCAGGCCTCCGGCCTGCCCTACACGCCGAGCTTCTTGGCGATCGCCTCCAGCGTCGCGCGATCGGACGGCAGGAACGCGCCGCTCTGCTTTGCCACCTGCTCCCGCCACAGCGTCAGGTTTCGCACCGCCACCACGCCCAGCACTCCGAAGACTAGCGCCTCGTCCGGCAGCAGCGGCCGGATCGGGCAGTCGTATTCGAACAGCGGGATCACCGTGTCCTGGGTCGCGGTCAGGTTATCGGGCGGGATGTTCACTCGCGCCGCCTCTTCCTTGGTCATGGTGAGCGGCTCGACCGAGGGCGCGCCGCTTGCGTCGGGCACCGGCAGGTTCTTCTCGTCCCGCGCCAGCACCAGCGGATAGGTGATCAGGCGGCTCTTGCTCTGCGGGTTGGGATCCAACCAGCGCTTCACATTGTGCGCGGCGTCGAAGGGCGGCGCATCCTGCCCGGTGCGCGCCTTGTAGTCGGCGCGGCCCTGATAGAACGGAAACAGGTACAGGTTCTCGAGCCCATATTGGGGAAGCTGGGGTGTGTTCATGGAATTGGTCCTCTCCACCCAGGAGACTAGCAGAGACCCTCGGCGGTAGTTTCCTAAGTAGCTGAAATCACGCGGCTGAATCGCTGTGACCAGAACCTGTAGTACACTGAGAGCTACTCCCCTTCCATCTGGTGCGGCCATGCGAGAACTCCGGTATACCACCCGCGGCGGCATTTCCATCACCCGCGCGGTTTCCAAGCTCAGCTACCGAAAAGGCCTGAAACAGATCCTCTGGGACCTGGACTCGCATCGCGGCATTTACCTATCCTCCGGCTACGAGTTTCCGGGCAGGTATTCACGCTGGGACGTGGCCTCGTCGCGGCCGCCGCTGGAGATCGTCGCCCGCGACCGGGTGGTTGAGTTCCGGCCCTTGAATCTGCGCGGGGAGATCCTGAATCAGCTCCTGCTGCCGGTCCTCGAAGAGCACCCGCATTGGGAATTATTTGGCCGGCACGGCTCCGCCCTGCACGGCCGTCTGAAACCGCTGCCGGCCCTGTTCCCCGAGGAGGAACGCAGCAAGCAGCCCTCGGTCTTCTCGATCCTGCGCGCCTTGATCGACGAGTTCCGGCATCCGGAGGATTCACGCCTGGCGCTGGTGGGGGCCTTCGGCTACGACCTGCTGTTCCAGTTCGAGCCCATCCGCCAGCGTCTCCCCCGCGCCGGCCACAAGGATCTGCACCTGTTCTTTTGCGACGACATCTACTTCATGGACCGCAAGAAGGAACAGATCGAGCGCTACCAGTACGATTTCGAAAAAGACGGCCTGTCCACGCTGGCCCTGGACCGCTCGGCCGAGGAGGCCGGCGCCGGCCAAGTGCCTTCGGAGAGCAGTGGGGAGATCGAGTCCGACCATAGGCCCGAGGAGTACATGGCCAATGTCGAGAAGGTCCGCGAGGGCATGCGGTGCGGCGACTATTACGAGGTGGTCCTGCGCCAGACGTTCCGCGCGCCGTACTCCGGCAAGGCGTCGGCGCTGTTCGAACAGGTTCAGAAGGCCAGTCCCAGCCCGTACGAGTTTCTCATCCAACTCGGCGACGAGCAATTGATCGGCGCTTCGCCGGAGATGTTCGTCCGCGTGGAAGGACTGCGCGTGGAGACCTGCCCGATCTCCGGCACGGCGCGCCGCACGGGAGATCCGCTGCGCGACGCGCAGAACATCCGCGAGCTGCTCGACTCGCCCAAGGAGGAATCCGAGCTGACCATGTGCACGGACGTGGACCGCAACGACAAATCGCGGGTCTGCGTGCCGGGCTCGGTGAAGGTGATCGGACGTCGGCTGATCGAATCCTACGCCGGCGTCTTCCACACAGTCGACCACGTGGAAGGTTACCTGGGGGAGGGGTTCGATTCGCTGGACGCGTTCCTGACGCACATGTGGGCCGTGACGGTGATCGGCGCGCCGAAGAAGGCCGCGGCGCAGGCCGTTGAGGACCTGGAGAAGGACGCGCGCGGCTGGTACGGCGGCGCGGTGGGGATGCTGTCGCTCAACGGCGACATGAACACGGGCATCCTGATCCGCACCACGTATCTCCGCGATGGCCTGGCGCGCTACCCGGTGGGCGCCACGCTGCTCTACGATTCGGTTCCGGCCATGGAAGAGCAGGAGACCCGCCTCAAGGCCACCGGTTTCTTCCGCATCCTGGGGCGGCCGGAAGCCGCGGCGGCAGAGCTCCCGCCGGAGCAGCCCGGCAAGGGACTCAAGCTGCTTCTGGTGGACAACGACGACTGTTTCATCCACACGCTGTCCAACTACGCGCGTCAGACGGGCGCCGAGGTGGTCACCTACCGGGCGGGATTCCCGCCCGAGCTGATCGCCAGGCTGGCCCCCGACCTGATTCTGATCTCCCCGGGTCCGGGCCGTCCGGCCGACTTCGGCGTGCCCGAGTTGGTCCGCCAGGCGGTGCGCCAGGGGGTTCCGGTATTCGGCGTTTGTCTGGGCTTGCAGGGCATCGTGGAGGCGTTTGGCGGCCAGCTTGGCGTGCTGGACTATCCGATGCACGGCAAGCCGTCGTGGATCAGCCATGCCGGGACGGGCATCTTCACCGGCCTGCCGGAGCGATTCCAGGTGGGCCGCTACCACTCCCTGTTCGCGCGGCCGGAGGCGCTGCCCGCCTGCCTGGAAGTGACGGCGCGCTCCGACGACGGCGTGATCATGGCGGTGCGCCACAGGGATCTCCCCGTGGAAGCGGTCCAGTTCCATCCGGAGTCGATCCTGACCGCGGACGGAGGCATGGGACTCCGCTTGATCGAAAACATGGCGCGGCTGGCGAGCCGCGCGCCTACGCCGTCTGCGCCACGGGGCTGAAGCTGGCCGTGAACGAGGCGGCGAAGGTGGCATTCGCCGCGCGCGCGGCCGAGTCGCGCAACCCCAGCTTGTGCATCAGCCGGCCCACGTGGTCGTGGTCGTAGCGGACGCCGAAGCGCGATTCGATGACCGCGGCCAGCCGGGCCGTGGTCCACCGGTCGTCGGGGAAGCCGTGCGCGCGCGCGCCCGCAGCGTAGATCCCGGGAATCAGGCCAAGCTGCTCGGCGGTGAGGCGGCTGGGCCGTCCGGTCGCCCGGCGCTTTCGCAGCGCCTCTGCGCCGTTATGCGAGAGCGTCCGGTACCAGCGGGAGGCCGTGGTCCGGCTGACGCCGAACTTCCGGGCTACCCGGGACTGAGACAGGCCGTTGAGCAGATCGCGCGCCGCTTCCAGGCGTCGACTCTCCATTTCATCGCGCGTCATCGTGGATACGATCATCGTCTCCATAGATCGGCGGAAGCTGATTTTGGCCAGAGCAAGACCAGCATACCCCAAAAACATTCCGAGTGCAAATTGTTTTTTGTCGGCGGCGCCCGCTCCGGGCCGATGTGGCGCGGGCGGAACGCGGTTATGATAGGGAAGGGAGGCTGGCCGCGATGGTGACGATATCCGTCAAGTCACATACCAAACCCGACGGCACTCTGGAGGTAACGGTCGCGACGGGACTGCCTGAAACCGATGTTGACGTCCTCGTTGTGGTGCAACCTCGCGGGGAAGACGAAGGCGCAAACAATCGTTGGGCGCCCGGCTTCATCGACCAGACTTACGGCAGCTTTCAGGACGATCCACTAACGCTGCAACCCGCGGGCGATTTCGAGGTACGCGAGGAGTTTGAGTGAGCTACCTGCTCGATTCAAACACCTGCATCCTGTATCTGAACGGACGCTCAGGACCCGTGCGCAGGCGGCTGGAGTCTCAGCGGCCCGAAGAACTTGTAGTGTGCTCCGTCGTCCGGGCGGAGCTGTTCTTCGGGACTCTACGAACCCAGAATCCGGCCCACATGCTGGTCGTGCTCAACCACTTCTTGAAGCGCTCCCTCCCGTTCGATGACCAATGTGTAGAGGCCTACGGTCGTGTCCGCGCACACCTTGCCTCGAACGGTACTCCAATCGGACCGAACGATCTCTTCATCGCGGCGATCGCCCTAACGCATGAAGCCATCCTCGTCACCCACAACACGCGGGAGTTCGCCCGTGTCCAGGGCCTGGCGTGGGAGGACTGGGATACGGGTGAGCGATCCGCATGAGCGAAGCCCTGCACTTCCTTCTCCGGCACGGGTATGCCGTGCTGTTCGCGGCGGTCTGCGCGGAGCAAGCGGGTTTTCCCGTGCCGGCCTTGCCCTTCCTGCTGGGCATGGGCGCGCTGGCCGGGGAGGGGCGCTTCGGATTCGGAATGGCCTTGGGGATCGCGGTGCTGGCCTCGCTGCCCGGCGACTGGCTGTGGTATGAGCTGGGCCGCCTGCGCGGCTATACCGTGCTGCGGGTCATCTGCCGCATCGCGCTGGAAGCGGAGACCTGCGTCAAGCGCACCGAAAACACCTTCCTGCGCCACGGCACCGGCGCGCTGGTGCTGGCCAAGTTCGTGCCCGGCTTCAGCACCGTGGCGCCGCCCATGGCGGGAATGCTGCGCATGCCGCGGCTGCGTTTTCTGGCGCTGGACTCGGCC
>JACOSH010000027.1 GCA_016178945.1 Acidobacteriota bacterium
ATCGAAGGGAGACTCCGAGCAGGTCGCGGGCGCCGGCGAGCCGCATCCGCATGGATTTCCAAACGCTCTCGCGCACGTCCCGGTCGATGTCATGGTTGCCGGGGACCACGAAGAGCCGATCGAACCCGAGGTCGAGCTCGTTCAAGAGCGCACGGAAGAAATCCGTGACCTCGTGGAACTCTTCAGGCTTGCCGGACTGCGCGGCATCCCCGGTAAAGAAGACGAAATGGACCAGTCCTTCTTCCTGGAGCAGGGTCTCCAGGTTGCGCAGCCACGCGTCGCCAAGCACCCTCCGGCGCCGCCAGGGCTCCTTCTCCCCCGGACCCTTGGCGTGGAGGTCTGAGATGTGTAAGAACTGGAGGCGATATTGCCCGTACGGCATGGTTCAGATATAGTCTAACCTCTGGCAGAGGATTCGTGCTGAAGTCCGCGCGTAGCAGATGGCAGGGCTCGCGATTGAACACGGCGAGACTCGTCAGAAAGTCCGGCGCAGTTGACGGCGCTGGGACCGGAACGCGTCGGGCTGACCCGCGATCCTACCGGCGGCGTTTCCACTCCAGGCCAGGGGTGTCCGTGCGGAACTGGACCAGGCGGCCGTGCTCGACTTCGGTGACGTAGCAGGTGCGCCCGTCGGGGCCGCCGAAGCAGAGGTTGGTGGGATGCGCGCCTAGCACGCTCACTTCCCTGAGGACCTTGCCTTGCGGCGACACGATGGCCACCGTTCCTTTCCCGTGACGGGTGATGTACAGGTTGCCGGCCGCGTCGCAGCGCATCCCGTCCATGCCGTGGTCGGGAAACTGGATGAGCAGGCGCTTGCCGGTGAGCGAGCCGTCGCGCGCGATCCGAAAGGCCCACACGTTGCGCTGGACGCTTTCGTTGACGTAGAGCGTCTTGCCGTCGGGACTGAGCTCAATGCCGTTGGTGGTTCCCATGCCGGAGGCCGCCTTGGTCACCCGGCCATTCAGATCGATGCGCCAGACCTGGCCGGTGGAATTCTTCCAGTCGGGATCGCTGGCCCACAAGGTCCCGGTCTTGGAAATGGCCAGATCGTTGGGCTGGTTCATGGTGGGCTCGTGCGCGAGGATGGAGACGGCCTTGGTCCTGGGATCGACGCGGAGGACGTTGTGGCCGGTGTAGTCGGCGACGTACATCAGGCCCGCGCGGTCGAAGCGGATGCCGTTTCCGAGGCTGCCGGCGGGCATCTCCAGGAAGACTTCAGCGCGCCCGTCCGGCGTGACGCGGCCGATGGTGGGTTTGCGGGCGAAGCTGACCGCGTAGATGTTGCCCTGGCGGTCGCAGGCGGGGCCTTCGATCTCCGGCGTGAAACTGTGAGGAGCGGTCAGCGGGGTGGCGGTGAACAGCTCGGCGGTCAGGGTGAGGAGGGCGAACAAGGCGGTCAGCTCATTCATGCGGTCAGGTCCTTCCGTACATTGTCGATGGAGCGAAGGATGAAGCGTATTCTATCGCGAGCCGGGTCGCGGAGGGCCGGGGCCAGCTTCTCGAAGCGGGCGCGAACGGTCTTCAAGTCCGCCGCATAGGCGGCGCGCTGCTCAGGTGTGAGGCGCTTCAGCAGGTAGACCGGCGGGCCGGGCTCGCTGGAGACGAGCGGCTCGAGAGAGATCGTGCCGCAGGTATCGGGCGGAAGGTGGCGCAGGTAGGCGCTCTCGGCGGCCAGAAAAGCCTCACAGAGATCATCGCGGACGCCCGCTGGGGCGCGATAAATCTGCTCGACGCTCGATTCCAGGTGCTTCCGCCAGGGCGTGGCGGGGTCGGCGAGCACTTTGGCCGCGACCCAGGTGGACAGCTCATCGCCAGGGTTAGCGAGGATATGGTAGAACCACTCGCAGGCGCGGCCGCCGTCCCGGTAGAGCTCTTCCAGATGCTCGCCGGCGCTCCGGAGAGTGGGCAGGAACCAGCGGTCCCGGGGCCAGTGTTGCGGCGGCTCCACCTGCGGTCCGCCGAGCGTGCCGAAGGCACAGGACAGGGACTGGATAATCTTATGTCGGAGCCGGCGATCGCGCCGGCGGCTGGAGTCGCGCACGTCGATCAGGTAGTCGATGTGCCGGCTCAGCTCCGCCAGGTGGGGCAGGCTGGCGGGATCCTCGAAGCGCATGCCCCAGCCGCTGACCGCCACGCGCTTGCCGGGCCACTTGGAGTGGATGTAATCGGCGCAGCGGATATTCAGACGGGCGTGGTATTCGGTCTCGGAGAAGCGGCTGCACCTGGCGCAGGTGCAGCGCCCCTGGTCGGCCGACTGCATGCTGACGCCGTCGATGGGGAAGCGGGTGAAGACGAAGTCGATCACCTTGCGCATCCACTCCCAGGATTCCTCCTCGCTGCCGCACATGGCGCTGCGGTTCCCTTTCATCAGATGCGGATGGGCTTTCAGGATCTCTTCGAAGCCCCAACTGTAGACGCCCAGCCCGGAGACAACCTTCACGCCCTGGGCATGGGCCGCGCCAATCAGCTTCTCGACCATGCGGCCGCGCGCGGGCGGCACGGCGGCGGCGATATCGACCGGCCAGGCGCGGGAGACGTACAATCCCCAGACGCAGAGATCCCGCAATCCGAGTTGCTTCATCAGGGCGAACGACTCCCGGTAGTCCCGCACAAGGGCCTCGTCGAGCCGCATGGAGGGCCAAGTGGCATGCGTGTCCGCCTGGGTGGCCAGGTCAGTTATCCAGCCCAGATAGCCGCGGTAGCGGAAACCTTCGGCGGCAGGCGGGGCGGCCGCAGCCACGGTAGCCGCTACGAACGTTCGGCGGTGCATGTCGAGGTGGCGTCGATCTGGCGTGAAACCCGGCGTCCCGGTCAGAAGTAGATCTTCAAGGCGAATTGTCCGATGCGCGGATCCTTGGCGCTGAAGACTCGTCCGCCGGTGGTGGTCAGCTCGATGTTGTTGTTCGGGTTGTTGAGCTGGGTGTGGTTGAAGGCGTTAAAGGCCTCGGCCCGGAATTGCAGGTAAGCGGATTCGGTGAACTTGAAGTTCTTGAAGATGGACAAATCATAGTTGCTGACGCCCGGCCCGCGCAGGATGTTCCGTCCGGCATTGCCGGGAATGAAGGGCTGCGGGACGCGGAAATCGGCGATGTTGAAGCAGCGCTCGGGCCGGCAGCGGTCCACCAGGCCGGTGCCGATCACGTCGGGGCGGCGCGCGTAGGCAAAGCCGATGTTGTGCGGGTCGCTGGAGATGACCGGGGTGAAGGGGAAGCCCTGCTGGAAGGTCACGATGCCACCCACCTGCCAGCCGCCCAGGATGAGGTCGCCCGCCTTGGGCAGGCTGCCGCCGAACGGCTTGCCTTTGCCAAAGGGCAGCTCCGCGCCGAAGCTGGCGATGAACCGCCGGCCCACATCGAGATTGGAGAGGCCCCGCATGGTCCGGAGGTCGAAGGGGTTGTCTGCGCCGTCTCCGCCTCCCTGGTCATTGGTGGAGCCATCGATCGACTTGGACCACGAATAGCCGGCCAGGAAGCTGTACCCCTGCGAGAATCGCTTCTCGATCTTGACTTCCATGGCGTTGTAGCTGGAGTTCTCGCGGTTGTCGTAGTAGGAGCCGGTCCCGAATTGCGGGCGCGGCCGGCGATCCTGGAAGGGCCGCGTGGTATTGGTGATGGGCGGAAGGTTCTGGGGCAGGGAGCGTTCCAGGTAGGCGCCCTTGTTGCCGACGTAGGCCAGCTCGACCGAGAAATGGTTCAGCAACTCCCGCTGGAAGGCCAGGTTCCACTGATACATGGTGGGGGTCTTCATGTGCGGATTGAAGCCGAAGGTCAGCTGCGTGGTGAAATTCGCGTTGGTGCTGAAGGGCTCGAAGAAGCCCCTCACGTCGAGCGTGGGCCGGCTGTTGGCAAGGACCTGTTGCTTGGATTCGTCGACGATGAACGGCACGTTGATGATGGGCGCGCTGACGGAGTTGTTGCCGCTGGTCAGCAGGTAGAAGACGCCGGCCCCGGCGCGGACCACCGTCTTGTTGTTGCCCAAGGGACGCCAGGCCAGACCCACGCGGGGCGCGAAATCGTTATAGCGGTTGTAGATCAGCTTGTTCGGCAGGCCGACGTCGGTGGCCTTATCGACCAGGCTTTGGAAGCGCGGCAAGGCGAACTTGGCCACTTGCTGCGAAATGGTGTTGATCTGGCCGTTGAAGGTGGACACCGCCCAGCGTCCGGTGTCGAAATTGAAGCGCGCGGACTGGCCGAGCATAGCGGTGGGCTGCTGGTTCAGCTCCCAGCGCAGGCCGGCGTTGACGGTCAGGTTGCCCGACACTTTCCAGTCGTCCTGCACGTAGAAGTGGTAGCGGGTCTCGTACTCGCCGAAAAGGTTGCGCGGGAACGAGCGCGCTCCGGAAGTGGGGTAGCCGGTCAGGAAATCGGCGAAGGCGGTCCCGCTGTAGGCGCCGGTAAAGCTGAAGTTGCCGCGCGAGTTGGCGGAGTTGGTGGAGGTCAGGCGGTACTCGCGCAGGTCGCCGCCGATCTTGAGCGTGTGGGCCCCGCGTATCCAGGAGAAGTTGTTCACGAGCTGGTACATGTTGGTGGGGTTTACCAGCGGCTGGAAGGCGTTGCCCGCGATGCCCTGAAAACCGGTGACGCTCAATTGCGGGAAACCGGGGAAGTTCTGGCTGGTCTCCTCGAAGCCCCGAATGCCGGCGGTGGCGGTGTGGTTGGTCCCCAGGCCCTGGTTCAGGTTGGCGTTGTGAAAACGGGTGTAGCCCAGGCGCAGCTCGTTGACCTTGGTGGCCGAGAAGATGTGGGTCTCGCTGAGGACCAGGTTCTGGACCCGGTTGCGCTGGGTGAATCCGCCATTCTCCGGATAGGCGCCGGGGTTGAAGTCGTCGCGGTGGATGATGGTGTAGCGGGCGTAGAAGGTATCGTTGGCGCCGAGGCGCTGGTCATAGCGGGCGTTGCCCTGGTCCTGGGTGTCGGCGAACGGGGCGGCGTAGCCGAAGGTGCCGGCCGATGTATTCTGCCGGGGCATGAACTGGAGGAAATAGTTGGTTGCCGGGTTGAGGCGGGCGGCGGGGATGCGGTTGCCGGTGAACGGGTCGCCGGTGAGCGGATCGCGTACCGTGGCGCTGAGCGCCGAGAAATCGCCCTGCCGGAAAGCATCGGAGGGAACCAGCGCGTTGAAGGTGCGGCCCTGGCGGATGCGCTGGCCTTCATAGTTGAGAAAGAAGAAGCTCTTGTCCTTGCCGCTGTACCCGGGCAGGACCACCGGCCCGCCGGCCGCGACGCCGAACTGGTTCTGCCGGTAGGGGGCCTTCCGGGCGCCGAAGAAGAAGAAGTTCCGGGCATCGAGCTTGTCGTTGCGCAGGAACTCGTACACCGTACCGTGCAGCTCGTTGGTGCCGGCCTTGATGGTGGCGTTGAGAATGGCGTTCCCGCGTCCGTATTCGGCCGAAAACGAGTTGGCCTGCACTTTGAACTCCTGGATCGCGTCCACCGACGGGCGAATGGCCACTCCGTCAAACAACTGCTCGTTGATGGAGATGCCGTCGAGCAGGTACTCGGTCTTGCTCTGGCGGCCGCCGCTGACGGTGACCAGCGTGGATCCCGCCGTGCCCTGCGAGCTGACGATGGCGTTGGGCAGCAGCGTGGCGAGCTGCGTAAAGTTGCGTCCGTTGAGCGGCAAGTCCACGATGGTCCGGTTGCCGACCACCTGGCCGATCGCCCCGGTCTCGGTATTGACGATGGGCGCGGCCTCCTGCACGGTGATCTTTTCCGCGATCGCGCCGACCTTCATGGTGACGTCGATGCGGGCGCGCTGGTCCACTTGCAGTTGGAGGCCGGTGATCTCGTGGGTCTGGAACCCTTCTTTGGAGACGGTGAGCGCGTAGGCGCCGGTGATGGGCAGCAAGGGGAGCTCGAAGTCTCCCGTCTCGGTGGCGACGGTGGACCGCTCCAGGCCTGTGGCGGTGTTGTGCACCTTGATAATGGCGCCGCCAAGAACGGCGCCGCTCGAATCGGTAACGCGACCGACGATGGTGGCGGATGGCTGAGCCCAGATGACGGCGCTCAAAGCCAGGAGCAAGAGCGATTGACGCAGATAGTTCATAGCACTCCCTCCAGACAGGTTTACCGAGTTATATTGTCGATCCCGGCCGAAGTCAAGCCGGACGGGAGATTCGCGTTCAGCCGGCTGAACAGGCAGGGCGGCGCGGTTGACACCCGGCAGCGGCGTGCGATGAACTGGTGCACAGGTCCGACCCTATGCCGGAACGTCCCGTCATCGATTGCCATACGCACTTGATGTGGTATCCCGATCATCTGAGCGAGCAGTACGCGAGCGAGGCCCTGGCATCGAAGCTGGTCAAGCTGAAGCGGTCCGGCGGGCTGGCCTACACCGGCCATCTGGACTTGCACTGTTACGACTCGAAGCCGGAGGAACATTGGCGAGCTTCGGCCGCGGTGCACCGCGTGGTGGTCTTCGGCTTGCAAGCCAAGGCCTCCGGAATGTGGGTGCCTAACCAGGTGATCGCCGAGTACGCCGCGGCGCATCCGGACAAGATCGAGGGCTGGGCGTCGGTGGACCCGACCCAGCCGGACGCGATCGAGCAGCTCGAACATTGTGTCCGGACCCTGAAGCTCAAGGGCTTGAAACTGGGCCCGGTCTATCAGCACTTCGATCCACAAGACCGCCGGTATTGGCCGCTGTTCCGCAAGTGCCAGGAGCTGGGGTTACCGATCATGTGGCACCAGGGCACCACCTTCCCCAGCGCGGCGCGCCTGAAGTGGGGCCTGCCGCTACAGCTTGAAGACGTGGCCATGGATTTTCCGGATCTGAAAATGATCATCGCTCACCTGGGCCACCCGTGGGAAACTGATGTGATGGTGCTGATCCGCAAGTGTCCGAATGTCTACACGGACATCAGCGCGGTTCACTACCGGCCCTGGCGATACTGGCAGGCGCTGGTCGCCGCGATGGAGTACGGGGTGGAGCACAAGATCCTGCCAGGTTCGGATTTTCCGTCCGGCACCATGGACAACGTCATCGCCGGGCTGCGCAGCGTCAATAAGGTGGTGGCGCGCTCGGCTCTGCCCAAGATTCCCGAGGAAGTGCAGGACATGATCCTGTACGAAAACTGGAAGGCTTTCTTTCCGCATTGGAGGTAACGGAATGGCGTGGCGGTGGCTGGCGCTGGCCTTGCTGGGCACGGCGCCGGAGCTGTGGGGGCAAGCCAAGAAGCCGCCCGAGCCGCGCGTCTTTTCCGTCTTTCCACCGGGTGGACGGCAGGGAGGACGCTTCCAGGCGGCCATTCGGGGCGTCAGCCTGGAAGGGGCTCGCGCGGTCGAGTTCGCGGGCAGAGGGGTCCAGGCAAGCGTCATCCGGGTGGAGCCCGAGCCGGTTCCGGCGGGCGAGCCGCCCCCGGCCACTCCGGTCGATGTGGTGCAGGTCGAGGTGACGGTGGCGCCGGAGTCCACGCTGGGCGCGCACTCCTTCCGGGTAGTGACGGCGCGAGGGGTGACCAACTCGATCGCGCTGCGCGTGGTGGCCGAGCAGGTGATCGGCGAGGACGCGGCCGGCGAGTTGAGCCGGTTCCCGATGGTCGTCAACGGGCGGATCGGGCGCAAAGGGGAGACGGACGACTTCTGGGTGAAGGTCCGGGAAGGGCAGACCCTGACGATGGAAGCAGCGGCGTTCGACAAGTCCTTCGATCCCTCGGTCATGCTGCTGGAGCCCTCGGGAAGCTGGTTCGATCCCAAGCGGCTGAACCGCATCGCGTTCAACGACGAGCCGCTGTACTACCCGGAGCTGTCCACCGACGCGCGTCTCACGCACCGGTTCGAAAAAGCGGGACGGTACTGCGTGCGCGTCAGCGCCTTTTCCGGACAAGGGGGTCCGGATTACGCCTACCAGTTGCGGATCGTGGAAGGAGCGCCGCCGCCGCCGGATCTTCATCCAAAGTCAAAAGAGGAGTGGGAAGAAAGGCGGTTTACGCGGCGGCTTTCGCCGGACTGGCCGGCGCGGGTGGCCGCTCGCGGCGCTGCGCCGAAGGTCGAGACCCCGGAAGTTTACCGGGCGGCGACAGGGGGTGATGGTTCCACTCCGGTCATGAAAATACCAGGCATCGTGGAAGGCGCGATTGCCCGGCCCGGCGAGACGCATGCGATCCGGTTGACAGTGGACAAGCCGCAGGATCTGGCGATCGAGGTGGAGACGGCCGAAGCCACCCTGCCGCGCTTCAATCCCGTGGTGCGGCTGCTCGAAGCGGGCGGGCGCGAGGTGGTCACCAACGTGTACACCAAGCTGAACAACTGCGGCGGCTACATGATGAAGATGATCCAGGCCAAGACCACCTTTTCCCTGCAAGCGGCGGGCGAGTACAAGCTGGAGATCCGCGACATCACCACCGGGCGCGGCGGCCCGGACTTCGCCTACCGGGTGCTGGTGCGGCCTCAGATTCCCCACGCCGGCAAAGTGGAGATGACCGAGGACCGGGTGAACCTGGAGCCGGGTCAGACCAAGCCGCTCACCTTGAGCCTGGAACGAGAAGAGGAATTCGCCGGGTTCATCGCGGTGTCGGCGGAGGGCTTGCCGGCCGGAGTCAGCGCGATGACAGGCGCGGAGAACCCCGTCGAGAAACCGCCGCTGATGAATGGCGGAAAAGTGGAGCGCTACATCTCCAGGCCGCAGACCTCTGTGCTGCTGCTGGTGGCTTCTCCGGACGCGCCGCCGACGGAGATGCCGGTCACGATCCGGGTGGTGGCGCGGCCGGTTGTGGATGGGCGCTTGATGGACCCGGTGTCGGTCCGGCAGGTTCCGGTCATGGTGGCCGGGCGGAGGCCTTCCTGATGAGATTCCCGTGGCTCGGCATCGCGCTGGGATGCCTGCTGGCGGCGGAACGTCCGGTGTCTTTGACCCTGGAGCCGCAAGAGGAGGCCCTGCGCGGCGCGGGAGCGTCCCAGCAGTTGCTGCTGATCGCCGAGTACGCGGATGGCAGCCGGCAGGATCTCACCGGCGCTGCATCCTGGCGGGTCTCCGACTCCGCTCTGGCGCGGGTGTCGCCTGGGGGAAAGCTGGAGGCGATCGCCGATGGTGCGCTGACCGTGACCGCGACCGCCGGCGGGCGCACGGCGCGGACACGCGTGAAGATCGAGGGCGCTCGCGATCCGCGGCCGTTCTCCTTTGCCCGGGATATCGGCGGAATCCTGACGCGGCGCGGCTGCAATGGGTCCAACTGCCACGGGAGCGTCAAGGGCAGGGGCGGTCTCAAGCTGTCGGTGGGCGCGCTCGATCCGCGCGACGACTACGAGTGGATCGTCCAGGGCGGCGGCTACCAGGTGCTGACGGCCGAGGTGAAGGGCCCACGTGTGCCGCGCATCGACCTGGCAGCCCCGGAAAAGAGCCTCATCCTGCTCAAAGCCATCGCCGCGACGCCCCACGGAGGAGGCAAGCGTTTCGACTCGGATTCGCCCGACTACCGGACCCTTGTGAAGTGGGTTTCGAGCGGCGCCCCGTTCGGACCCGAGCAGGGCCCGGGGACGACCGTCGCCAGTCTGGAGGTCATCCCGCAACTGGTGGCGATCGAACCGGGCGGCAAGCACCGGCTGCTGGTGACCGCCCGCATGGCGGACGGACGGCGGGAGGACTTCACTGGCCAGGCGCTCTACGAATCCGTCGACAAGGACATTGCTTCGGTGGATGGATCCGGGCTGGTGACCGCGGGCCGCGGCGGGGAAACGGCGATCCTCGTCCGCGCGGCGGGACTCACGGCCAGCGCGACGGTGGGGGTGACCGGCGGGCCGATTTCGCAATATCCCGCCGTGCCACGGTCCAACTTCATCGACGAGCTCGTGTTTGGGAAACTGCGCCGGTTTCGCGTGGTTCCCTCCGGGCTCTCCTCCGACGGCGAATTTCTGCGCCGGGTTTGCCTGGATCTGACCGGCACGCTACCGCCCCCGGAGCGGGTGCGCGAGTTCCTGGCGAGCAAGGATCCGAACAAGCGGGAGAAGCTGATCGGCGCCTTGATCGGGTCGCCCGAATTCATCGACTACTGGACGTACCGCTTCGACGACCTGTTCCGGGTGGCGGTCTTCTCCAACGGCATCACGCCCAAGTGGAGCCAGATGTACGGCGAGTGGGTGCGGGAGAGCATCGCCGCCAACAAGGCGTACGACCGGATGGCGTACGAGCGGCTGGTCGCGGAAGGCTACGACGGCCCGACGCGGCACTACCTGCCCTATAACGTAATCGGCCCGCCCGGCGAGGCCATGGCCGAGCAAGTCCGGGTGTTCTTCGGGCGGCGGCTGGATTGCGCGCAGTGCCACAACCATCCGTACGAAGCCTGGAGCCAGAACCAGTTCTGGGGCCTGGCCGCCTTCTTCCAGCGCGTCTTCAAGATGGGCGACACCGGAACCGAGTATGTGATCTTCGATCATCCGCTCGACGAGGACCTGGGAAACGCGGATGTCCACGGCAGCCTGAAAATGTATCACCCGCGGACCAAGGCCGAGGTGACGCCGGCGCTGCTGGACGGCACGGTGGTGAGGGCCTCGGCGCGGGAGAATCCGCGGCGCGCGCTGGCGGACTGGATGATCCGGCGCCCGTATTTCGCCGAGGCCGCGGCCAACCGCGTGTTGAGCTGGTTTTTCGGGCGCGGCCTGGTCGAGCCGGTGGACGATTTCCGGTCCACGAATCCGCCCACGCATCCCGAGCTGCTGGAGAGGCTGGCGGAAGAGCTGCGGTCGCACGGCCACGATCTCCGATACTTGATCCGCACGATCGTCAGCTCGCGCACCTATCAGCTTTCCAGCCTTCCCAATGCGGGCAATCGGCAGGATCGAGTGAACTACTCGCACTCGCTCGATCGGCCTCTGGACGCGGAGGTGCTGCTGGACGCCATCTGCGATGTGACCGGCGTCGCGGAGGAGTTCAGCACGGGTGTGTCGGATACGGCCAAGGCGGCGGGCCAGGCGCCGCACGGAACGCGGGCCATCGGACTACGGGAGGCCGACCTGTTCTTTTCGCGTTTCCTGGAGCTGTACGGGCGTCCCAACCGCCTCACGGTCCCCGAGCGCAGCGGCAAGGCGAATCTCGGGGAGGCGCTGCACATGCTGGCCGGCCCGGTGTATAACGAGAAGCTGGCCGCGCCCGCGGGAAGGCTGCAACGCCTCTTGAAAGCGGGCGCGACCGATGAGGCGATTGTGGAAGAATTCTATCTGGCGGCGCTGGCGCGGCCGCCGGAGCCGGAAGAAACAGCGGGAATCCGCCGGCTGATCCAGGCGCGCGGCAACCGCGAGGCCGCCTTGAAGGACTTCGTGTGGGCGGTGCTGTGCTCGCGGGAGTTCGCGGAGAATCATTAGAAAGGAGCCGGCCATGACGGATACGGGTTGCCTTCGATTGACAGCGGCGCAGCGGGCGCGGCGGGACTTCCTGAAGGCCGGCTCGCTCGGTTTCCTGGGCATCCACTTGGGCCAATATCTCAGGGCTGCCTCCACGCAGCCGGCTAAAGGCAAGGCACAGGCGTGTATCCTGCTGTGGCTGGAAGGCGGACCGAGCCACGTCGACACCTGGGATCCCAAGCCGAATTCGAACTTCAAGGCCATCTCGACGAACGTCGCGGGGATCCAGATCTCGGAGCTGC
The DNA here is from genome assembly GCA_016178945.1 of Acidobacteriota bacterium. Taxonomy (GTDB): domain Bacteria; phylum Acidobacteriota; class Terriglobia; order Bryobacterales; family Bryobacteraceae; genus JACOSH01. Next base: position 11,576 of record JACOSH010000027.1, read on the forward strand.
TGCCGCAAACCGCCAGGCGAATGGACAAGCTGGCCGTGGTGCGGTCGATGCACACCAAGGGTAACGACCACCCGCAGGGCACCCACTACGCGATCACCGGCCACGAGGTGAACCCGGCCATGCACTTCCCGAGCCTGGGGGCGATCCTCTCCAAGGAAACCGGCCCGCGCAACGGCATGCCGCCGCATGTACTGGCTCCCCAGTGGGAGCGGGCCCGCCAGTACGAGGAGTATTTTCGCGCCGGTTTTCTGGGCGCCGGCTACGACCCGATGTGCATTCCCGATCCCAGCCGCAAGGATTTTCAGGTGGCCGATCTGAGCCTTCCCAAGTCGGTCGCCGAGGAGGCAGTGCACGGTCGACAGGAGTTCCTGAAGGTGGTGGACCGGCGCTACCGAAGCTTGATCGAAGGCGCCGAGCATTCCGGCATGGACGGCTTCACGGCCCAGGCCTGGAAGATGCTTCTCAACCCTGCGGTTCGAGACGCCTTCGATCTGGGCAAGGAGACCGCCAAGACCCGCGATCGCTATGGCCGCGACACGGTTGGGCAGAGCGCGTTGCTGGCGCGCCGGCTGGTGGAAGCCGGCTGCCGCTTCGTGACCGCCGCCGGCTATCACAGCAACTCCTGGGACACGCACAGCGACAACGACAAGGGCCATCGCAACCGGCTCTGCCCGGCGCTGGATCGTACGCTCTCGGTGCTGCTCGACGATCTGAGCGAGCGCGGGCTGCTGGAGTCGACCGTGGTGCTGGCGATGGGCGAGTTTGGCCGGACGCCCGTGCTGAATCCCGCCCTGGGCCGGGATCACTGGCCTGCCTGCTGGTCGCTGGCGCTGGGCGGCGGAGGCATCAAGGGCGGGCAAGTTGTGGGGTCGAGCGACGAGACCGGCTCGAATGTCGCCAGCCGGGTGACCAGCATGGGCGACGTGTTCGCCACCATCTATAAGGCGTTCGGCATCGATTGGACCAAGGAGTACGACACGCCGGTCGGGCGGCCGGTGAAGATCGCCAATTCCCTGGAGGACAAGACCGGCGAGCCGATCGCGGAACTGTTGTGAGGCTGGGCCGGCTGTCCCCCGCCTGGTCCCTCATCGCCTGCCTGTGGTTTTGCTATGTCCTGAACCACGCCGACCGCCAGGTGGTCTACACGCTGTTTCCCTCTTTGCAGAAGGAGTTCGGTTACAGCGACGCCGTGCTGGGGCTCACCGGGGCGCTGTTTCTGTGGGTCTATGGGCTGTGTTCTCCGGTGGCGGGCATCCTGGGGGACCGCCGGTCCCGGACAGCGCTGGTGGTGGGGAGCCTGGCGCTGTGGAGCACATTCACGGTGCTTTCGGGGTTCTCGCCGAATGGCGCGTTCCTGCTGGCCTGCCGGGCCCTGCTGGGCGTCTCGGAGTCCTTCTTCATGCCCGCCGCCTTTGCCCTGATGGCCGCGGCGCATGGGCCGGAGACTAGGTCGAGGGCCATCGCGGTCTTCGCGACCAGCCAGATGGTAGGCGTCGCACTGGGCGGCTCGCTGAGCGGCTTCGTCGCGGAGCGCTTTCACTGGCGCGTCTCGTTCTGGTTGCTGGGCGGGGCCGGTCTTCTGTTTGCGCCGCTGCTGGCCCGGTTCTTCCGCACGCTCCCGCCGCACTTCCGGCAGAGCGGTCCGGCGGCGCCCGCGCCCGTCTCCAGCTTTCTGGCGTTGTTGCGCATTCCCTCGCTGCGCGTGGTCACGACCTTTGCGGCGGTCGCCACCTTCGGTCTGTTCCTGGTCTACACCTGGCTGCCGACTTTTCTTTACGACAAGTTTGCGCTGGGCCTGGCGCGGGCCGGCTTTGAAGCCAGCGTGTATCCGCAGATCGGCACGGCGCTGGGCCTGCTGGTGGGCGGCGGCGCCGCGGACCGGTGCTATCGCCGTCTGCGGTCCGCGCGATTCTGGGTGGTGCTGGCGGCCTTCCTGGGCGCGGGACCGTGTATCTTCCTGCTGGGCGCGGGCGACACCCTGGAGGCCACTCGGCTGGCCGCCATGGCGTTCGGCTTTTTCGCGGGATTCGTCTCCGGCAACCAGGCCCCCTGCGCGTTCGACGTGGTGCCGGCGCCGCTGCGCGCCTCGACGGTGGGCGTGCTGAACCTGCTGGGCGCCTGCGTATCGGGCTTCGCGCCCTTCCTGGGAGGATTGGCCCGCCGCACTGTCGGCGTCGACCGGCTGATGACGGCGACGGGCGCAGTCTATCTGATCACGGCGCTGTTCCTGTTGTACGGCATCCTCCGCCACTTCGACCGCGATCACGGGCGGGCGGAGGATGCGGGGCCGAGTGGCCTGGCGAACAAATAGCGAATATGATATCTTGATGGTGGAACAGAGAAGAGTGGCAATGAAAACCCATTTTGGGTTATCATAGTTCTCCGGAGACACTGAGGCGGTGGCACGACAGGCAGCACTCAAATGGGAGGACCGGGCGTTCGACACGCGATCCGTCCTCAAAGATGGTTCGAACCTCCAGCCCGTCCACACCTCCGCGCTCGGCGCCCTTTTCTCGGCCGACTGCATGGCGGTCCTGCCGCACATCTAGGACGCCGTAGTGGATGTCGTTTTCGCGGACCCGCCCTTCAATCTGGGGAAGGCTTATGGCGACAACTGTGACGACCTCAGACCTGGAGCGGAATACCTGAAATGGTGTAGGGCGTGGATGGCTGAGTGCGTCCGCACGATCAAGCCGGGCGGCGCATTCTTCCTCTACAACCTACCGAAGTGGAACGTCCTTCTGGGCGCTTATCTCACGGAGCTCGGGATGGACTTCCGCCACTGGATCGCCGTTGAAATCTCCGCATGCCTGCCTATTCCGGGGCGGCTCCATCCGAGCCACTACAGCTTGCTTTACTACACCAAGGGAAAGCCCAAGACGTTCCGGCGCATCCGCACGCCCATCCAGACGTGCCGTCACTGCGGCGGCGAGGTGAAGGACTACGGCGGCCACCGCGGCGCGATGAACCCGAAAGGCGTCACCCTCAAGGACGTGTGGACGGACATCCCGCCGGTGCGGCACGGGAAGTTCAAGTCGAAGGAGCGCCGGGCGAACGCGCTCTCGACCAAGATCCTGGACCGAGTGGTCGAGATGTCCTCGCTTCCGGGCGAACTCGTGCTTGACCCGTTTGGCGGCAGCGGAACGACGTTCGCGGTCTGCGAGAAAAAGGGGCGGGAGTGGATCGGCTGCGAGATCGACTTCGCTCAGGAGATCGTTGATCGCCTTGAAAGCAGCGAGATCCGCTCGCACAAGAACGACGACTACGTTGAAGGCTAACCCTTCGCGCGTCCGGAGGGGCCCTTTGGAATTCTCGGCACGCCGTAGCTCTCCGCGTCCTGCTCGATCACGACGATTTCAAGGACACCGCTCTTGCATGGCACAGATCTCCAGAGAGTGAGGTACGGCTCTAGTTCCTCGTAGTTGCCGATGCGGTCCGTGAGATACACGTAGAGCTTGCGTGACGGCACGACCAGCGTGCCAGCCGCGATGATTCCATCCGACACCAGCATCGTGCGCTTGTTCATAGAGCGGTGGCTCGACGAGACGTTCCCAGTTTCCCACTCCACCACGACCGGGCCTTCCGGGCCTGGGAGTACGGCATCAAAGCGTCCGAGTTCTTGGCCCAGACGGTTCTTCGCAGCACCCTCGACTGTCCAGTCTTGTTTCCGGAGTTCCTTGATGAACTCGTTCTTGATAGGCCCCACTCCGTTTCCCTCCCCACGTTTCTTGCCGCTTTGAGGATAGATGGTGAAGGTGTGGCTTCCGGGCGGCCACGCGCATCGCCTCACCGACTTGTGGATTGACCTTCTCGTCCGCGCCCAGTGCGCGGAGGCGGCATAGGGGCCACAGCGCAACAGCGTCTCCACATGCACGATCTTCACGCGCTTTCCCGGTAAAACTTCGCAAGGAAGCGGACGGGATCAAGGCCCAGTGCTCGGGCGATGGCGCCGAACTCGACGACGTCGAGCCGACGCTCGCCGCGCTCGTACTTCGAGACGAACGACTGTGGGCGCTTGAGACGGGCGGAAAGCTCCGCCTGGGTCAGGTCCGCCTTTCGACGAGCGTCGACCAGAAGCTCGCGGAATCGTTTATCGCCTTGGTTCCGCACACCGAGTCCGTTGGGGATCAAGTATAGAACCCCTTATGGGATAATCCCAAAACAGGTTTGACTGGAAGGCGGGAGTCCCCCCCGGTAGAACGCCAACGTGCGCGTGTCGGGGCGCTGCCCGTTCAGCGGCAGTCTGCAGGCTGCCGGCCCCTTCATCCGATCAATTCACGCAGGCGATCCTCGCGCTTGCGGTCAATCAGCCAGGGATTGCGATATTGGCCGGCCCGCCCTGTTTACCCACACCCCATACTCCTTCTTGAGCATGACCTATGGACGTACAGCCGCAAGATGATCCGTTCGCCTTCACGTTCCAGTTCCAGTGTGTCGCCCAGACCGAGATGCATTTCCTCACGGAGCAGCTTGGGGAGGACCACCCGGCCAGCCTTATCAAGCGTGATTAGCCGGGCGAGACCTAACGAAAGTGGTCGATGAGCATGAGGTCGGAGCCGGCGTTTTCAATCTGCGTCGAGAGTATCCAGCGGCCATCGCGGCTGACAGCGAAGCTGGGGTGTCCCAAGCCCGGATGCAACGGGAAGCTCCCAACCTGACGGATGCGGCGCGTCCGCGGGTCGAAATGCTTGACCGGCTTCGGGGCGTTGGGACGGCCGCCCAGGTCGAGAAAGTAAACGCCATTGACGGCGACGCCCCAGTTGCTGGGCCAGACGCCATCGAGCAGTCTCGTGCCGGCTCCATCATTGGATACAGGGGCCATGCTCCACAGCGTGCCTGCCAGCCGGCCCTGGCTCACATTGCGGATCCTGGATTCCCCGGGCGCTTCTTTCACGTAGTACAGCGTCTGGCCGTCAACCGACTCGAAGGCTTCGTAGCCTCCCTGTTTGGTGGCCTGGATGGCCTCGCCGCCACCCGACGGTGCTTTCCATATCTGATGGCGCCCCGAGCGGTCGGAGCGGAAGTACACCCAGCGGCCGTCCGCGGACCAGCTTGACCGGACTTCGTCGAACTCCGTATCGGCCAAGACATGCGGGGCGGCGCCATCGGCGCCCGAGATCCAAACGCCGGCAAACGGGCGTTCGGGCTGATTCCACACATCGAAAGACAGGCGTTTGCCATCCGGCGACCAGCGCGGGCGGCCGACGTTGGATCCGAGGGCCAGCACTTTCGCCGGGTTCGATCCATTCTGATCACAGACAAAGATCGCCGGGCGGCCATCGCGATTGGAGCGAAAGGCGATCTGTTTTCCGTCGGGCGAGATACTCGGGGACATATCCTCGCGCGTGGACGCGATCAGGCGTTTGGCTGGCGGAGAGTCGCGCGGATCTGCGATATCGAGGCGCCAGATATTGGCATCTCCGACGGATTCCTGGAAAGCGAGGCGAGGCGTTCCCTTTGAACTGATCGTCGGGTAGCTGCCGAGCCCAGCGTTCGTGACCGGGTGAGATGAGGAGCCTCCCAGCGGGACTCGCACAATGTTGCCTCGCCCGAGGAGCAACTCGCGGCCGTCCGGGGTCCAGGCGATGCCGCGGGCGATTCCCTTGGTCACCATTCGTGGCTCTCCGCCGCCGATGGGCATTGCCAGGATATCGCCACTATTGGGGCTCAGGTGTCGGACGAGAGCAATGGTCTTGCCGTCGGGCGAGACCGCGGGATCGAAGTCGCCGATGAAGTTCGCCGGGGGTGACGTCAGCTTCTTCTTTTCGCCGCTGGCGAGCGAAATCAACGCCAGATGCGTAGGATCCTGGCCCGATGGCCGATCCACAGCCACCAGCGATTGCGAGTCCTCGGTCCAGGACAGCCCGTCGCCTTGTACCTCCGCCACCTTTCGCTCGGGCCCGCCCAGCGGCGTGATCAGAAAGATCGCGCCCTCGCGCAAGAAAGCGATGTAGCGGCCGTCGGGCGACCAGGCCGGCGCGGTGTCGTCGGCCGGATGCTTCGTGAGCTGGATCTGCGTGCCGCCGTCGACCAGCTTCACGTAGATGTCGTAGTTGTCGCCTGACTCGCCGTCCCAGGCGAAGGCGACCTGCGATCCGTCCGGCGAAAGGCTGGGACGCACTTCGTTTCCGGTGAAGCTGGTGAGCGGGATCGGGCGCAAGGCCTGTTCGGTGGCCGCCGGGCGCGAGGATCGCCAGATCCACCCCGCGACGGCGGCCGCTGCCACCACTGCCGCGCCGCCGATCCACCAAAGTTTGCGGGAAGAACGCGGCGGCGGAGCAGGCGCATCCAACTTGCCGGACGCCGATTCGTCGCGCACTTCTTCCAGCGCGACCTTGAGGTCGGCCATGGTTTGAAAGCGCCGCGCCGGATCTTTGCGCAGGCATCGGGCGATGATGCGCTCGGCTTCGTGCGGCAGTCCCTCGGCCAGCTCGTGGATGGGCCGTGGTTCCTGGTTCAGGATCGCCGCGAGTGTCGAAATCTTGTCGGCGCCCGCGAAGGCGCGCTTGCCGCTGAGCATCTCGTAGAGCAAGGCGCCGAAGGCGAAAACGTCGGACCGGCCGTCCACCTTCTCGGCGCGTGCCTGTTCAGGCGACATGTACGACACCGTTCCGAGGATGGCGCCGTCCTCGGTACGCGGCGCGCCGCTGGCGGTTTGGGCGTCACCGCTCGATCCGCCGCCATGGGTCAGCTTGGCCAGGCCGAAGTCGAGCAGCTTGGGCGCGCCCTGCTCGTTGACGATCACGTTGCCGGGCTTCAGATCGCGATGCACGATGCCGGCTGCGTGCGCGTGGGCCAGCGCGTCGGCCATCGGTATGGCGTAGCGCATCGCTTCGTCCAGGCGCAGGCCGCGGCTCGGGACGTGATGGTCGAGCGTTCTGCCCGCAACGAACTCCATGGCGATGAAGTCGACGCCCTGGTCGCTGCCGGCTTCATAGATCGTGACAATGTTGGGGTGGTTGAGGGAGCTGGCAGCCTGCGCTTCCTGAAGAAAGCGGCTGCGCCGGTCGGTACTCAGGCGCTCCGGCGAGAGCACTTTGAGCGCTGCGAAACGGTTGAGCGCTGTATCGCGCGCCTTGTAGACCACACCCATGCCCCCCTCGCCGAGCTTGTCGAGGATCTCGTAGTGAGAGAGGCGGGAGCCGGTCATTGCGGCTGCGCGAGCTTGTTCTTCAGGCGGCCCGGATCGTGGCAGGTCTGGCAGACCAGCGTCGAGGAGCGCGCCAGCTCCGGCCGCTCCATCCACTTCTTGGCGCGCGACTCATAGGGCGTGCCGGCCAGCGTGTTGACAATCCGCGTCAGGTAGGCCCTGGTCTCGTCGGGTTGGTCGAGCCGCTGCGAGGCTTGCGCGAGTCCGGCGAGCACTTCTCCGCGCATGTGCACCGGCATCTTGTCGAAGAACTGCTGCTGCGCGTCGTGGAGCCGGCCGTAGAGCTCGCGGATCTTGCGGTACGCCTCCAGACGCAGTTCCGCGGGCAGGCGCTCGGCGAACACCGCGTAGCTGCCCCCGGAGGTGGCCAGCACCCCTGTATCCTCGGGCGAGAGCTGGCGGGCGCGGTCGAACATGCCGGTGGCCTTCGCGTAGAGCTCGCGGAAGTGGCCGCTCGCGCCGGACTCGTGGGCGCGCACCGCGCGATACAACTCCGCGCCGCCGCGCCAGGCCAATGCGGGCGCGTCATTCGGATTCTCCGCCAGAATCCGATCCAGCTTGCGAACCCCGGTTTCGAAGCGATCCATGTCGTTGCCCAGGAATCCGGCGAAGACGTCTTCCCGCACCCAGGTGTGGACGGTAAGGTTGGCGGGCTTGGGTTGGGCCCACACGGCGACGGTGAGGACAGCGGTCCATCCAACTTGTTTGATCATGGTAAGGGCTCCGTAAGCAGCGAGTATACACCCGCGGCCGGCGCAGCCACTCCCTAGCGGACGCCCGCGCGACTTTCGCGCTAGCAGAGCTTCAGCTCCTTCATCGGATAATGCTTACGGTTGCGAGTCCACAGTGGAATCTCGTGCAGAACAGCGCTCGCGGCGATCAGGGCGTCGCCCAGCCCGATGTTGTGACTGGCATGGTAGGATCGCAGATACTGCCCCGCCTTCTGGCCGATCTCGTGGTCGATGGGCACACAAGCCATCACTGAGAAGGCGGCCGCGACCCTTGTCTGTTCCCGGTCTCGTACGCCGTGCCACACTTCGGCCGCGGTGACCGGTGAGTACATCAGGAGCGTTTCGTTCTCCAGCATCGCCTCCCACTTCGCGGCGATCCCCGCGTCGGCTTGTCTCAACACCTCGATTAGAACGTCGGAGTCTACCAATACGGCTTTCACCGCAGGATCCTCTTGAACCGGGCGTCGTCCTTGCGCAGGCTTCTCACGTAGTTCTCCGTATCAGGCAGGTCAGTTCGGTCTTTCCAGATCCCCACGATCGAATGCAAGGCCTGCCTGCGCCCTTCGCCCCGCGACAAGTACTTATCCCGAACGGCCTTCCGGACCAGGTCCGAAACTGACGATCCCGATTGCCGGGCCAGGATATGGAGCACCTGCCAAACATCTTCCTCCAGATAGAGCTGAGTACGGCGCATGATGTACAGTATACACCACGTCAGCGGAATCGAAGGCGGCCGGTATAATCGGGAGATTCATGACCGCCCTCGCCCTCCGCGGCGTCACCAGGCGTTTTGCCGGCTACACCGCCGTCGAAGGCATCACGCTGGACATCCCGGCGGGGCGATTCGTCTCCATTGTCGGGCCCAGCGGCTGCGGCAAGTCCACGCTGCTCAACCTCGCCGCCGGCCTGCTGGCCCCCAGCGAAGGCTCCATCGACGTTTTCGGCGAGCGGCTGGCCGGCATCAATCGCCGCGCCTCCTACATGTTTCAGCAGGACGCCCTGCTGCCCTGGAAGACCGTGCTCGACAACATCGCCCTGGGGCTCCGGTTTCGCGGGCGTGACTCGGGCCACGAGGCCCGCGAGTGGCTCACGCGAGTCGGCCTGGACGGCTTCGGATCCAGCTACCCGTACCAATTAAGCGGCGGCATGCGCAAGCGCGTGGCCATGGCGCAGAGTTGGATCGTCGACCCCGACCTGGTCCTGATGGACGAGCCCTTCGCGGCGCTGGATGTTCACACCCGTCTGCGCATGGAGGGCGAGATCCTCGACCTCTGGACGGGGTCGAACAAGACCGTGGTCTTCGTCACCCACGATCTGGAGGAAGCCATCTCTCTTTCCGATGAAGTGGTGCTGCTCTCGGCGGGTCCGGGAAGCCGCACGGTGGGGCGATACCCGGTGGACCTGCCCCGCCCGCGCAATCTGATCGACCTCAAGACCGAGCCGCGATTCCACCAGCTCTACAACGCCATCTGGTCCGGCCTGCGCGAGGAGGTGCTCAAGAGCCATGCCCGCACCCGGTAGGCGCATGATCCTCTGGCAGATCGCTCTCGGGGCGGCGTTTCTAGGCGCCTGGCAATGGGGCGCGAGCGCCGGCGCCCTGGACAAGTTCTTCTTCAGCCGTCCCAGCGATGTGCTGGGGCGCGTTTTCCAGTGGTTGATCGCCGGATCCATCTGGACCCACCTGGGAGTCACCCTCGCCGAGGCCTTCCTGTCGTTTGCCATCGGCGTGCTGTTGGGGGTGGTGTGCGGGTTCGTCCTGGCGCGCGTTCCCTTCCTCGGAGCACTGTTCGATCCTTACATCCGGATCGCCAATGCCCTGCCGCGCGTGGCGCTGGCGCCCATCTTTCTGCTCTGGTTCGGACTGGGGATCTGGTCGAAGGTCGCCCTGGGAGTCACGGTGGTCTTTTTCATCGTCTTCTTTAATACCTTCCAAGGCGTGCGGGAGGTCGACCCCCTGATCCTGAACAATGCCCGCATGCTGGGCGCGTCCGAGCGGCAGTTGATCCGCCACGTGCTGATTCCCAGCGCCCTCACCTGGATCTTCTCCAGCCTGCACATCAGCATCGGATTCGCCATCATCGCCGTGGTAGTGGGCGAGTACCTGGGCTCCTCGAAGGGCATCGGCTACACCATCGCGCAGGCCGAAGGCGTGTTCGACACCACCGGCGTCTTCGCCGGAATGACCCTTCTGGCCGCCGTGGTGCTGATCGTCGGCGCCGCCGTCAACCGCCTGGAGCGCTGGCTCCTACGCTGGAAACCACCCCCCTCCAGCGCCGAGCCGCCCCTGGGGTGAACTGAAAACTGACAACTGACAACTGAAAACTCCCTTCCGCTATACTTGAATCCAATGGCCCGGACACTCCTGATTCTCCTGGGGGCCGCATCGGCCTGGGCCGCCGCCGTCGACTTTGCGCGCGACGTGCATCCCATTCTGGCGGCGAAGTGCTTCGCCTGCCACAGCGGCGACAAGCGGTCGGGCGGGCTCTCGCTGTCCAGCTACCAGGAAGTGATGCGCGGGGGCAAGACCGGAAAGGTGGTCTCGCCGGGGTTGAGTCCCGAGAGCCTGCTGATCCAGCGCGTGCTGGGCGAAGCTGCGCCCGTCATGCCGCCCGCCGGGGAGCGTCTCACGGCCAACGAGATCGCCGCGCTGCGCGAGTGGATCGACCAGGGCGCGCGCCCGCGCCCGGATGCGCCGCCGGCGCGCCCGAACTGGGTCCCCAGGATGGCGCTGGCGAAACCGCCCGGGGCCGAATCGGTGGACAGCCTGCTGGACGCCTATTGGCGCGCGAACCGCGTCCAGCAGCCGCCCGTCGTTTCCGATACCTCCTTTGCCCGCCGCGCCTATCTCGATGTGTGGGGCCTGTTGCCAACACCCGGGCAACTGGAGGCCTTCGAGCGGTCGAACGCGCCCGGCAAGCGCCAGGCGCTGGTGCGCGACCTTCTGGCCCACCGCCGCAACTATGCCGAACATTGGATCACCTTCTGGAAGGATCTGCTGCGCGACGACGAGGGCGTGAACTACTACGGCGGGCGCAAGAGCATCTCCGAGTGGCTGTACCAGGCGCTGGAACAGAATCTGCCCTATGACGAATTCGTGCGGCAGCTCCTGAATCCCACCGGGAAGAGCGATCCGGACGGCTTCCTGATGGGCGTCAACTGGCGCGGCGACGTCAACGCCAGCCAGACGCCCGTGATGCAGGCGGCGCAGAACAGCGCGCAGATCTTTCTGGGCGTCAACCTCAAGTGCAACTCCTGCCACGACAGTTTCGTCAGCCGCTGGAAGCTCAAGGATGCCTACGGGATGGCCGGCTTCTTCTCCGAGGGCAAGCTGGAGTTGGTCCGCTGCGACGCACGCCTGGGGGAATTCGCCGAGCCCAAGTTCCTCTATCCGGAGCTGGGCGGCGTGGGGCCGGACGAGCCGCTGGCCGAGCGGAGAGCCGCCGCGGCGCGGCTGTTCACCTCCCGCGACAACGGCCGCTTCGCCCGCACCCTGGTCAACCGCGTCTGGAAGCGGCTGATCGGGCGCGGGCTGGTGGAGCCGATCGACGACATGGACGCCGAGCCCTGGTCTCCGGATCTGCTCGACTTCCTGGCCGCGGGCTTCGTCGAGCGGGGCTACGATTTGAAAGCCCTCATCGAGACCATCCTCGTCTCGCGCGCTTACCAGCTCCCCGTGGCCGACGCCGGCGATCCCTACGTTTTTCGCGGGCCGTCCGCGCGCCGTCTCACCGCCGAGCAGTTTATCGACGCCATCAGCTCGATCACCGGCGAGTGGCGCGCCCGGGTCACCCCGAAGCCCGGTGTGGCCAGCCTGGTGCGGGAATGGCGGATGCCCTCCAGCCGCCTGACCCGCGCGCTGGGGCGTCCCATGCGCGATCAGGTCTTCACCGAGCGCACCGAGGCCGCCACCACGCTCCAGATGCTCGAACTGGTCAACGGCGATGCCTACACCCGCTATCTACGGCGCGCGGCGAAGAAGATGCTGGGAGAGCTTCCGCCACCGGCGCCCAATCTGTTCGACAGCGGGCAGGTCGGCGCCAATCGCGTGAAAGTGGATATCGACCTGGCCGGCGTCAAGCAGCTCCGCCTCCTGGCTGTGGATGTGGATTCCTATTCGCCGGAGCGGGTGGCGGCGGTGTGGGCTCAGGCGCGATGGATCGCTCCGCAGGGGGAGATCCCGGTTTCCGCCGCGGCCGAACCGGTGAAGATGAAAGACGAGTCCTTTCCCGACGGGCTGCGCGTGAAGGTGCCGTCGGAAGTGGTGCTGGACATCGAAGGCAAAGGATACAGCCGTTTCCAGGCCGTCGTGGGCGTCGAGGAGCATTGCCTGGCTTCCGACATCAGCCCGCGCATTCGTTTCTTCGCCTTTCAGGAGAAGCCCGACCCGGAACGGCTGGTGCGTGTGAATCCCGAGACCCCGGTGGAGACGCCCCAGGCGCCGTTTACGGTGGACTCGCTGATCACGCGGCTGTACCGGCATGCGCTGGGGCGGCAGGCCTCGCAGGCCGAACGCCGCCTAGCGAGCTCCCTGCTTGCCGATGAGGGAAAAATCAGCGCCAGCGGCCTGGCCGATCTGATCTGGGCCATCACGGCGCTGCCGGAGTTTCAATTGTATGAATCGCGATGAACGACGAGCCTTGGCGGCGGTGAGCCGCCGCGGTTTCCTCAATGTCTCGACCGGAGCGGTGTTGGGGGCCCTGGCCGGCGCCGCGCCCAAGCCTCTGGCCGGGAGCGAGAAGATCGCCCCCACCG
>JACOSH010000028.1 GCA_016178945.1 Acidobacteriota bacterium
CCCCCGCCGATGTGTAATTATTCATTAGACTGAATAAACATTCAGTGGAGATGCCGCCATGGCCCTGGCCCTCGTCCCCGACCAGATTTCGCGAGTCCGCGCGACGGACTTCACGCAGGATCTCGACCTGCTCGACGATGAGGTCTGGCGCCTGCTCGACTGCGCCGCCGGGATCAAGCAGGCGCCCGGCCGCTACGCCCAGGCCCTGAGCGGCAAATCCGTCGCCCTGCTGTTCGAAAAGCCCTCGCTGCGCACGCGCATGACCTTTGAGCTGGCCATCAAGCAGATGGGCGGCCAAACGGTGTTCAGCGAAGGACGGATTGGAGCGCGCGAGCCGATCAAGGACGTGGCCCGCAACCTGGAACGGTGGGTCCATGCCATCGTGGCGCGCACCTTCTCCCAGGCGACCATCGACGAGCTGGCGCTCTGGTCGTCGGCTCCGGTGATCAATGCCTTGAGCGACCTCTATCACCCGTGCCAGGCCTTGTCCGACGTGTTCACCATCTCGGAAGTCTTCGGCGACCTGCATGGGAAGAAACTGGCCTTCGTTGGAGACGGCAACAACGTGGCCCACTCCCTGATGCTGACGGCGGCGCGCCTGGGTATGGATTTCGCCATCGCCGGCCCATCCGGCTACCAGCCGGACGCCGAGATTGTGGCCCGCGCCACTCGCATCGCCGCCGCCGCCGGCTCCGCTCTCACGGTAACCACCGATCCGGCGGAAGTCGTGCGCGGCGCACACGCCGTCTACACCGATGTTTGGGCCAGCATGGGCCAAGAGGCGGAAGCCGACCAGCGGCGGAGCGTTTTTTCGAGCTACCAGGTCAATGAGACCCTGTTCGACCTGGCCCGGCCCGACGCCATTTTCCTGCACTGCCTCCCCGCCAAACGGGGCGAGGAAGTCACCGACGCCATCATGGAACACCCGCGCTCCCGGGTCTTCGATCAAGCCGAGAACCGGCTGCATGCGCAGAAGGCGTTGCTGTTGGAGGTGTTAGGTGCTAGGTGCTAGGTGTTAGGTGTGAGGTGTTAGGTGTTAGGGAGTGCCGGTTAGGAGTTATCGCGATCTCATGGTTTGGCAGAAGGCCATGGATCTGGTAGCCGAGAGTTACCGGCTCGCCAAGAACTTACCGGGAAACGAAGCCTATGGCTTAATCGGCCAGATGAGGCGGGCGGCGGTGTCGATACCCGCCAACATTGCCGAGGGCCACGGGAGAGATCACCTGGGCGACTACTTGCGGCACTTGTCAGTGGCGAACGGATCGCTGATGGAACTGGAAACACACGTCCACATCGCCCTGAGGCTAAAATACTTGCAACCCGCGGAAGCCGAACCCTTGCTGGCGCAATCAGCGGAACTCGGCCGCATGCTCGCCGGACTTACCCGAAAGCTCAAGGAGCGCACCCCCTAACACCTGGCACCTAACACCTATGACCCCCAAAAAGATCGCCCTCGCTTACTCCGGAGGACTGGACACCTCCGTCATCATCCCTTGGCTTAAAGAGCATTACCCGTGTGAGGTTGTCGCGGTTTGCGGCGACATCGGGCAGGGAGCCGACGAGCTGGCCGGACTTGAAGAGAAGGCCCGCAAGACGGGGGCCTCGGAAGTCCATATCGCCGACATGCGCGAGGAGTTCGTCACCGAATACCTGTGGCGTCTGGTGCGCGCCGGCGGCGTTTATGAGCACAAGTACCTGTTGGGCACTTCCATCGCGCGGCCGCTGCTGGCCAAGCGCCAGGTGGAGGTCGCTCTGGCCACGGGGTGCGACGGCCTGGCCCACGGATGCACCGGCAAGGGCAACGACCAGGTCCGCTTCGAGCTGACCTACAAGGCGCTGGCGCCGCACCTGGCCGTCATCGCGCCTTGGCGCGAGTGGGACATCGTCTCGCGCGAGGACGCCATCGAGTACGCCCGCCGGCACAATGTCCCGATCTCGGCCTCCACCACCAAGATCTACAGCCGGGACCGGAACATCTGGCACATCTCGCACGAAGGCGGCGCGCTGGAGAACCCCGCCAACGCCGCTCCGGACGACATCTGGATGCTTACCCGCAGCCCCAAGGACGCGCCGGACCAGCCGGCCGAGGTCACGATCGGCTTCGAGCGGGGCGTGCCCGTCGCGGTCAATGGGCAGAAGATGATGTCGGGCGTGGCGTTGCTCGAAACCCTCAACCAGATCGGCGCCGAGCACGGCATCGGGCGGATCGACCTTGTGGAGAACCGTTTCGTGGGGATGAAATCGCGGGGCTGTTACGAGACTCCCGGCGGCACACTGATCATGGCCGCGCATCGCGAGCTGGAAGCCCTCACCCTGGACAAGAACACGCTGCACTACAAGCAGCGGCTGGCGCTGGACTACGCCGAGATGGTCTACAACGGCCTGTGGTTCACGCCGCTGCGCCATGCCCTGGATGCCTTCTTCGAGGTCACGGCGGCGAACACCACCGGGGAAGTGACGCTGCGCCTCTACAAAGGCAACCTGGAACCGGTGTGCCGGAAGTCGCCGCATTCGCTGTACTCGCTGGATATCGCCAGCTTCACCATGGGGGCCAGCTACGACCAGAAGGACGCGCTGGGCTTCATCAACCTGGTGGGGCTGCCGATTAAGGTGCGGGCGCTGCTCGAAAGCGCCGGAAAGCCATGAAGCTTTGGGGCGGCCGGTTCCAGGAGGGACCGTCGGAGGTCTTCGAGCGGTTCGGCCGGTCGCTTCACTTTGACCGGCGGCTGCTGGACTGCGACATCCGCGGATCGCAGGCCTTCGCGCGCGCGCTGGAGGGCGTCGGCATCCTGACCGGGGAGGAGCGCGCGCGCATTGTCGAGGCGCTCGAGCAGATCCGCCTGGAGGCGCGGAATCCCGGATTCGAAGCGGATGCCGCCGACGAAGACGTCCACACGCTGGTGATCCGGAAGCTGCAGGAGCGGGCCGGCGCGGTGGCCGGCAAGATCCACACCGGCCGCAGCCGCAACGAGCAGGTTTCGCTCGACGTGCGCCTGTGGCTGCGCCAGGAGTGCGACCGCGCGCGCGGCCTGCTGGCGGCGCTGATGGGATCGTTGGTGGAGCTGGCCGCCCGCTATCCGGATGCCGTGATCCCCGGCTATACCCACTTGCGCCGCGCGCAGGCGGTGCTCTGGCCGCACTACCTGCTGGCCTACTTCGAGATGTTCGCGCGCGATTGGGAGCGGCTGGGCGAGGCGCGCCGCCGCGCCAACGTGATGCCGCTCGGCTCCGGCGCGCTGGCCGGCAGCGGCTTCCCCTTCGACCGCCAGGCCCTGGCCCGCGACCTCGGCTTCGCCTCCGTCACCGCCAACAGCATGGATGTCTCGGCCGACCGCGACTTCGCCCTGGACTTCCTCTACGCCGCTTCAACCACCCTGCTGCACTTGAGCCGGCTGGCCGAGGATTGGATCCTCTACTCCAGCGAGGAGTTCGGCTGGATGGATCTGGGCGAGGGGGTGACCAGCGGATCGAGCCTGATGCCCCAGAAGAAGAACCCGGATTCGCTCGAGCTGATCCGCGGCAAATCGGGACGCGTGGTGGGCTGTCTGCATTCGCTGCTCATGACCATGAAGGGCCTGCCCCTCACCTACAACCGCGACATGCAGGAGGACAAGGAACCGCTGTTCGAGGCCGCCGATCAACTGTCCGGCTCTCTGGAGATGGCTCGCGTGGTGGTGGACTCGGCGACGCTGCGCCCGGCGGTCCCGGCCGCGGCCGCCGCAGAGAGCTGGGTGGTGGCGACGGATCTGGCCGAAGCGTTGGCCCGCGCCGGGACGCCCTTCCACCAGGCGCACCAGTTGGTGGGCCGCCTGGTGCTGGCCAGCCTCCAGGCCGGCAAGAAGCCGGCGGATTGGAGCGCGGCCGAGCTGGCCGCCTTTGCGCCCGAGTTCACCTCCGGTTTCGCCCGGCTCCTCTCGCCGGCCGAGGGGATGAAGTCCCGCGAGATCCCCGGCGGCACCGGTCCCGGCGCCGTGGCCGCGGCGCTGGAGGAAGCGCGCGAGCGGCTGAAGCGGATGGCGGCATGAGCAAAGCGTACCGGCAGGGCCAGATCCTGAAGTTGATCCGCTCCGCGCCGGTGCACACGCAGGAAGAACTGGCCGCCGGGCTGCACGAGCTGGGCGTGGCGGCCACCCAGGTCACGCTCTCCCGCGACATACGCGAGCTGCGGCTGGTGAAGACGCCCGAAGGGTACCGCGAGATGTCGCACGAGGAGAGCGGTCCCCAGCTTCCGGCGCTGGCCGCGGAATTTCTCCAGGACGTGCGCTCGGCTCAGAACCTGGTGGTCCTGAAGACCGCGCCAGGCCATGCCAACTCGGTGGCCGTCGCGCTGGACAACGCCGAGTGGCCGGAGGTGGTGGGGACCATCGCGGGCGACGACACCATCCTGATCATCGCGCCCGACCGCCGGACGGCGGAGCGGCTGCGCCAGAAGTTTCTGGAGCTGCTCTCAAGTTAGCCGGTAGTCTTTGAACTGATCGAGCAGCGCGAAAGGGGTGTGTACCGAACCGATCGGCTCGCCCCGCTGTTCGATCCGGTCGGCGTCCAGGTTTCCCCGGCCGGCGCTCAGCTTCAGATAGCCCAAGTGGCGCGGATCGATCCCCATGATACGGCAGCAGGTGGCGTCGACGGCCACCAGATCGGCGCCCATCACCACCACGCCCGCCGCCTTGGGCGTGCCCTGGATGGGTCCGTTGCCTTCCATCCCCACCACCCCGTCGACGATGGCAAAGCTGCGGGGAAACAACCGGTGGAGCTCGGCAATCGAGCGGTCGATCCCGATCTGATGCAGGTGGTTCTTGGGCCACCCATAGACCGCCCCGGGCACCAGTCCGAAGTAGTTCTTCATCGACAGGGTGGCGCAGGCCCAATGGTGGGTCTTCATCTTGGCCAGCGAGACCACCAGGTCGGCTTCGAGTGCGGCATGGGGCAGATAGATCTGGGCGGTGTCTCCGAAGGGGCCCGCCGCCGACACATCGTCGCGATTGAGGTCCACGAACAGGGAGTCGAACCGTTCCACTTCCTTCCGGTAGCCGGCCTCCTCGGCCAGGTAGAGTGTGTCGCGGCGGTGCCCCGGCCCTTCGCCGATCCGGATCTGGGCCGCTCCCAGGTGACGAAAAAGCTCCACCGCCGCGGCGATCAACGACACGTGGGTGTTGATCGCGGTCGACGAGTCGAACTCGACAAGGTTGGGCTTGAGCAGTACGCGCTTCCCCTTGGCCTCCAAGTTCAGCAGCTCGGCGCCGCGCCGGAGCTGGCCGGCCAGGCCGGCCGAGTAGGAGGCGGCCTTCAGGATCGCCACCGGGGATTTCTCGCGCTGCCTGCCGCAGCCGGCGTGAATCGCTCCGGCGCCGGCCGCACACAGGAATTGACGCCGGTTCATGACAGCGCTCCCGTGGCCGCGATGACCTCCAGCGCCGCCAGCAGGATGTCGTCGCCGGCCGTCGTTTCGGCTTCCGGCACGGCCACCGCATGACCGCGCAGCGCGATCGCCAGCCAGGCCTTGGCCAGCGGCGACCGGGTCTGGCTCCACATCCGCCGGGCCGTCTCCAGGGGCGAACTCAGACCCGCGTCACGGCTCCCTTGCAGACCGTAGAGCGCCAGCGCGGTGGTTTCCGGGTAAGACGGCAGATCGTGCCCCAGCACCTTACGGTTGCCGTAATTCCACCCGCCGTCGATGCACTTCCGGTCGAGAATCATGCGTTCTCCCTGGGCCACCCGCTCCCGTACCCTCGCTTGGCCGGCGGCAGCCGCGGATCTCTTCAGAGCCACCAGCGCGTGCGCCGTAGGTTCGATCCAGGAAGAGCCCCCCAGCCGCCAGGGCCACGCTTTCACGCTCGAATCCAGCTCCACGATCCCCGGCCGCAGCTTCTGGACCACGCGAAACAGCAGCCCGTTTTCCTTGCCGGCCACACCCAGCAGCCATTCCACGCCCCGGACGAAGGCCTGATCATGGACTTTCGCCGTGACGTGCAGGATCACGGCCAGCGCCGTGGTCCAGTGCGGCTCGCGCACCGCCGCCGCCGCCGCCCAGCTTCCGTCCGGCAACTGGAGCCCGCGCATCCAGGTCCAGGCGCGCTCCCAGGCCGGCTTCGCGGCCGGATCGGCGTGCAGCGCCAGCATGGCATAGGCCGACGGCTCCATCCAGGACTGCTTGTGTGGGAAGTACCCCCAACCGCCATCCGCATTCTGCGCGCGGCGGAGAAAGTCCAGGCGGGTTTCGAGCGGCGCGGTCATCCGATGTCAGATGATCGGCCTAGCCGGGGGAAAAGTTTAGCTGGAAGGCTAGTGTGTTCTACCTAGACTTTTCCCGCCCAAAGCGCCGATTAGTAGGACAGTCGTATGCAAGATTACTCAGCGCTAACATCCAAGCCACGCGGCTTCGAGCTGAGCCTGGAACGCCGGCAGATGGTGGTGGTGATGCTGCTGGCTGGTGCGCTGCTGGCCCTGATCTCGGCCACTGCGTATTTTGCGGGGAACTCCATGACACTGGAGCCTGTCCCGGCCCTGGTGGTGCAACCCAAGTTGATCCTGACCCCGCCCCCGCTGCCGGCTCCGCCAACCGAGGCGCCCGCACCCGCGTCGCGCGGCTCACGCCTGATCGCGGGCCAGACCTACCTGCAACTGGCCGCGGTGGACCGGGGAATCGCCGAAGTATTCGTGGAATTCCTCTCCCGGGAAGGGTTTCCCGCCGTGGTCGGCCCAGGACCGGATGAGACGCTGTACCGTGTGCTGGTGGGGCCCCTGAAGGAGTCCCAGATCAGCGTCACGCAGGCCCAGTTGAAGGCCGCCGGCTACGGGTCCTTCGTGCGCAAGTACCAGGCGCCCCGCGCCGCCGATCGGGAAGCGGCCGGATCCGGCGCCGGGCAGTAACTAGCGCGAACAGAGCGCGGTCATGAACCGGCCGTCCGGGCTGGAGACCTCTTCCAAAATCTGGAGGCGTCCGTGCGTGGTGAGCAGCCAGCGGAAGGCGTCCGGCGAATAGGTGTAGTTGAAATTCAGGCTGACCCGCTCGCCGCGCTGGAGCATGATCTCGCGCTGCGGCGCCGCGATGTTGAGATCGCGCGCGGCGTGGAAGTGTCGCGTGATCAGATGCAGACCCTCATGCCGGTCGTCGCGCTTCAATTCGAAGCGCACGTCTCCATCCTCGCGAGTGAGCCCGAGGCTGGCCAGCGGGGAGAAGGCGAAGCGGCGGCCCGGCGGGTTGTCGCGCGAGGGCAGGGCGCTGCCGTCCTGGATCTCGGCGTCGACGATCAGGCAATCCTTCTCATGCATGCAGTGAGCGATGTGGCGCACCTGGTCCAGCGGATCCAGTCCGCCCAGCGTGCTGCCGGTCAGCAGGAACAGTTTGGGCTGCTCGGAGGCGTCGGAGGCCAGCAACAGGTGCATGGGACTGGAGATATCGGCCTTCATCCCCAGGGTGTCGATTTCGGCATCCTCAGCGGCCGCGCAGGCCAGCTCCAGGAGCGCCTGACTGGCATCCACCGGAAAGTACTCGACGTCCAGACTGGCCTTGTCCAGCGCCTTGAGCAGCAGCACGTCCTTGCCGCCGTCTCCCGCGCCCAGGCTCACCACGGCCACCGCGGACTCGTAGCGCCCGGCGATCTTTTCGATGTCGCCGACCAGAAGGTTCCAGGAATGCAAGTGGCTCTCGTAGGCCACGTCGCGCGACACCGCCAGCCACGCGTCCACCGACAACGGGGACCAGTAGAAGAACTTCTCAGGTAGATCCCGCGCCTCCAGAGCTTCGGAGAACTCCTGACAGATCTCGGTCTCCGTCAGCAGGACTTCAATTTTCATTCATCTCTAGATTAGCAGCACCAGGCGCGCGCGGCGCAAAGCCGGAGGACTTCAGGGGCTGGTCTTGTGCTGGGCCTCGCCCACCAGGCGGGTGAACCTTTGCTTTTGCTCGTCGTTGAGGATCTTCAGAATCCGGGGCTTGATCTCGCTGACGACGTTGCGGTAGTAGAGGCCGAAGTCGTCCAGGATGGTCTCCAGCTCGCGCGCCTGATCGGGCGTCAGATCGAGCTCGCGCTTCCACCTCTGCAGCGAGATCTCCTTGCCGGCCTCGGTCCAAAAGGGAGTGGACTGGTGCATCCACTTGTGGCCTCCCAGATTCAAAACCACCGCCCCGGCCACGGCCCCGGTGAGGAATACCAGCGCGACCGTCGAGATGCAACTCCACCGCGAGGCGGGCCAAGCCATTCTGGGGGAGGGCGTCATCGCGGAATCTACTTGTGGTAGCTGACCAGCGTCGCCAGCATGTGGTCGCGGGAGTCCAGCGAACTGGGCGCTTCGTTTTCCACCGCCAGCACCAGCTCGGGCGTCGGTCCCTGGCTGTAGTCCGACTCGCGGGAAACCAGGAAGCTGCCCAGGCTGGCCAGAAGCAGCAACGATGCGAAGGCGACGCGCCGCGCGAAGGCCGGTTCCAATAACGCGGCCCAGATCGAGCGGCTGCTCTCCTCCTCGACGGCCGCGATGCGGCGCGAGACGCGAGCGTAGAATCCCGAGGCCGGCTCCGGCGCCTGCTCCCCACGCAGCGACTGCAGCCACCCGGACATCTCGCGCATGGACGCAAGGTCCCGGCGGCAGTCCGCGCACCCTTCCAGATGGGACTCGACCTGCCGCTGGTCCTCAGCCCTCAGCGAACCAGCCAGATACTCTTCCAGATTGTCCTGAATTACCTGGTGCATGATCTTCTTCCCTCATCGAAACGCCTACCGGCGGCTACTCCCCGCGGCTCGTCTCTTGCCGGCCACTTCGGGAGTTTGCAACCCTCCATCTTATGCCAAACCTTCCCCGGATCCAAAACGCCCTAAACCGCGCCCGGAGCCCGGTCCAGCCGCTGGGCCGCCTTGAGGAGCTTTTGCCGGGCGCGGAAAAGTTTGACCTTGATGGTATTCTCATTCATCCCGGTCATCCCGGCCAGCTCCTCCACGGAGTGACCTTCCACTTCTTTCAGCATCAGCAGCGTGCGCTCCTCTTCGGAGACCTTGCTCAGCAGCTTGGTCACATAATCCTGACGCGCCAGATTCGAGTCGGCCAAGGGCCGGTGGTCGATAGCCGGCTCGCTGTTTTCGGTCCGGCGCACCTCGTCTTCGCTTAAGTCGCTCTCGTAGACCAACTTGCGGACCTTCCTCTTGCGCAGGTAGTCGTAGCATTCATTCACCGTGATCTTGTAAACCCAGGTGATCAGCGAACTGCGAAAATCGAACTTGCGCAGCGAAAAGTATACCTTGGCAAAGACCTGTTGGGCGATGTCCTCGACATCGTTCCGCTGCCGCACGATGCCATGGATGATGGAGAACACTTTGGTCTGGTAGCGTTCCACGATCTCGCGGAACGCGGCCTCCTCCCCCGCCTGCGCCCGGTGGACCAGGGTGCCTTCCTGGGTGTTCTCGTAGTCCATTCGCCTCTTCAGCGCCGGAATCGGAAGAACCGCCGTCAAGGTACCCATACACCGCTTGGGACGCACCCGGCGTCCAATGGGTTTCTGTTCTGACGGGAAGCGGCCTCCGAGGGCTTCTTGAAGATAGCAGGTGCCGGGTGTCGGGTGCCAGGTGTCAGGTGTCAGGTGTCAGGTGTCAGGTGTCAGGTGTCAGGTGTCAGGTGTCAGGTGCCAGGTGTCAGGTGCCAGGTGTCAGGTGTCAGGTGTCAGGTGTCAGGTGTCAGGTGTCAGGTGAGGTTAGCGTTAGCGGATGGCCAGGGTGACTCCGGCGGGGCTGGTGAAGCCGCCCACCGTCAGGTCTACTGGAATCGCTTGGCCTGTAGGCGCGCTGGGAGGGAGGTTGATGTTGACTTGCATCACTCCGGCGACCAAGAACGGGGCGTTTCCCGCGTACACCACTTCGGCGGGGATACCGCCCACACGGGCCGAAACTATCAGGTTCGGGCGGCGGGCGGCTCCTGGGTCGATCCAGCCGTCGATGCCGGTGGGCTGGGTCTGGCCTTCCCCGGTCGCGTAGAGCACCACCACCGATCCGTTGGTGGCCTGATTCTGGTCGGAATTGATGGAGCCATCCTGGTTCAAAATCGCGCCCGGACCGCGACCCGAGTTGTCGAGGGTGAACAAGGCCGGGCTCGCGTCCGCCACCGGAAGCGATAGGGCCGCCGAGAGCTGTCCCATGCGTGACACCTGCATTCTGGTGCTGGTCCGGCCCGCGACCGCGTAGGGGACTACCGCGTTGATCTGGCCGTCCCGTACGTACAGCATGGGCGCCGGCACGCCGTCGAACAAAACCGAAGTTCCGGCCAGGCTGGAGGCGACCAGGCCGCCGGCTCCAAGCTGCATTTCAACCGGCGTTGCCGGGCCCAAACCCCCTCCATACAGCGTGACGAGTTCTCCCGGAGCCACCGCCCCAGCCGCCTGGCTGGCGGCGTTCACCAATACGGCGACGGTGGGAACCTGGCCGGCGGCATCCTTTCCATACACGGTGAGGACTCCCGCCGCCGGGATACTGGCGGACAGCGCCTGGCCGGCCTGCACCACTACGTCCGGCTGGTCTACGTCAGACTGCGCGGCGGTGGTGTACTTGAGGCCATAAGCGCCCGCGGGCAGTCCGGCGATCGAAAACGATCCCCCTTGGGAGGCCTTCACAACGACCACCTGCCTGCCGTCCCGGTTGACAAACGCCACGGGATCGAAACCGGCGTTGGAGGTCGAAGCCTCCATCCGGACCGCTCCGGGACGAATAAACCGGAAGTACTGGCGCAGAAAGCGGGTGCGCGCGCCCGGCACGACGCGCGGGCTTTGCGGATTACTGTCGTCGATCCGGTAGTAAGCGCCTCCGTCGTCGCCGCTCAGCCCCATGGCGGCCAGCGTGAACTGCGACCAGCTCGTGTTGCGCCCCAGGGTCAGATCCTGATGCAGATCGTCAAAGCCGCTGCCGATGTGCTCCAGCATGGCGGCGCCCACGCCGTAGTTGACCGACCGGTCCCGGATTCGTCCCAAGGCGTCCAGCGAGGAGCCTGCGTAGCGATGGTAGGCGATCTCGAACACGTACGGTTGCACGCCTGGAACCTGGATCATATCGTCGAAATACATCCAGGCATTGGTCATGCTGGTGTCGGAAGGCGCCACGAATCGCGGGACGAATCCGGCGGCCTGCAGGCGGCGCCCGGCGGCGGCGATGGCGCGCCCGATCTGGGTCCCGCGCCATTCCGGCGTGTTGTCGGGCTCCAGGATCACTTCCCAGGAGTCGGGTGCGAAGCCGTACTTGCTCTCCAGATGGCGGTAGGCGGCCAACACGAATTCGGCGTATTCGTCCGGAGTGCCGCCCAGATGATTCGAGAGGCCGGCCGGGCATCCGGCGCCCTGCATCTGGGAGGTGAACGCCACGTAGCAGACATTCACCCACAGCTTGCCGCCGCGCGCCTCCACGCGCTGCTTGAGCGGGAGGACGATCTGGTCGACCTTGAAGTCCATTTCCTCGAAGTGGAAGCCGCTCGGGTTGAGGACCATGGGGTCATTGTTGTCGTTGACCGTCGAGTAGCGAACGCATCGCCAGGTGGCCGCATCCAGAGTGCCCCGGCGGAACTCGTCCCAGTAGGCGCGCGTGTTTTCGGTGCTGGCCCGGATTTCCAGCCGCACCCGGTTGAGACCCAGATCGTTGACGGCCTGATCGAACAGGGCGTCCTTGAACAAGGGGAAGGCCGGGTTTTCCCCCTTGTCGCCTTGCGCGGCAAAATCCGTGGTTTCCCAGCCGCCGGTGATGGTCTGATACCGGATGGAAGGATTGAGCGTGATCACCACGGGCTGTTGCTGCGCCCGCAGGGTGGTCCACAGAATACAGGCCGCCAGAAGGGCCAAGGGGGGAAGCAGCCACAGCCCGTACCTTCGCAGGGAAACGGTCACGCTTCCATTATCGCCTACCCCACCTCTTCGTTCGCGCGGCGCAGCATCGCCCGCATGCAGGCGATGCAGTAGGCCGTGCCGGCGCGCCGAATCCCGGTGTCGCCCGCCAGTTGCGGGACGTGGTCGGGCACGGCCGAGCCGTTGAAGCGCACCTGGCGCAGGGCCTTCATCACCTGGTACATGTCCATGTAGCCGTCGTCGGGGAAGGTCTCGACGAAATGCGGCAGGGGTCCGCTGACATTCCGGAAATGCACGTCGACGATCTTGCCCCGGCCGCCGAAGTCGCGGATCATCTCGAAGACGTCCTTGCCCATTTGCGCGCCGCCTTCCGACCAGGTGCCGATGCAGAAAGTGAGGCCCCAGTGGCGGCTTCCGCCGGCGATCTGCTCGGCGCGGTGGTAACCGTCGTAGTGAGTGAAGATCTTGGCCACGCCGTTCATCCTGGCCAGCGGCGGATCGTCCGGATGGAGCGCCAGCTTGACATTGGCCTCCTGGGCCGCCGGCAGCACGGCCTTGGTGAAATAGGTGTAGTGGTCCCAGATCTCTTCCGCCGGGTACTCCCGGTCAAAGGCCGGCTTCTCGACTTTCGCGCGGAAATCCGCCAGGTTGAACTCGCGCGCGGTGTAGCCGCGCCGCTCCACCATGGCCGTGGTGTAGGTGTTGGCGGGATGGAAGTCGTAGTTCGACACCGGGATCCCCAGCTTGCCCAAGTTGCGCAGGAACGTGCGATAGGTTTCGATCTCCCGGTCGCGCCCCGGCTGGCCCAGTTGGACCTTCAGCGAGCGATAGGCGTAGTGCACGCCGGAGAGGATCTGGAGACCGAAACGCGCGTACCGCTTCTGCGTGCGGGCGAGGTAGTCGAGATCGGGGTCGCGGGCTCCGAATTCGACCCGCGCCCAGCGCATTCCGATCTGCTTGAGAAAGAGCAGATCGTCGTCGCTGATGTCGGAGCTCAGGCGATGGGCCAGCTTGATGTTGGCGGGATCGTATTCGTCGATCGCCGGGCGCGTGGCCGCGGCGGCCGCGCCCGCGGCCAGCGGCAGCGCCAGAAATCCTCGTCGGGTGTCCATGGGGTGGCCTCCCTTTCGCCTCACAAGGATAGCACCCGAAGATCGGGGTGGTTCACTCCTGGCGCAAGGCAATGACCGGGTCGATGCGCGTGGAGTTACGGGCGGGCAGGTAGCAGGCCGCCAAAGCCAGGGCCGCCGACAACAACGGGGCCCCCACCAGCAGCGCCGGGTCGGAGGCGGTGGCGCGGGTGCTTTGGGCCAGCGTGGCGATGAGCCCGGACAACAGGCGTGTGCCGGCCCAGGCGCCGGCCAGCCCAAGCAGCGTGCCGGCCGTCACCAGGACTGCGCCTTCCTTCATCACCAGCCCGAGCACGTCGCTGCGCTGAGCGCCCAGCGCCATGCGGATGCCGATCTCGCACGAACATCATCCGGCCGATCAGCTCCGGCATGCTGAAAGCGCTGAGCGGGGTGACATCGGAGGCTAGGCTCAAGATCTCGCGCCGCACCAGGGCGACGGCGTCGACGCCGGGCGCTGAGCGCACGAGCAGGCAGACGCCCGTGAAGGAAGGGCGGGCATAATTCTCCGCCCGCAGCGGGAAGTAGATGGCGGGCCGCGCCTCCTCCGGCGTGAAATACATCTTCGTATTCCGGGCCACACCCACCACTTGAAACATCCCGCGTCCGATCTCAATCCGGCGGCCCAGCGGGTTCTCTCCCTTCCAGAAGTCGCGCATCAGCCTTTCGCTGACGATGACCGGGGCCGCCTCGCCCGCTTCGTCCTCCCGGCGGAGTCCCCGGCCGAGCAGGATCGGAATACCGACCGTGTCGAAGTAGTCCTTCCCTACGACGAATTTGTCGGCGCTCCCGATCGCTCCGGCGGTGGAAAAGGTCACTGGCGGGGGTAGCGTCCGCATCGGGGCGGTATCCGTCAGGCTGGCGGCGGTCACGGAAGGCATTCTCTTGACGTGCTCGAGCAGGTTCTGGAGGAAAGCCGCGGCCTGCGCGCCCGAATATCCGTCGCGCACGGGATCGACAGAGACCAGGTAGAGGTTTCTGGGATCGAATCCGACTTCGATGCCCGTGGTCCGCGCGTATCCGAGCGCCAGGATTCCGGTGAGAAGCAGCAGCGTGAGCGAGGCAGCCACCTGGGACACGACCAGCAGGTTGCGCAGGCTCAAGCGCCCGTACCTGCGCAGCCAGACGCCGCCGCCGTCCTTCAGGGCCGGGCTCAGATCGGTTCGTACGGCCTGGAGCGCGGGCGCGAGGCCAAAGGCCAGGCCCGTAAATACGGCCAGGCCCAGCGTGAACAACAGGACTCTCCCGTCGGGCGCCATGCTGGAGTTCACCGGCGCCGGGTAGGGCGCGCGGACCGCAAAGCGAAGGACATCGGGCTGCGAAACCAGACGCATCAGCCACGCGGTGAGCAGGAGTCCCAGCACCCCGGCGCCGGCCGCCACCAGCATGCTTTCGGTCAGCAACTGGCGGATCAGCCGGAAGCGGCTGGCGCCCAGCGCCAGGCGAACCGCGATCTCCCGTCGCCGGACGGCGGCCCGGGCCAGCATCATATTGGCGACGTTGGAGCAGGCGATCAGCAGCATCAGGCCGACCAGCACGATCGGGGAAGCGACCAGCATCGGCAGGTTCGCGGACCGGAAGGGCACCATTCGGCCTCCGGTCACCAGCGACACGCGGCGGCCCTTCTGGTTTCTGTACGGGTCGCCGTCCTCCTGCTCCAGTTGACGAGCGATGGTATCGAGCGCGGCTTCCGCCCGGGCCACGGTGACGCCCGGCCGCAAGCGCCCCACCACCTGGAAGATGGCTGCGCTGCGCCTCTCCAGCGCGTTGCCCGCCAGCTCCGGCGCGACGCGCGCGTCATCGGAGAGCGGCAGCCACAGGTCCGCGGCAAAGATCAGCGGGGATGCGCCCATGAACTCCTTCGGCCCAACGCCGATCAGCGTGCACGGGCGCCCGTTGATGCGGAGGATCTTTCCGATCACGGAGGGGTCCGATCCAAGATGGTCCTGCCAGTAACGGTAGCTGGCGACGGCATTCAACTCCCGGCCGGGTCTCTCCTCCTCGTCGTCGAATGCTCGGCCCAGCGCCGGACGCACACCCAGGGTGGAGAAATAGGAGGGCGTGACCAGGTGTCCCCAAGTCCGTTCCGTGCGTCCGTCAAAGGAAACGGCGAACGGAACCGGCGCGTAGGCCAGCGTGGAAGAGAACAGGTCGCTGCGCTCGCGATAGCGCTTGTAGTGGGGATACGATGCCGGCGCCCGCAGCGCCACCAACTCGGCCGGCTTTCGCACGCCAGGGACATTGCGCAGGATCGTCCCGTTCATGAAGCTGAAGGCCGATGTCCCGGCGCAGATACCCAGACTGATCGAGACCAGCGCGACGGCCGTGAAGCCCGGCGATCCGGCCAGCATCCGCAAGCCGTAACGGACATCCTGTCCGAGCTCTGCAAGATGTTCGGCGGGAATGCGGAAGGCGATGTCCGTGAGCAGGCGCGCCAATCCGAAGCGGCCATAACGCCGCCAGATGGAATCGATGGAGTCCTCGGTGGCCTGCACCAGCTCCCCTCCGTAGGCGTTCCTGAATTCCTGCGGGAACGCGCGGGCGAGCGAGCGGTACAACCGGAGGCTGATCGCGACCGGCCCGCCGGTTGGGTTGGGCGCCGGCTCCGGCGCCGCGGGCGTCTGGACCTGGAATCCTCCTCCGCGGTAGGTCAGGTCCTTGATACCGAGGTCGGTCACGGCGCCGTGGCGGTCTTCGTAAATCAGCCTGGCCTCGCCCCACCCTTCGCGCCGCAGGCGGCGCAGCCACAGCCACAAGGCGCCGAAGATCGCCAGGAAAAACAGAAACACCTCCAGGAGCTGACTCATGGCGGCGACGATCCGCGACAGCAGCGGCGCCACGATGGTCAGGACGGCAATCCAGGACCCGGCCAGCGCCGCCATCGGCCGTTTCCCGGGCACATACGAGCAGGCAAACGGAAGCTGTTGCCAACTGTAGAAGAGGATTTCGAATGCCGAGAGGGAGGCCAGCACCTGGAGCGCGGTCATGCGGGCGGCGACCGGCCAACCCAGCACGGCCGCGGCTATGGGCAAGGGAATCAGGTGAAGCGGAGCCACGACGCAAGCCATCACAAAGCGCTCCACTGCGGACATCCACTCCCGCCGCCCGTGGCTTTCCGCGATCCGGAACAACCAGTTCGCCGGCCATTCCGCCGGCATCAGAAACGCGTGGCGCACTCCGGCCAGAACGATGAACGAGAGGCCGACCGGCCAGTACAACACCACGAACCGCAAGAGATCCCGCCATCCGCCGGACCATCCTCTGGCCACGCCCGCGAGTAGGACGCTGTTGATCATGAGGGCCAGGCCCGCTGCCAGGTACGCCATCCAGACCAACCGGTGCGGGCGGCTGCGCGAGAGAACCATGGCCATGAATTGCAGGATGGCCTCCTGGCGCGGGTTGCGCG
The DNA here is from genome assembly GCA_016178945.1 of Acidobacteriota bacterium. Taxonomy (GTDB): domain Bacteria; phylum Acidobacteriota; class Terriglobia; order Bryobacterales; family Bryobacteraceae; genus JACOSH01. The sequence goes on from JACOSH010000028.1 coordinate 16,343, forward strand.
CGAGCAGCCGGAGGGGGCTCCACTGCCACATGCGCCGCTGCGGAATCGTGTCCGGGCTCTCCAGCAGCAGCTTCCGGTAGCGGCTGTAGGCGAGGACGTACAGCAGCGCGGCGACGGCCACCGCCCCCGCCGCCGCTCCGAGAGCCCGCGCGGCCATAGCGCCAAAGAACGGATCGCCGTCTCCAAGGATGGCTTGATGCAGGCCGAGAAACCAGACCGGCGGAGCCCAGGCGGCAAAATCCGGCAGCCTGGCAATGGCTTCCTGCCGCCAGTCCACGATGAACCAACTGTACAGGCCGGCCAGAAAGCACACCGCCACCAGCGCCCCCTGCACCCAGGAGGACAAGCGCGCGAACCACCGCGCCGGCAGAGTGTTGATCAGGATCCCCTGAACGGCGACGATCGCAAAGAAGACAAACAGGCACCCCAGTGTGGAGGATGCCGCGCGGGCGGCCGCCTGGGTGAGCGGCGGCGGACCTGCCTCCCATCTTGCGGTGAACTGGTGGGGCGCCATCACGGTGGGCAGGAGACTCATCGCCAGGGTGATCCCGCCGGCCAGCAGCAGCACCGAAGCAAAGCGCGCGGCGAAGATCTGCCGCGATCGCACCGGCAGTCCCGCCAGGGCGAGGTAATCGCGCCGGCTGGGGAAGAGCGATTGCCAGGCCAGCAGCGCGAGAATACCGGTGACCGAGTAGACGAACGTGAGCATCGCCAATTGGCCGGCAATCGCCACCGCGCGAAGGGTATCGGGGTCTTGAGCGATGGGGCGGTGGAAATAAGGCGGATCGAGCAGCAGCATTCCGGCCGGGAGCGCCAGGGCAAGGGCGCTGACGCCGACGGTCCAGCCCTGGCCGCGGGTGGAGAACATCTCGCTATCAAACATCCGCGCCAGGAAATGGCGGACCAGCTCGAACTTGGTTCCGTGCGTCTCCTCGAGCCGGCTCATCGCCGCATCGCCTCGAGGATGCGGCCCGCGAGATCCTGCTTGCCTTCCTCCTGGGTGACCCGGGTGAAGACGCCTTCCAGCGAGGGTTGGTCCAGGGAGGCGCGCAGATGCTCGATCGAATCGTAGGCCAAGACGCGCCCCTTCCGAAGGATCAGCACGCGCGCGCACACCTTCTCCATCACGTCGAGCACGTGGGAGCTGTAGAGAATGGTCCGGCCTTGCGCGGCGAGACCCTGGAGCAGCTCGCGTACGGCGATCATCGTGCTCGCGTCCAGACCGGACAGCGGCTCGTCCAGGATCAAGACATCGGGATTGTCGAGCAGCGCGGCCGAGATCAGGATCTTCTGCCGCATGCCTTTGGAATAGGAGGAGACGGGGCAGTCCCGGTCGTCCCACAGCGAGAACAGGGTCAGGAATCCCTCGATCTTGCGGTCCAGCGCCGCGCGAGAGATTCCTCGCAGGCGCCCGGCCAGTTGCAGATACTCGCGGCCGGACAGGAACGGGTACAGATTGGGCTCCTCGGGCACGTAGCCCAGGCGGCGCTGGAAGCCGGGCAGATCGTCGAGGACGCTGCGGCCGTCGTACACAATCCGGCCTTCGCTGGGTTCGAGCAAACCAATAATCATCTTGACCGTGGTGCTCTTGCCGGCGCCATTGGGCCCGACGTAGCCCAGGATCTCTCCGGGCCGGATGGCGAAGCTCACGTCGTCGACCGCGGGGAGGCCGTTAAACCGTTTCGTCAGGCGCTGGATTTCTAAGATCCCCATTTCACGACTCCGCCTTCCTCTCCGGAATGCCCCGCTTGGCATAGATGATCCGAACCAGGTCCTCCAGCCTGGCGCTCTCGGCCGCCAGCACGCGCCGACCGAGTTTAGTGAGCCGGTAATAACGGCGCCGGGCGTCGTCCAGCTCGGGCGAGGGGCGCTGGTTGGATTCCTCGATGAGGTCCGCCTCGATGAGGCGCTTGAGCGTGCCGTACAGCGTAGCCGGCCAGAGCCGCACCTTGCCGCCAGTCCGCTCCAGGACCTCCTGCATGATCCCGTAACCATGCTGCTCCTGGCCGGCCAGCGACAGCAGGACGTGAAGCCAATGCGGCTTCAGCGGCAAGAAGCTTTCGGCATTCGCGGGTCTCTTCATTCTGTACTAAGTAATATATATACTGACTTGGACCGAGAGTCAATGGGCTACACTGAAAGAAGCGAGCCGCCCGCCCGGGTGGCGAAATCGGCAGACGCAAAGGACTTAAAATCCTTTGGTGGGCAACCACCGTGTGGGTTCAAGTCCCACCCCGGGCACCATACTCCTTATGCTGGTGAAGAAACAGGAACTGCTGTCCCGGATCCGCCTGTTCTCGGGACTGGCGCCGGCCGAGGTGGAGGCCGTCGCGCAGAACACCATCGAACGCTCCTACGCTCCCGGTGAGCTGCTGTTTGCCGAGGGAGAGCCTTGCGAGGGCATGTACATCATCGGTACGGGATCGGTGAAGATCTTCAAGACTTCGCCCTCGGGACGCCAGATCACGCTGGCGGTGGAGCCGGCGCCTTCGACCGTGGCCGAGATCCCGCTGTTTGACGGCGGCCCGTTTCCGGCGTCGGTGGCGGCGCTCGACGATGTCTGGGCGTTGTTCATCCACAAGCGGGATTTCCAGCGCCTGTGTCTGGCTCACCCGGCGGTGCCGATCAAGGCGCTGGCCGTGGTGGGACGGCGGCTGCGGATACTGGTGGGGATGATCGAGAGCGTGACCTTCGGCAGCGTGCGGCAGCGACTCGCCCAGTCGCTGCTCGACTGGGCCGGAAAGGCGGGCGGCGCGACGTTCCTTCTGCCCGCGACCCATCAGGAGATCGCCCTGAATCTGGGGACGGTGCGCGAAGTGGTCTCCCGAAATCTCAGCCGCTTCCAGGCCGAGGGCCTGCTCGAAGTCAACCGGCGGGAGATCACGGTGCTCGATGAGGCGGGCCTGCGGCGCGAAGCGGAGACCGAGTTCTAAGCCCTGTAGCGGCGGCAGGCCTCCTCGTCGAGCTCCACGCCCAGGCCGGGGTGGTCCGGAACAATCGCGTAGCTGTCGCGAATCTCGATGGGCTGAACGATCAGATCGTCCACGCGCTGGTAACTGAGAATATCGCTGGGGAGGGTGCAGTTGGCCGACGCGGCGGCCGAGTGCAGCATGGCCGCGTCCAGCACCCCTAACTCATGCCCCGATCCGTGCCACACCGGCATGCCGGCCGCGCCCGCCAGATAGCAGTTGGATACGAAACTCGCCAGGCTCGGGCTGGGACCGGTATTGAAGATAGTGCAGGCTTCGGCCCGGATGGCTTGGATCATCGCCCGGGGATCCCCGAGGTGCAGCGCCAGCGGGGTCTTCAACTGCCGCCGCAGTTCGCGGTAGCCTGGCAGGTCGCTCTTCACGATCGGGTCTTCGATGACCAGCATGTTGCCCACCGCGTCCAGCCCCTTGCCGATGGGCAGAAATTCCTCGACCGTCCGATGGTGAGCGTTGAAGTCGACCGTTACTTTGAGCGCCGGTGAAACCGCCGCGATGGCTTCCACGGCCTTCACGACCGGATCGCCCGGGCGGCCTTTCACCTTGATCCCCTGGAAGCGGCCTTTCACGGCGCGCTCCGCCACGCGCTTCATGTCCGCGGGGTTCTTGCGGCCGCACCAATAGTTGACCAGCACCTTCCGCCGCGCCAGCCCGCCCAGCAGCTTGTAGACCGGCCATCCGATGGCCTTGCCCACGGCGTCATACAGGGCGATCTCGAAGCCCGCGTAGGCGCCGCGGCCCGGCAACTCCAGCCGCGACAGGTTCAGGTCGAAGATGTTCTTCCCTCGCAGGTAGTCCGCGCTGCGCCGCACCTGGGCGTCGTCCAGCCCGCGGGAAGTCTCGCCCACGCCCGACAGGCCCGAGTCGGTGTGGATCTTCACCATGAACTTGGGGATGCCGGGAAACTCGGTCAGCGCGTCGGGGCCCAGCTCGGGGCTGCTGACGATGTCGGGCTGCATCGGAACCACCACCTTGAACAGGTCGACCCCGGTGATTTGCAGGCGCTCGCTTCGGCCGGCGGCCGCCGCCGGAACCGCGGGCAAGCCCGCCAGACCGCCGGCGCCCACCAGCATGCCGCGCCGTGAGATGGACTGTTTTCGCATGGATGCTCTCCTGGCCGCCTACAAATATACTTCAGCGCGCGGGCGGCCGCGTGCAGCTATCCGAATGCCTTGCTTACGGGCCTCAGGGGCGGCTGTTGCCGAGCCGCGACGGTCACGGAGCGGTTCCTCGAGTCGCAGGCGCCGATCAACACCGCTCCCTCACGGTCGCGGCTCTGAAACGCTCGAACAGCGATCGCTAATCCGCCCGGCGCCGGCCTAGCTAGTTGCGCATCACCCAAAGACAGGCGCTTAGACGTAAATGCGCGGCGACTTCCACCGCACGTCTTCCGTACGTGCGGAGGTAGGCTCAGGTAGCCCTGTAAAGCCGGAACGGGCGAGCAAATGCTGTGCTATCCCGTCGACGTCGTCTCCGAAGCGCTGCTGAAGCTGCTGGATGGACTTCTCGAGATCCAAAAGCGGGCGGAGCTGCGTGTCCAACTGGGCGAGTTGCCGCAGATTGGCCTCCGTTGAGTCCAACCACTGCGGTTGCGCCAGGTCCGCAAAAGGTCCGAGGAGGGCGAGCTGATCCGCGACTTCGCTGGTCAGCGGGTGCTGGCGCAGTTGCTCGATCGAGCGCTGATAGTCGCCGCGCGCCATCGACTGGATAAGCGGCGCCGCCGGCGCGAGCATTCCGGTCAGCTCCCGCGTGGCCGCGGCGAGGGGATCACCGGGCCGGATGGCGCCTTCCAGCAGTTTGACGGGATCACCCGCGCCCAGCATGCCCAGGAATCTCGAGCCCGAGCGCGCCAGGTCCGTGGCGGTGTGAAACTGCGGAGAGCCGAGCAATTGATTGGCGGCGCCGGAAACGCCGGCGAAGGCTTTCGAAAGCTCGCCACCGCCGATCTGCCGCAGGAAGCCGTCCTGCCCGCCGAGCGCGCGGGCGAGTTGCGCCGGGTCGTTCGATCCGAGCGCATTGAGGAATCCCGTCACCTGCCCGAAAGACTGGACGAGCCCGGCGGCCTCCGGACTCGCGCCCATTCGCTCGAAGCCCGATCCCAAGTCGCCGAGCGCCTTGCCGTATGCGCCCGAGCGCATCGCGTCGATGAGCCGGGAGCCATCGTTGATCCAGTCCAGCGCCCGTTTGGCTTCGGGGCTGCCCGCCGCCAGGGGACCGAGCCCGCCGGCTACCGAGCCGAGTGCACGGCCCATGTCGCCCTTGGCAATCGCATCGAGGAACGGCGCCGCGTTCTGGGCCTGCTGCGCGATCCCCTGGACCACCGGGTTCCGGACAATCCCCTGCACGGCGGGATTATTCGCCAGGGGACCCAGCACGCTGCCCGCCGCCCCGGCGATCGCCCCGATGTCGCCCCGGCTGATGCCGTCAGCCAGCCGCATGCCTCGTTGCGCGTAGTCGAGCACGGGGCTCATCCCCGAACCCAATCCGGCGATGGAGCCCAGCGCACCCATCACGTTGCCTTCGGCGATGCTGCTGCCCACGCCGATTCCGGTCTGCGCCAATCTTCCGGCGGTGTTCAACGCGGCGCCCGTCGCCCCGCCGATCGCCCCGCCGACCCCGGGGATGGCGCTCGCGATGCTGCTGAATACGCCCAGCACGTCGCCCTTGGCCGCCGCCGCAATCGCCTTGATGCCGAAGTAGGCCGCGCCGACCGCCTGCCCCACCCCAGGAATGCACGAGGCCACCGCCGCGGCGACGTCGCCGATTACCTTGAACGCCGAGACGAAATCCTCAAAGAAGCTCGGCGGCACCTTGAACAGGTTCTTGTGGATTTCGCCAACGCTGCCCAGGTGGTTTGCGTACTCGCCGGTCGTCTTCTCCACCTTGGCAATCCGCTCCCGCAGCGCGATCGCCTCCGGGCTGTTCGGACCCTTGGTCTCTTCGACCTCGGCCAGTTGTTTCTTCAGCGGGAGAATGATCACGTCGCGATGCGAGCTCATCTCGCTCGCGCCTTCGGTGTAGATCTGGCCCATCCGCTGGGTCACCAGCGACTTCATGGTCTGCTCGGACAGCCCGTTCTGCTTGCGCAGTCCGTCCATCATGATCTCGACATACTTCTCTTTGGCTTTCTTTTCATCGAGCTGGTCGAGGGGATGGGAGCCATTGTACTGGCGCTGGAAGTCCGCGACCTTGCGGCCGAAATCCGGATCGCTGGTGATCTTGTCCGCCTCGACGGTCAGCTTGGTGTAGTCGAGCTTCGGCCGGCCCTCGACTTCCCGCCTGCGCTGCTCCAGCACCAGCTCGGTTTTCGCCTGTGGATCCCAATCCACGTCGAAGGCCTTGGTTTGGATGTTCTTCCGGACCGTGCCCAGAGCCTGATCCGCCTGCCGCATGGCGGGATCGCCCAAGTCCTTTGCGTCGATTTTGAAATTGCCGCCGACCTGGTTGAGCTCGGCTTCGGTCGGAGGACGCGTGGAGGCAAGCGCGGCCTGCTTCACCGGATCGGCCATCACGTCCTTGAACTGCGCGGCGCGGGTCTTGTCCTCGGCGAGGTCCGCGCGGCCCCACGCGCCGAACAGCTCGTTCATCTTTCCGCGGGTTTCCGCGTGGTCCACGTCGCCGAGGACTTCCCGGCCGCCGGAAAGCTGCATCACCTCGTCGAACTCGGCCTTGGAGCCACAACTGGAGAGGATCTTAAAGACCGCGACGTCCTGGCGGTCCTTGGTCCAGCCGCGCTGAAGCTCGCGGATGAGCTGGGCTTTTTCGGAGGGCGAGGCCACCTTCATCGCTTCGCGGTCCTCGGCCAGCTTCGTCGCCAGGTCGGAGTCCTCTTTGTTGACGGCCTGACTGATGGCGGCGCGCTTCTGGGTTACGACTTCCGGTGGCAGGCCGTAACCGAGGGCGGGCATGTGGAAGCGCTTGGCAAGCGCCTCGAGGCGCTGGAGTTGTTCGCGGTCCTGGATCTGGTGCTTGAGCTGCAGCGCCCCCAACTGCGCCGCCAGCTCTTTGGCCTCGTCCTCGGTGTCGCATTCCGAGAGTAGATTCAGCACCGTGTTCGTCGCGGCTTTTTGCGCCTTGGCCCACTGACTATCCACCGCGTAGAGCATCCCCTTGGCCGACTTGTCATCCAGCTCATCGGAGATCGCTTTCTTGCCTCCGGCGAGCTCCGCGACCTTCTCGTACTCGGCTTTCGAGGTACAACTCTTGAGGATCTGGACGATGGCGCGGTCTTCCTCGTCGGTGGTGTGGCCGGCCATCAGCACCTTGATGAGCCTGGCCTTCTGTTCCGGAGAAGCCGCGGCCATGGCCTTGGGATCTCGCGAGAGCGCTACCGCCTTGTCGTCGTTGGCCCCGGCGATGGCGGCGTCGTAGGCTTTCTTTTCGGCTTCGGAGACGGCCGGCTCCTTCGGTTTCGGCGATGCTCCGGCGCCAAGAGCTCCGCTCTCCTGGATCTGCTTGGCTTTCTCGGCGCGCTCCTGGCGCCCGGCTTCGCCGGCGCCCGTGGTGCGGGGCGGGATGTTGGGCGTCGAGGCGGCGGCGTCTGGCTGCGGCGCGGCGGGAAGCCGGAACGAGCCGGGAGGATATCCGGCCGGGGAGAGCCCGGGCCGTCCCTGCAATCCCGCCAGCATCGAGGCGATCAGTTGGGTGATCTCGCTCAAGGCCTGCGAAATCTCCGGCTGGCCGGGCAACGCCGTAAGCGTATCGTGCAGGAGTTGCTCTGCCTGTCCGCCCGCGCCGAGCAGATTGAACGCCGCTGGAGCGGGGGTCTGCGGCGGCAGCGAGAGGTTGTGCGCCATCGACATCATTGCATCCAGCCCGGCGAACGCCGCCAGCACGGCGGTGGCTTCGGACAATCCCTGAAGGGTCCGTTCCAGGTTGAGGAACTGGTTGCCAAGATCGGAGAGCGACACGGGCGCGGCCGCCGGCGCCTGAGCCTGCGTCGAGTCGCCGGTGGCCACGCGTTTGGGCGCCAGGAACTGCATCGCGTGCCGCCAGGATTCCTCCGGGCGGGGCTTCTGCACGGGCGGCTGCGGTTGCGGGTTGAGCGGCGTCCAGTCCTGGGTGAGGTGGGGGAGATTGTGTACTTTCATGGCTTACTCCGTTTTCAGGCAAGACTCGCCGCAATGGCGGAACGAGTGATGGAGGTCATTGGGGGCAGCATAACGGAAATATTCGCCGCTGGGTAGAGCATGAATATGCTCCACGATTTTGGGTACTGTAAGTACCAAATGTGAGTGCCCGCGCCACTGAGCGCGGCTTCCAGGGACTGCGGGCCAGCCGCCGGGCCCGGGCGGACAAGGCTGGACGGGGGATCCGATGCCGAGGCCCCGATGGACCGTGATCAAGCCCCCAGTCGCTGTGCCGTACGCAGCCACCAGATCGGGAATCCCGTCTTCATCGACGGCGCCCGTGGCGACCGACCAAGGTCGAGCCGCGCTGAGCCTGGGTATCACGGTGAGCTGGCGGATATGAAATCCGGAACCGGAGGCCGCCGGCTGATTGTTTGCGGACGTAGGGAGCCAAACCAGCAGCAAGGCCGCACGCACAGGCGCGAAACGGGCCGCCGCTTCGCGCTGCGGGTCCTGAATCGCCCGGTCCAGGTTGAGCCGGCTGAGTCCGTTCGAATTCCGCACGTTCTGCTTATCGAGGTTGGAGGCTGCCTGTTGCCTTCCTGCTAGATCCGAACGCGGCCAGGTACCGAAGCCGCGCGCGTCGGCAAGCGATCCATGCCGCATATCCTCGCCGGAGCGCAGATAAGTGATCCCGGCCGGTCAGCCAAATCGGTGCGAAAAGAAGATGTCCAGGTCCAGCGTGTCCTCCAGCTCGAAGCGCAGCGCACCCTCCAGGATGTAGGTGATTGCTCGCTCTCGTGCCAGTGCAGCGGCGCCACGCCGCCCTTGGCGATGAACACCTGCGCCACCATGGCGTTCTGGCGCGCCGCCCTGATGATGCTCGCCGGCCAGACCGGAGCGGGGTACCTGTGCCCGGTCTCGATGACCTGTTCGGCCCTGCCGGCGCTGCGCCGCCAGCACCCCGCGCTTGCGAAGAATACACCAAAGGACGCGCGCCTGTGTAGAGCATGAACATGCCAGTTTGGGTGTGCTACTCAAGCAACGCAAGGCGAACTTCAACCCGCCACGCAGACTTCAGCCCCTGGGGTCACTCGCAGCGCGACGCCACGTACACCTCCTGCACCAGCAGGACCGCGGGCGGCGTGGGCAGCAGATTCGTGGACCGAGACGTGTACGCCAAGTAGCAGCCATCGCCGCTCAACTGCGGGGTGAAGACGCTGACGTTGTTGGGCTGGCTACCGTCCCAGGCGGTCACCCTGAGCGTCTGCCCAGTCTGGCGGTCCCGGACGAAGGCGTCCCGGATCCCATTGGTGTCATTGGGGACCAGGTTACTGGCGTCTGATTGGAAGGCGACGAAGCGCCCATCATCGCTGATGCTGGGCTCGCGGCTGCGTCCGTTGCCTTCCACGCCTCCGGTGGCCAAGCTGACCCGTTCGATCCAGACGCCGCCCGGCTCGTCGAAGATCCCGTTGCCGTCGTTGTCCCGGTCATGGACGAAAATGTCCTCCTGGCCATTGGTATCGCCGGGGACCAGGTTACTGGCCGCCGACTGAAACACGATGTAGCGGCCGTTGCCGCTGATGCCGAGATTGGTGCTGTTGCCGTTGGCTTGGGCGCCGTTTTGGGCCAGGCTCACCCGCACGGTTTGGGCCGTCAGCCGGTCGTGAACGAAGATGTCCATGACGCCGTTGGTCTTGCCGGTCACCAGCGTCGTGGCATCGGACGCGAAGGCGACGTACCGGCCGTCTGCGCTGATCTTCGACTGGCTCCACAACTTTGCCGCGGAGTTCATCTCGGCGCCGGTCGAGGACAGGCTCACCCGCGTGGTCTGGCCGGCCACCAGGTCGCGGACGAAGACGTCGCCGATTCCGTTGGTGTCGTTGGGCGCCAGGTTGCCCGCGGCGGAAACGAAGGACATCATGCGGCCGTCGGCGCTGAGGCTGGGCCAGACGCTGTTGCCCAGGCCGCCGTTACCATTTGGATCGACGCTCGCCATGCTGGTTTGCCCGCCGGGCACGTCGCGCACGAACACGTCCTGGCAGTTCGGCACTCCGCAGAACACGGTATCGTTCGGGACCAGGGTAGAGGCCGCGGAATCGAACGCGACGACGGTCCCGTCGCGGTTGACGCTGGAGAACAGGCTGTCGAAGTTGCCCTGGACGCCGGTGGAGCTGACACTGACCCGGCTGGTCTGGCGCAGCTTGCGGTCGCGCAGGATGATGTCGGCGGCGTTGTTGGTGTCGCCGGGCACCAGGTTGGTGGCGACGGATCGAAAGGTGACGAAGCGGCCGTCCCTGCTGATGGCCGGATTGTCGCTGAGGTCGTCGCCCTGGTTGCCGGCACTGGAGACGCTGGTCCGGTCGATGGTGTGCCAGGGGAAGGGCACGCATTGGGGGATGGCGGTGTCGGCGGCGAAGTCGATGGGATTGGTGACTGCAAGCGGCGTGCCGCCCCAGCTCACGGTGGCGCTGTTTCCGGCGGGCTTGCAGTTCTGGCCGACAGTGAAATGCACAGCGATGAACTCGGTGCCGATGGGCATGCTCGGGGCGGTGCATCCAGTGGTGACGATCGCCGCGCCGGTGCATCCGGCGAAGGCGGGGCTGGTCCCCAGCACCGTGACCGTGCCATTCAGCGGCATGTCGGTGACCACTACAGGCACGTTCACGGGGCTGGTGGCGGTGACCTCGATCCGGTAGTCGATGGTTTCTCCGGCCTGGACGGTACCCCCGGCCGGCGGATTGACCACGCGCTTGAGAGCGGTGGGTGGGCTGAAGTTGGTTCCGGGCGGTCCGGGCTGGACAAAGCGGGGTGGTCCCGCAATGAAGATGTCTACCTTCTGGTTGGTGTCTCCCGGTACCAGGTTGGCGCCGGCCGCCCCAAAGGCGATGTATTGACCGTTCTGATTGATCGACGGCTGCGTATTTGGGAATGGCGGCCTTCCATCTAAGGTCTCACTCACCAGCGTGGTCTGGCCGGATTGCAAATTGTGGACAAAAAAGTCGGCGCCGTTGTTCGTGTCACAGCCTTGAATACAGATCGGACTGCCCGTCTGCCGCGGCAGAAACGTGCCCACCAGGTTGGACGCATAGGAAGCAAATACGACGAAGCGTCCATCGCCACTGATGGCAGCGCCGCCGCTCTGCGCGTTACCTTGTGAGCCGTCAGAAGCCACGCTGACGCGGCCGGTCTGCCTAGTCAGCCGGTCGTGGACGAATACGTCGCCGGTGTTGTTCGTGTCGCCCGGCACCAGATTGGAACCCCACGCACTGAAGACGATAAGCCTGCCGTCTCCACTGATTCCTTCCACGCTTGCACCAACAAACGGAGTCACGGGCAAGCCGTTGTACCCAACGGTCACCAAGTCGGTCTGGCCTGTTTGTAGGTCCCTGACATAGAGGATGTGGTCGTTGTTCTCATTCTGTGTGAAGGCGACGACTTGACCGTCGCCGCTGATGCTCACACCAGAAGATGCGCCCTGATTGAATTGTCCGCCGCTCGGAGCGATGCTAACCCTGGTTGTCTCGCCAGTGAGCCGGTCGTGCAGGAAGGCGTCCTGCGCACCGTTTGTGTCGCCCGGCACGAGGTTGGTTGCCGTCGACAAGAAGGCGACAAACCGGCCGTCGGCGCTGATGGCCCCTCCAGTACTTGAGGAGTTCCCTTGTGCGCCGCTGGAGGACACGCTGACGCGCGTGGTTTGTCCCGTAGCGCGGTCGTGGACAAACACGTCTTCTTGTCCATTGGTATCGCCGGGAACCAGGTTGCTGGCCCTTGAGGCGAATGCGACAAACCTGCCGTCGGCGCTGAGGCTCGGGGGGAAGTAGGTGTTATCATTCGCCTCAGACCCGTTGGAGGCAACACTGACGCGCGTCGTCTGACCGGTCCTGCGATCGCGCACAAAGACATCTCGAAAACCGTTGGTGTCGCCCGGAACCAAGTTACTCCCGTCGGACAAGAGGGCGACAAACCGGCCATCCGCGCTGATGTCTGTGTAGCCCGCCCCGCCGTTGTCCTGTGCGCCTGAACTGGACAGATTCGCCCGCTCGGTGATCCGCCAGGGTCCTGCCCCGAAGGCCAGGGGGATCCCGGCCAACAGCACCGCGATCCAGATCCTCATTCGCAATCGACTTGTGTCACGCATTGCCGCTCTCCTGCACACAGCGAAGAATACAGCGATGCGACCGCGTTGTGTAGAGCATGAATATGCGCGTCAGGAGTACTGGTACACCCAGCAGGCGGCACGCAGGGCAGGGCTCGCGCTCTGCGCCGGGCCCCACATGCGGTCAGTCCAGCAGGCCGGCGCGCATCGCTTTGCTTACCGCTTCCGACTTGGTGTGGACGTGGAGCTTCTCGTAGATATTGCGCACATAGTTGCGCACCGTGTTGACGCTGATGCTTAACTGGCCGGCGGCGTTCAAATAGCTGTAGCCGTCGGCGAGCAGGCTGAGCAGACGGGTCTCCTGCGGGGTAAGCGCTTCCACTGGTCCGGCCGCGGACGCCGTCTTGCGGAACAGCGTGACGACCTGGCGCGCCACCTCCGGCGACATCGGCGAGCCGCCCTCGTAGGCCTGGCGGATGGATTCCAGCAGGCGGGCGGCGGGCACGTTCTTCAGCAGATAGCCGCAGGCGCCGTTGCAGATGGAGCGGAAGATGTTCTCGCGATTGGCGAAGACCGTCAGCATCAGGATTTGCAGGCCGGGGAAGCGGTCGGCGAACAGGCGCGCGCCGTCGGCGCCGGACATGCCGGGAAGCCCGATATCCAGCAGCAGAACATCGGGCGGCGTTTGCAGGAGGCGCAACGCCTCTTCGGCCGAGGAGTACGCGGCCTGACACTGGAATCCCGTGGCCGCGTCGATCAGCAGGCGCAGGCCATCCCGCGTTACGGCGTCATCTTCGACGAGGGCGACACGAATGGGGTCTGGCATCGGGTGAATTGATTAGTGTGCCGCACAAGCGCCCGCGCGGCAAGGGCGGTTCACCGGGACGGTACGGGAGGCATGAGCTCCAGGGTGAGCCGGATGATGAAGCGAATGGGTGAGCAGGTCATGAACGGGATGATACCGGGAAAGGCGGAGGGCTGTCCAGAGCATGAATATGCTCTCTGGCGGTCCGCCTGCGCCACGGCTCCGCCAACGATTTGGAGTGCGGCGGCACGACGCCGTTTTGTTAGGTCGTGCCGCGACCGCGGGGCCGGCGCCATCACGCCACCGGGAAGCGCAGGCGCAATTCGGTCCCTCCTTCCGGGTTGGGGACCACGTCCAGGCGGCCGCCGAGCTGGCCGGCGCGCAACCGCATGCTGGCCAGGCCGCGTCCGCCGTGGTATTCGGCGGGGATGCCCCGTCCATCGTCGCCGATGGCCGCCTCAAGATGGCCGCCTTCTAGGAGGATCCGGAGCGAGGCACGGCGGCAGGCGGAATGGCGCACGATGTTGTGGATGGCTTCCTTGAAGATCAACAGGAGGTGACGCCGCTGCTCCGGCGAGAGGCTGAGGCGTCCGGCGTCCTGGGGCGCATCGAAGGTCCACTCGATGGAACTGGGATCAAAGACGTCGGAAGCATAGCGGCGGATGCGGGCTACGACATCGCCGAGCGTGTCGAGGCGAGGGTCGATCGACCAGACAATGTCGTTCAGCCCCTCGATCAGGTCGCGGGCGGAAGTGGCGATCTGGTCGATTACGCGGGATGCATCCTGGCCCGGATCGACCCGGGATTTCAGGACCTCGCTGAGGACGGAGGTGCGGGCCAGGCTGGAGCCGATATCGTCGTGCAGATCGGTGGCGATGCGGGCGCGCGTGCGCTCGACGGCCAGGCGGCGCTGGAGGATGGTGCGGTGCGCACCGTAGGCCAGCGCCGCGGCGGCGGCGGCCACGGACAGCAGGAACCACCAGCGCTGCCAGACGGGCGCGGCGATCCGGAACCGGACCCGCGCGGGCTGGGGACTCATGCTTCCCTCGGGAGCGATGGCCCGGATCAGCAGGTCGTAGCCGCCCGGCGCCAGCGACAGATAGTGGACGCCGCGGGAGGGCGAAGGCGGAGTCCAATCGCGATCCACGCCGGAGAGCCGGGTCTGGTAAAGGAGATCGTGGCGGAACCCTCCGAAGTCGACCTGGACCTGCCGCTCGGACGGGGACATGGCCAGGGCCGGAGGCTCGGGATCGCCCAGATCCGAGATGGGCCGCGGTTGGCCGTTAACACGAACCGAGTAGACCAGGACGACGGGGGGATCGGAGCGGTCTTCCTGGGGCTGGATCCGGAACAGGCCTTGATCGCCGCCAAACCAGACGGCGCCGTGGCGGTCGCGGAAGGCGGCGCGGATCTCGCCCGGCAGCAAACCGTCGGCGGCGGTAAAGCGGCGGACCCTGCCGGACGCCGGATCGAAGCGGTCCACTCCGCTGCCGCTGGCGGCATAGATCCGGCCGGAAAGATCCTCGGCGAGGGCTGCGAGAGCGCTGTTGGTAGGCCTAGTCTGGGCCGAGAACAGCGGCTGCGCGGCCGCCGGGTTGTCCACGCGGAGCAGGCCGTCCCTGCGGGTTCCGATCCAGAGCCGCCCCAGGTGGTCGATCAAGAGGGCGCGGACACCTCGTTGGGGGGATCCGGAAGAGGCCGGGAACTGCTGGAAGCGCCTGCCGGCGAAGCGCACCAGGCTTCCTTCGTTCATACCGATCCAAATGTTGCCGGCGCGGTCCTCGGCGAACGCTGCGGGGCAGTTTCCATTGTCATGGAGAGACGGGAGCCCGTGAGATTGATCGAAGGTCTGGAACCGCTGGGCGCCCCGCGCGCGCCGGAAGAGGGCGTTGTTGGAGATGGCGCGGCGGCTCGCCCAGATGGCGCCGCGGGAGTCCTCGAAGACCCGGAAGATGTTGCCGATGGGAAGCCCGGCGTCCGGCCCCTGGAGGCGTGGCGCCGCCTCGAAACGGGCCGGGTAGCGGAGCAGGCCGGCGCCGGTTCCCATCCACCAGTCGCCGGCTTTGGAGTGGAGCAGGATCTGGGACCAGCTCCAACCGAACGAAATACCGGAGGGCGCATGGGGCCGGATCGAGTGAAAGCGATAACCGTCAAAGCGGTTCACGGAATAGTGGCCTTCGTCCTTGGCGACAGCGAGCAAGGCGCCCTGGTCTTCGAGCATGGCCCACACTTTTCTAATCCCGAGGCCGTCGCGTTCCGAGAAACTGGAGAAGCCGGAGCCGGAAATGCGTGCGGCGCCGCCACCGTCAGTGCCGGCCCAAAGGTTGCCGAGCCGATCGACGGCCAGAGTTTCGAGCGGCAGTGAGCGGACGCTGGGATCGAGCTCCACGGCCTGCCATCGGCCGGAGGGCAACTGCCGGGCGAGGCCATGGAACGTCGCGGCCCAGACTTCACCGCGCCAGAAGCGGACGTCGACAATGTAGCTGCTGGGCAGGCCATGCGAGCGGTCGTAACGGTGGGCGATGCGGGCTTCGCGGGTGCGCGGATCGACGTGGAGCCGGATCAGCTCGGTTTGCGAGCCCGCCCATATGGCGCCGGGAGTCTCCGCAACCGCGGTGATGGCATCGTAGAGCAGACCCTGGGCGTGGGTCCAGCGATCGGCGGGGCCGTCCGGGCGGAACCGGTACAAGCCCGAGTAGGTGGCGGCCCAGACATCGCCGCGCGAGTCCTTGAGCAGGCGTTGAACGGCGATGGAGCGGTTGGGCGCGCTGGGCTCGAGGGCGCGGACCGGAATCCAGGAGCTCTGACGCGGGCCGCGGCGCCACAAGCCGTTGTCGGCGCCGCACCACAGGCCTTGCTCATCTTCGAGCAGGGTGTTGACGACGCCGATCCCCGGGGATTCGCATCGGAACCGCTGGCGATGGGGCCGCGGGTCGTACAGGCAAATAAAGCCCTGGGCAGCAATCCAATAGGTTCCGTCGGGGCGCTCGAGGATGTCGGAAACGGCGGTGGCGGGCAGTCCGTCCGGCTCGCCAAAGAGCCGGAATCCGTTGCCATCGAAGCGAGCCAGCCCTCCCGACGTTGGAAACCAGACGAAGCCCTTGGAGTCGACCACGATCCGGGGGGTGGTGGTGGCGGGGAGGCCGTCGCGGGCCGAGAACACGGTCGTGAGCAGTTGTTCGGCCAGGGCCGCGCATACCGGCGCGCACAGCAGGAACCAGCATCGGAGCAGCGTCACGGCAACCAACGTCCTGGCCATTTTGCCACAGATTGCGCCGGGGCAGGGCGGATCCGGTGATGCCCCCTGCCGTCTCTGACGGGCATTCCTGCACTCACTCTTGTGTCGCGCACCGCGGGGCGACTTCTTGCCGCGACAGCCCCGGCACTGGTAACGTATCAAGATGCCGCAGTTGCCGATTTGTCGAATGGCTCTGGCCGCCACTCTGTGCTTGTTGGCCGCCTGCCGCCGCTCCCCCGAGACGAAAGTCGTCCGCCTCGTGGATGTGTTTGACACCGCCAAGATCGAGGGTTCCCCGAAGGGAAAAGCGCCCGAGCCCGGCGCTCTGTGGGATTTCGCCAAGCCGCCCCAAGGAGCAGCCGATCCGCTGCTCGGCTGGAAGGCCGGCGACGGAGTGGCCGGATTGAAGATTCAGGACGGCAAGCTGACGGGCCGCTCGACGACCGATTTCCCCATCCTGTATGTGAGCCGTCCGAAGTCGGTCGATCCGAAAGACGCTTTCGATTCGATCCAAGTGAAGATTCGCCTGAGCGATGGCGCCAACCTCCGCGCCATGGGAGGGAGAGCTAAGCCGGACTTTGCGCAGATCATCCAGCAAGGGAGAGCTTTCCCCTGGCCATTTCAGAGTCCGGCGAGCAAGAGCGCGGACGCGCAGAGCTTCACGCTGCAAGCGCAGCAGGTCAGCCGGATGAACTGGGACACGCTGCTGCTGCGGCCCACCGACGTGACCGGCGCCACCTTCGAGATCGAATCGATTCGTGCCGTTTCGCAGCGCGAGCGCCGCGCCACCACTCGCTCCGGCGTCGGCTGGCAGGGGCTCTCGGACGTCTACCAGGAAGCCCTGGTGTCCCGCTCGCCGGAGAAGTTCACCATGCAGTTCGATGTCCCCTCCAACGCCTGGCTGGACCTGAACGTGGGCACCGTGGAGGATCATCCGGTGACCTTCAAGATCGCGGCCGTCCAGGGCGCCGGCGAACGGGTGCTGTTCGAGCGGACGATCACCACCCCGCACCGCTGGGAACCGGCGCCGGTCGATCTTTCCGCCCTAGCCGGAAAGACCACCCTGCGCTTCTGGCTGGAGGTCCCGGAAGAGCGCTTGATCGGTTTCTGGGGCTCGCCGGCGATCCGGGTCCGAGGCGCCGCGCCGGCCACCGCCAGGACGCCCGGCGGCGCGCTGGGACGCACCCCGCCGCCGCAGGGAACGATCCTCATCATGTGCGACACGCTGCGGAAGGACCACTTGCCGATGTACGGCTACGGGCGTGGCACCTCGCCGAACCTGGCGCGGATGGCGGCGCAGGGAGCCGTCTTTCTCGACAATGTCTCGCAGGCCACCTGGACCAAGGTCGCCACGCCGTCGATCATGACTTCGCTCTACCCCAGATCCCACCAGGTGCACGACTTTACGCACCGGCTTTCGGCAGCGGCCGACACGCTGGCCGAGTCCTATCGCGCCGCCGGCTACGCCACCGTCTCCTACTCCTCGGTGCTGTTCACGGGAAAATTCACCAACTTGCAACAGGGCTTCGAGGAGCTGCATGAAAGCAGCTCGGTGGACGATCCGAAATATCACGCCAAGACCGCCCGCACCTTTGTCGACCGGGCGGAAGGCTGGATCGAGCGGCACCGGGATACGCCCTTCTTCATGTACCTGCATGTGCTCGATCCGCACGATCCGTTCGAGCCGCGACCGCCCTACGACGTGCTCTGGGCGGATGCGGCCAAGAAAGAGGAGCACGAAAGCCAGCTCGGCAAGATCCGCAAGGTCATTGAGAATCCGCTGCTGCGGATGTTCGGCATGCCGTCGCGCGCGGAGATCGAAAAGGCCGGCGTCAGTCCAGGCGAATACGTCGCCTACGACAAGGACTGGTACGATGGCTCCATCCGCGGCATGGACGCCGAAGTGGGCCGGCTGGTCGAGAAACTGCGCCGGCTTGGGCTGGAGGACAAGGTGCAGATCGCGTTCATCGGCGACCACGGCGAGGAATTCATCGAGCATGGCCGCATGTTCCACGGCCAGACCGTCTACGGAGAACTGGCGGGCGTGCCGCTGCTGCTGTACCGTCCCGGCGCGATTCCTCAGGGGATTCAGATCAAGGAGACCGTGCGCAGCATCGACCTGATGCCGACGCTGCTCGACCTGAGCGGGCTGGCGGTTCCGAAGCGCGCCCAGGGCCAGAGCCTGCTTCCGCTGCTGGCGGCGGCGCGAGACGCCAAGGGCAAGGGCGGCTCGGTGGCGGAGGCCGCGCAGCGCCTGGGGTGGAAGCCGGAACCGGCGGTGACGGAAAAAGCCAAGTCCGAAAACGCCGGCGGTCCGCCGCCCCTGGAGACCGAATCCTACGGGCTGGTTCTGGGGGGCTGGAAGCTGGTGCACAACGTCCAGCGGAGCGCCGGCGCCCCGGAATTCGAGCTGTACAACCATGCCGATGATCCGCTCGACAAAACCGACGTCGCCGGCCAGCATCCGGATGTGGTCGGGCGGCTGCGTGAGCAACTGGCCGCCTGGCACAAGATGGTGGAGGCGGGAAAGCTTCCGAAGGGCGATGTCGCCGAAGGGATGTCCCAGAAGGACCTGGACCGGCTGCGCAGCCTGGGGTATGTGCAGTAGGGCGCGGGATCGCTAGGCCGCCAGCCCCCGGCGATTTTTCATCTCCCGGGAAACCAGCGCCAATTCGCCGGCCTCCAGGCGCTGCCGGCCCAGATCGATCAGAGTCTGATCCTCGGAGGCGATGTGGGTCCGGTACAACCGGCAGAAGCGTTCGACCAGCGCCCGAAGGCGCGTCCCCGCCGCGGCCTCTCCCGCCCGGTACCGCGCGACGGTGTCCTTTAGCTCCGTGTAGAGCTGTTCGGCTTCCCGATGCTGCTCCTCCAAGGACTCCAGGTAGCCCGACTCCTCCGGATTCAACCGCGGCCGCAGCCTCGGGAAGACGCTCTCCTCCTCGTCGGCAGTGTGCAGGATGCCGTTGGTATCGAGAAACCGGAAGCAGGCGGCGATGGCCTCCAGCGCGTCCTCGCGCTGCGACTCGAGCGCATCGGCGGCGCGTTCCAGTGTGCCGAGCCGCTCCTCGATGCGCCGGTGACAGGCCACCAGATGGTCCAGCGGATTGTCCAGGGTGCTGTTCGGTTCGGCGCCGCGCAGGAGCTGTTCGAGAGGGATCACCCTTCGAGCATAACGCGCCTCGGGGATTGAGGTCTAATGGAAAGAGTGGCCGGAGTCTATCTCTCCTATCCGTTCTGCGCGCAGAAGTGCACCTACTGCAACTTCGCGTCGGGGGTGTTCCCGCGGGAGTTGGAGCGCGAATATCTCGGCGCACTGCAAGCCGAATGCGAGCGGTACGCCTGGGAGTGGCGGCCCGAGACGGTGTATCTGGGCGGGGGAACTCCCAGCGCGCTCGATCCGGAAGACCTGGCCGGCCTGCTGGGAGCGATTCCGGGCGCTCCCTGGCGGGAGGCGACCCTGGAAGCCGCGCCGGGCACGATCACGCGTGAGAGGGCCGGGGCCTGGCGCCGGTGCGGGATCAACCGCGTGAGCCTGGGCGTGCAGTCCTTCGTGGCAACCGAGATCGCGCGGACCGGGCGCAAGCACACCGCCGAAATCGTGCGAAGCGAGATCGAGGTCCTCGGTGAAGAAGGAATCGCCAACTGCAATATCGACCTGATCGCCGGCCTGGCCGGCCAGACCCTGGAGTCCTGGCTGAAGTCTGTGGAATGGGTCGAGCGGATCGGGCCGGCGCACGTGTCGGTCTACATGCTGGAAGTCGACGAAGACAGCCGGCTCGGCCGGGAGATCCTGAAGGGCGGCGCAAGGTATGGGGCGGACGACATTCCCTCGGAGGAGCTGACGGCGGACCTGTACGAAGTGGCGGTCGAGCGCCTGGCGGAGATGGGAATCCGGCGCTACGAGATCTCCAATTTTGCGCGGCCGGGCTGCGAGTCGCGGCACAACCTCAAGTACTGGCGGCGGGAGCCGTACACCGGGTTCGGCGCCGACGCGCATTCCTTCGACGGGCGGCTGCGGTGGGAGAACGCGGAGTCTCCGGCCGAGTATGTCGAGCGATTCCGGCGCGGCGACCCGGCGCGGGTGGCGTCACGCGAAGCGGATCCGGCCGAGGAGCGCTTCTTCCTGGGGCTGCGCCTGACGGATGGACTGCGGCCCGATCCGGCGGAGTGGCGGCGATTCGAAGCCCCCATCGCGCGCTTCATCGAGCAAGGGCTGCTGCGCG
>JACOSH010000029.1 GCA_016178945.1 Acidobacteriota bacterium
CCCAGGCGGGTGAGTCCCGCTACCGCCAGCAGGATCGCCTGGTATTGCCCCTCGTCGAGCTTACGCAGACGCGTGTCGACATTGCCGCGCACCGGCTCCACCACCAGGTCGGGCCGCAGATGGCGCAACTGCGCGGCGCGCCGCGGCGAGCTCGACCCGACCCGTCCTCCCGGCGGCAGGTCGCTCAGCCGCCGGCCCACCATCGCATCCCGCGGATCGGCCCGCTCGGGAACGGCCGCCAGCTCCAGGCCCGCCGGCAGCTCCGTGGGCAGGTCATTCAGGCTGTGCACGGCCAAGTCGATCGCGCCCGCCAGCAGCGCCTCCTCGATTTCTTTTGTAAAGAGTCCCTTCGTTCCGGCCGCGGCCAGCGGGACCGAGGTGGCCTGGTCGCCGGTTGTCCGGATGATCTCGATCCGGCTCTCCCGGCCGAGCTCCGCCAGGCGGCCTTGAATCCAGCCGGCCTGCCACAGCGCCAGTTGCGATCCCCGCGATCCGATTACCAGCATGCCAACCTATTTCAGATGAAAAACACGGCGGATGGCGTTGATGACATGTGCCCCATCGGGGTTGCCCGCGTGCCGCCGCAGCTCGGAGATCGGCAGGTGGGCGATCTTGTTCACGATCCCGCGGGTCAGCGCGTCGATGGCCTCCTCCTGCTGCGCCGTCAGCGGACCCAGTTTCCTGCGCGTCCGCTCGATCTCGCCCATGCGAATCTGCTCGAACTGATCCTGCAGGCTGACGATGGTCGGGGTGACCTCCTGGACCTTCAGCCGGCTCATCATCCGCTCGACTTCCTGCGCGACGATCTCCTCGGCGCGGCCGGCCTCCTTGTGGCGCTCCCGCAGGTTGGCGTTGACCACCTCCTGCAAGTCGTCGATGTCGTAGAGGAAGACGTTGTCCACCTTGTTGACATCCGGCTCCACGTTGCGCGGCACCGCGATATCGATCACGAACATCGGCCGGTTCCGCCGCGCGGCGATCACGCGCTGCATCTCGGTCTTGCGCAGGATGTAGTGCGGCGCGCCGCTGGAGGTGATGACGATATCGATTTCCGGCAGGATCCCCAGGAAGCGGTCGTATTCCACGGGCGTGCCCTGGAACAGCGCAGCCATCTCCAGCGCCCGCTCGTGGGTGCGATTGGTGACGAAGATGTGCGAGGCGCCCGACCGGCGCAGGTGGCGCGCCGACAGCTCCGACATCTTGCCCGCCCCCACGATCATCACCTTCTTGCCGTCCAGCGAGCCGAAGATCTTGCGCGCCAGCTCCACGGCCGCGTAGCTGATCGAGACCGCCATCTGGCCGATGCCCGTTTCCGACCTCACCCGCTTGGCCACGCTGAAGGCCCGCGTGATCACCGTGTCGAGCAGGCCGCCCACCGCCGCCTGCGCTTTGGCCGCCGCGTAGGCGGTCTTGAGCTGGCCCAGGATCTGCGGCTCGCCGACCACCATCGAGTCCAGGCTGGCCGCGACGCGGAACAGATGATGGATCGCCTCGCGCCCTTCGTAGCGATACAGGTACGGCTCGTGAGCCTGCGAGAGAAACCGTCCCACCGCCGCCGGCGCATCGGGCTGGTCCTCGGCCACCACGCTGATTTCCACGCGGTTACAGGTGGAGAGGATCATCGCTTCCAGGATTCCTTCCTGGGCGCGCAGCGCCGCCAGCGCGTCCGGCAACGCCGCTTCGGGGATAGCCAGCCGCTCGCGCACCTCTACCGGCGCCGTCTTGTGACTCACGCCTGTGACCAGCAGTCTCATCGCGCCAGGATCGAGCGGAGGCCGGTGTGCGCCACCCAGGTGACCGCGGAACAGCCGATCGCGGTCAGCGCCATGATGGCCGCCTTCCTCCCCCGCCAGCCGGCCGAGACCCGCAGGAACACCATCGCCAGGCATACTCCCCAGGTGAACAGCGAGATCACAATCCGGATATCGGCGATCCAGCTCGTGCCTTTCTCGATGAACGCCCAGGTGCTGGCCGCTATCACCGCCAGCGTCAGGAACAGGAACGCGAAGGCCATGGTACGGGAGATCATTTCATCCAGCGTCCCCAGCGGAGGCAGCCGATAGTAGAAGCGGCGCGGCTTCTTGCGCTTCAGCTCCTTTTCCTGGAACAAGTACGTGACCGCCCCGACCGCGGTCAGCAGCAGCGACGCATAGCCCAGCAGCACCAGCACCACGTGCGTGGTGAGCCAGGCGTCCCGCACCGCCGGGCTCGACCAGACCCCCACCGGCCTTCCCAGCGCCGCAACCAGCGCCATCACGAAGATCAGGGGAAACAGTACGATGCTCAGCGTGGTCATCTGGTAGCGCTGGTAGACGAACAGGAACAACGCGGCGATCAGCAGCGCGCACAGCGAAATCGATTCGTAGACGTTGTTGGCGGGGAAGTGCCCGGTCAGCAGCCCCTCCTCCACCACCGACACCACGTGAAAGACCGCGCCCACCCGCAGCGCCGCCAGCGCGTAGCGGAACAGGTTCTCCCGCCGCTGCACCACCGTGAGAATGGCGTGCAGCAGGCCCAGCGAATACAGCGCCGCGGCCACTCGCAGCCAGATTGCGCTCATCTCCGCCATCAGATTTCAGTATATCGTGCCAGTGAGCGGCCACCGCTCCGTAAACCGTCGCGGCTCGGAAGGCTCGGTACGCGTTTGTATGAGTTTACCGAGCCGCGACGGTTTACGGAGCGGTGTCTGACTAACGGGAACGCCCCGCCTGTAAGGCGGCTTCCCTCGCCGGCAGAAACTCATCGCCCGGATTCCAGGCCGGCAGTCCGCGCATGTTGGCTGTCTCCAGCCCCAGTACCAACCCGAACCGGGCCATCTCTTCCAGGCCCGTGAAATCCCACTCCTCCTGATAC
>JACOSH010000030.1 GCA_016178945.1 Acidobacteriota bacterium
CCTGGCGCTGGCCGGCGAGGCGGTCAGCAGAACCGCAAGAACGGCGGCAAGTCCCACCGCCACATAAAGAAACCACCGTCCGATTGTGCAGATTCCCCGGTGCGGACGCAAGACCAGGGCGTAAATCTCCGACACCACCAGCACATCCCCCAGCAAGACCAGAGGCTCAGTCCACACCCAGATCGACAGATAGGCCAGACTCCCGTTGGAGAAAGGCGCCAGGAGCAGTGCGCGCAGAACGCTGAAGCACCACACTGCCAGAAACCATGGGTAGACCCGGTAGAGACCGGCGGAGAACACGCGCCACACCACGCCCATCCGCGCAGCGATACTCAGATACCAGAGTGCCGTTGCTAGCGTGAGAGTCATTGCGGGGCGCCGTATACCTCTGGAGAGATTCTAGCACCCCGAAAGGGGAAGCGCCTCGCGGCTACTTCGGGCAGAGGTCGCCGTCCGGGCAACACTCCGGACAGGGCGGGGGATCGCAGCAGAATCCCTCCATAGCCGGGAGCAGGAACAACTGTACCATTAGCAGGGCGGCCAGTACCAGCTTGCGTCGCATGTGTGATCTCCTTTACCGTGGCTGCGAACATCAGCCACGGGTGAGGAGCATGGTAGGGGTTGCTGGTCCTGAACAAAGGATTTACGGAGAGAAATTCCACAAACGGAACAGGCCGCAAAACCTGCCCGTGGCGCATGGCGCGAAGTCTTTCAGTGCATTTGGAGGAGAAGTGTTTTATAATCGCCAAGAGCGTCCGTGGTAGCCAGCGCACCGATGGAATTCGACCGGAGCCACGCGGGAGATCTGTGGAGGCACACCCTTTCCCGCATCCCCAGCACCTTTGGAAGGCTGGTGTATTTGTGCTCCCTGCGCGACGGCAGTACGGGCCGCTACCACCACTACGGGTTGGCCCAGAAGTTCACCGACCAGGAGGCCGATCAGGTCTTGCGCCAGAGTCATCGGAAGACCTTGGCGGAGTGGCTGGCCTACGACTTGGAAGAGAAAAAGGCCGACCTGGATCTGTACCTGGCCGGCCTGGAAGGCGACAAGAAGACGATCGTGGAGTCCTGGGTTGAGATGAAGCCGTACCTGAACCTGATTCCCGCCGGTACGCCCGATCTGGAGCGGGAGCACTTCGCCGCGGAGTGCGACACGCTGGTCGGCCTGCTCAGAAACCGGTATGGTGTTTCCCCGCCTGATCCAACTGCATAGCGACGCCGATCACCTGTCCGATGACGTCGATCTCGTCCGGATACACGAACGACAGGGGCGGGCATAGGGAGGAGGGGTGCGGCTGCAACACGAGGCGGTTTCTGACGACGGAACACCAGCGACATTCGTAGCCGTTGCGGTGCTCGAGGAAGTAGATGGGCCGCTCGTGTTCGGTGTGCCAGCCCGATTCGGCGATCTTCGTCTGTGTCTCATCAATCAGGACCAGCGAACCCGGCGGCAGGATCGGGTGCATGGCCCAGTCGTCGGTGCCGATGAACCCGTAGCGATGGCGCTTCAGCTCGATCCCGGAAAGCAGGGCCAGGGGGATGTGGCCCCAGCGCTGGATCAGCCGGCTCAGGTAGGTGGTGCGAGTCAGGTCCATTCCCGGGTCCAGCGCCAGAGGGAGCTGGACGTCCGCTTCGGTGCTGGCCTTGAAACGGATCATGTGGGTGCGTTCGATCCCGATGGCCGCGGCATCGGCGGCCAGGGCCGCCCCGCTGACGCCATACCAGGTGAGCACATCGGCGACATCCAGCCGGTAGATGGCGCACAGCGAGTACAGCCGGAAGATGGAGGGGACCGCGCCTTTGTTCTCGATCTCAGACAGCCGGCTGAGCCCCACGTTGAAGTCGTCGTTTCCGTGACGGTGGGCAATCGTGCGGCTGGCCTCCTCCACGTCGCGGGTCGTCAGATTGAGACGTTCCCGTTCCTGCTTGAGTCTTTGGCCGGCCTGCATACCAGAGCAGCGTGAGTTGTGAGAAACTGGGTCAGCTACGGATTATAGCCGCCGCGGGCTGAGCAGGCAATGCGTTTGAGGAGACTTGTTCCATTTTCAGAACAGAATTCTTGGGAGCCTGTCAAATTTGAGTTGCGAGGAGGCTCACCGGGCGGGCGCCGAGCCGCTCTCCGTTCCATACATACCATGTCCTCTAGGTACCAGCGAGTGAGGCCTAACCTCTTTGTGCCGGGCGGCGGGACGTCCGCGGGCCGGAAGGGAGCCTAATGCGCCAGGAGATCGCCGCTTTTCAAGGAGAGCGTGGAGCGTTCAGCGAGGAGGCCGCGCGCAGGCTGCTGGGAGGCCAGGTCGAGGTTCTTCCCTGCCTCCGGTTCGAAGACCTTTTCCACAACCTGGAAACGAAGAAGGTCCAGGCGGCGGTGGTTCCGATCGAAAACACGCTGGCCGGGTCGGTGCACGAGAACTACGATCATTTGCTCCACCACGACTTGCCGATCGTCGCCGAAACCCGGGTTCGCATCGTTCACAACCTGATCGCCCCGCCGCGAGTGCCTTTCGGCGCGATCCGGCGCGTGTTTTCCCACCCGGTGGCGATCGGCCAGTGCCTCAACTTCTTCACGAAGAATCCCCGGATCGAGAAGGCTCCCTTCTATGACACCGCCGGCAGCGTCAAGATGATCATGGAGGAGGGGCTCGAGGATGCCGGGGCGATCGCCTCGTCGGCCGCGGCGGAAATCTATGGGGCCCGGATCCTGCGCCGTTCCATTGAAGACGACCGGCAGAACTTTACGCGCTTCTTCCTGCTGCGCCGGCCGGAATACGCCCGCAAGTATCCGGTGAAGGGGGATCGCTGGAAGACCTCGCTGGTGTTCACCACGCGCAACGTGCCCGGGGCGCTGTTCCGGTCGCTGGCGGCCTTCGCTCTGCGCGACATCAACCTCTACAAGATTGAGTCGCGCCCGCTACGCGGCAAGCCCTGGGAGTACATCTTCTACCTGGATTTCCTCGGTCACGTGGACGACCCGGTTTCGCAAAACGCCCTACGGCACTTGAAAGAGGTGGCCGACTTCCTTCGCGTGTTGGGCTGTTACCCCCCAGGGGAGTAGCTCAGGTGGTCCAGGATGCGCAGCATGTTGCGCTGATAGAGGTCCAGGGTATAGCGCTCGCGCCAGGCGTCCTGGGCGCGCCCGGCGACACCCCGCAGCACCTCCGGCGGCCCGGAAAGAAGGGCTTGGATGCGATCCGCCAGCACCCGCGGATCGCGGGAATCGACCAGGAAGCCGGTCTCCCCATCGGCGACGATTTCGGGGATACCGCCGGCGCGCGTGGCGAGCACCGGAACGCCCGCGGCGAAGGCTTCGAAGATCACGCGCGTGGTGCCCTCGTGGGGCGCTGACGGCACTACCAGCAGATCGAGTCCGGCCATCACGGAGCTCACGTCGGTACGCCAGCCCAGAAACTCAACGGGCAGGCCTTCCGCGATACTGGGCAAGGCATCGGCGTAACGGCGGGCGGCGGGATCGCCGAACAGAGGCGCGCCGCACACCACGAAGCGAAACCCGCCCAGCATCCGCGCGGCCCGCAGGAATTCCGCCTGGCCCTTCTCGGGAGCCACGCGCCCGATAGTACCCACACGCGGCGGAGCGGGTCTTTGACCCGTCGGAACCACGGGAAGGCCCGGGGCCAGCCCCGTGTACACGACGTGAAATCGCGTTGGATCGACGAACCGCGCGAGCGGACGGGCCACAGACCAGCAGGATGCCACCACCGTGGCCCCGGACCGGCGCACAGCAGCGCCGGCCAGCCACCGGGCATACCGTTGGGGCAAGTAGCTGTGGCAGTGGAACAGGATGGGGCGCACGCCGCTCAACGCCGCGGCCGGCAGCAGACGCGGCCCGTTTACGTAGAGCAGATCGGCTTGAACACGGCGGGCGATGGCGGCGATCTCCCGCGATAGCCTCGGAAGCTCCAGAGCGAATCGCAGGACGTCGCCGGGCGTCTTGTGGCCCGCCGCGTACGGGCCGCATCGGATCGGCGCCGCCTCCATTTCCCGAAGCGAAGGACCGTCTCCCGGGGCGGCAATGTAGGACTTCCAGCCCCGGTCGCGAAGGGCCGGCTGCAGGTCCAACAAGCAGCGCTGCGCGCCCCCCAGATCGCTGAACTGGTCCAGGAACAGGATGTTCACGAGGCGTCCGCCTCGCGCACGGCGCGCGCCAGAACCCAGAAGTAGACGGGCAGCACGCGCCAGTAGGTGAGGAGATCGCCGGAGAACATCTGAAAGATTTGCCCGCACCAGAAGCAGAAGATCCAGGTTCCGCAGAACGACGCGCGGGCGCGCCACGCGGTCCGAAGGATCGCCCAGTTGAGCAGGAGCAAAGCGGCCAGGCCGATCACTCCCGTTTCGACGAGTAGGCTCAAGTACATGTTGTCGGCGATCAAAGGGCGCGGCAGGTAATCGGTGTATGGCAGGGTCTTGTATCCGATGCCGAGGAGGGCGTGTGCGGGATTGCGCGCAAGAAAGTCGAGGAGCGCGCTCCAGGTCTGGAGCCGTCCGGAGAGGATTCCTTCCGTGTACTCGAAGAAATAGACGAAGGAGCCCAGCAGCCGCTGCCAGTAGATCTGGGAGAAGGCGGGAAACAGCAGGTACGCGGCGGCGGCGCTGGATGCCAGGGCGATCATCATGCCCCAGGCGGCTCGCGCGAGGCGAAGCCGGCGGCGATTCATCCAGCCCAACACCAGCAGCGCGATGGCCAGATTGCCCAGCGACGCGCGCGAGTAGGAGAAGATCAGGGCCGCCGCCAGCACCGTTGCGCCCAAGCCCAGGACGAAGCGCGAGAGGCCCACGGTCTTCGGACCTTGGAGGAAAGCCACGGCGATCATGACCAGGAAGAAGGCGCAGACATTGCCCAGCGTGCTGGCTTCGTAGAAGACTCCCTGGGCGCGGCGGAAGACGCCGCTATCGAGCCACACAAACTGCGCGCCGTAGCCGGCCGGAGCGGGAAGCTGGTAGAAGAAGTCGATGGACGCCAGCAGGGCCGAGCCAACAGCCAGGGCCAACAGCCGGCGCAGCGGAAGAAAGGCCTGATCCGGCGGGCCGTAAGCGGTCCAGAAGAAGACATACACGGAAATCGAAAACAGCAGCACGCGCGCCGCGCTGGCCAGCGCGAGGCCCGGCCCGGAGTAGAGGGCCGCCGAAGGAATGCTGAGCCAGAGCGTGGAGACGAACAAGATGAACGCCGCGGGCAGCAGGCCGGGGCGGACGCGAAACTGGCCGATCCTGATAGCCCCGGCCAGCACGCCCAGGGCGGCGAACAACAGTCCGGGATGCGGCCCGCTGTCTCCCCAGGCGAAGGGAAGCGGCGGCAGCAGGAGAGCCGCGGCGAGGAAAAGGTTCAGCCATCGCGCCGGTTCCCGCAGGATCCACCAGCCCAGGGGCGCCGCCAGCAGGGGCACGGCCAGCGGCGGGGCTAGCGAGACAGCCGCGGCGCACGCGCCTAGCGACAACGGGGCCGCAAATGACCGGCGGGTCAATGCAAGGAGCACAGGGTCGAGCAGGCCAGGCCCACTCTTGAACTACAGGGTTTTCAAGTAGGCGATGAGGTCGTTCTTCTCCTCATCGGACAGCATCTCTTTATAGGCCGGCATCCCGTTACCGCCCTCGTCGACCTTCTCGCGCACGTTGGCCTCGGTGAGCTTCTTGCCGTTGGTCATCTTCTCGTTCTTGAAGAGGCCCTTCAGGCCCGGGCCCATCTTCTTTTCGGTGCTGTCGGCATTGTGACACACGCCGCACTGCTGGAACACCTCTTTGCCCTTCTCGGGATCGCCGGCCTTGGCTTTCTTATCGGCGGCAACCAGCGCGACCGTGAGCGCGAGGCTGAGTCCAAATACGAACAGCTTGGCTTTCTGCATAATCAGATAGTCTACAATCTTCCGATGCCTCCCGTCATCATCCTGTTCGCCAAGGCGCCGGTTCCGGGCCGGGTCAAGACCCGGCTGGCCGAGAGCCTGGGCGAGGAGGCGGCGGCCGAGCTGCATGAGGCGTTTGCCGCCGACATGCTGGCGAAGCTGGACGGATTGGCGGGCGTGAGCATCGAGCTTCATACCGACATCGAGACCGACGCGTGGCGCGACCGGAGGGTTGCGCGAAAACTGCAATCGGGCGGCGATCTGGGGGAGCGAATGCTGCACGCTCTGAGCGGCGCCCTGGACGCGGGACGCCCGGCGGCGATGATCGTGGGCAGCGATTCGCCTGACTTGCCGGCGCTCTATCTGGAGGAGCTGCTGACGCTGCCCGCGGACGTGGCGCTGGGTCCCTCCGAGGACGGCGGCTATTACGCGATCGGCTGCCGGCACACGCACTCCCGGATGTTCGCCGGAGTGCCTTGGTCGACGAGCATGACTTTGGCGGAAACGGAGCGCTCGGCGAGCGCCTGCGGCCTGTCGGTCGCGCGGGGCTCAAGCTGGTATGACGTCGACGACCTGGTCACGCTGCTGCGCCTGCGCCAATCGAGCGGCATCCCGCCGCGGACCGCGGCATGGTTTGCCCGGCACGCCGGTCTGCTGCGTGACTATTGAGCCTCGCGTAGCACAGTGATGTTTTCCCCTTCACGGCAACCGCTCCTGAGAAGCTGTGAAGAGTATCGGCAACCGCTCCGTCACCGTCGCGGCTCGGTACCCTTCGTCGTATACGGCACAGAGCCGCGCGCGTAAGCAAGCGCTGCGAAATCCGAGCGTTTGCGTCACTGTATTGGGGTGACTAGACGCTTTGCAGCGATTCCAGCGCCTGACCCGTCGTATTCTCCACGTCGGCGTGCAGGCTGTTGCCGTGCGCGTCCATGGTCACGATGGCGGCGAAGTCCTTGACGCGGATGTGCCACATCGCCTCGGGGATGCCGAACTCCATCAGGTGCACGCCCAGCACCTTCTCCATGGTGCGCGCGTAGTATTGCGCCGCCCCGCCGATAGCGTTCAGATAGACCGCGCCGCATTCCCGCAAGGCCGCCAGGGTCTTGGCGCCCATGCCGCCCTTGCCGATGACGGCGCGGATGCCGTAGTTCCGGATAATGTCGGCCTGGTAGGGCTCCTCGCGGATGCTGGTGGTGGGGCCGGCCGCCTTCACGGCCCACTGGCCGTTCTGCTGCAGCATCACCGGACCGCAGTGGTACAGTACCGCCCCGCGCAGATCGACCGGAGGGGGATTCTTCATGAGATAGGCGTGCACGGCATCGCGTCCGGTGTAGAGATCGCCACTCACCAGCACCACGTCGCCGACTTTGAGCGCGCGCACCTGCTCCTCGGCCAGGGGGGAAGTCAGGATCACTTCGCGGCCCGTCAGAGGGAAGCCTTCGCCTCGCGTCATCCGCTCGATGGGACGGTCCGGGTCGCGATATAGCCACTGGGTGATGGCGCCGCGGCCGGCGTCCAGGCGCACCCCGAGGCGGCGGAAGGCCCAGCAATCGTAGGCTACCGACACGAAAAAGCTGGCCGGCAGGCGATTGGCCGCCATGATCTTGCACCCGATCAGCGAGGCCTTTCCGCCGAAGCCCATCGCGCCCACGCCCAGCCGGTTGGCTTCTTCCATGATCCCGGCTTCCAGCCTGGCCAGATCGGGATGCGGGTTCACGTCGTCCAGCGTGCGGAAGAGCTGCCCCTTGGCCAGCTCGTAGCCGTGCGCGCGGTCGCTGCCGATGCACACGCCGACCGCTCCCGGCGAGCAGCCCTGCCCCTGAGCCTGCCACACCGCGTGCAGAATGCACTTTCGAACACCCTCGAGATTGCGGTCCGCGCGGCCCAGGTGGTCGAGCATGCACAGATTGTCGCCGCTGTTCTTGCCGGTCAGCGAATCCACCGAGTTGGGGCGCAGTTTGCCACGCCGGGTGGCCTCGGCCACCGCCTCGCGGATGCCTTTCTTGAGGGTGAGCTGATTCACACCTACCGGAGTGTGGACGAGGAAGGTGGGCATGCCGGTGTCCTGGCAGATGGGCCCTTCATCGTCGACGGCCATGTCGATGTTAGACAGGATGGTGTTCAGGGCCTGCGACGACTGGGTCGCCGGGGTCTCCCCGGCGGCAGCCACGCCCATGGCCGCGCGCACGTCCGGCGGCAGGTTGGTTGAGGTCTGGGTGATCAATTCCAGCAGGCTGTTGGCGAGGAACTCCATATCTTCATTGTAAGCCCCTGAAAGGATTCCCCCGCCCGCGGCATTACCGGACCGAAGCACCCCTTGAGGAGGGCCTGATGCAACGAAACCTTCAACGAATCGCGGTTCCGCTGGCGGCCATCGCCGCCGCGGCCTTTCTTTCCGGCGCCCCCCAGCGGCCCAAGGCCCGAAAGGGCGCCACCCAGGGCGTCTTGATGACCCTGGACGGCAAGCGCGAGTGCCCGCTCAAGCACTCCGAAGTTAAAGCCGAGATCTCGGGCTACGTGGCCCGGGTCAGAGTCGTCCAAGAGTTTGAGAATCCCTTCTCCGAGAAAATTGAAGCGGTCTACGTGTTTCCGCTGCCTGCCCAGGCTGCGGTGGACGACATGACCCTGCTGATCGGCGACCGCACCGTCCGCGGTAAGATCAAACGCCGCGAAGAGGCCCGCGCCATCTACGAGGCGGCTCGCGATGCCGGTTTGGCCGCCGCGCTGCTCGAGCAGGAGCGGCCCAATATCTTCACCCAGTCGGTGGCCAACATCCGGCCTGGTGAGAAGGTCAAGATCACGATCAGCTACGTCGAGACGCTGAAGTATGAGGACGGCAACTACGAGTGGTCCTTTCCGATGGTGGTCGGCCCGCGCTACATCCCCAGGCAGGGCGTTCCGGATGCGGCCAGCATCACCCCGCCGGTGACCCCGAAAGGCACGCGCGCCGGCCACGATATCTCGGTCGATGTCGCGCTCGACGCCGGCGTCCCCATCAATTTCCTGCGCTCGCTGACGCACGATGTCGAGACACAGCGCCCCGGCCCGCGCCAGGCGATGCTGCACCTCAAGAACAAGAACGAGATCCCCAACAAGGACTTCGTCCTGCAATACGACGTTTCGGGCGCAAAGATCGAAGACGCGGTCCTGGCCAATCGCGTAAACAAGAACGGCTTCTTTACGCTGGTTCTCCAGCCTCCGGACCGGCCGCGCGCCGCCGACATCACGCCCAAGGAGATTGTCTTCGTCCTGGACACGTCCGGCTCGATGCACGGCTTCCCGATCGAGAAGGCCAAGGAAGCGATGCGGCTGGCGCTGGAAGGCCTGCACCCTCGCGACACTTTCAACTTCATCACCTTCTCGGGCAATACCCGAATCCTGTTTCCCAAGCCGGTTCCGGCCACGCCGGAAAACGTGCGCAGGGCGCAGGAGCTGCTGGCCGGCCAGTACGGCAGCGGCGGCACCGAGATGATGAAGGCCATCCGCGCCGCGCTCGACGAATCGGGCGATCGGGACCATGTCCGGGTGGTTTGCTTCATGACCGATGGCTACGTCGGCAACGACCTGGAGATCATTGGCGAGGTCCGGAAACACCCCAATGCGCGGGTGTTCTCCTTCGGGATCGGCGGCTCGGTCAACCGTTTCCTGCTCGACAAGATGGCCGAAGCGGGCCGCGGCGAAGTGGAATACGTCGGCCTGGAGGACGACGGCGCGGCGGCGGCCAAGCGTTTTTACGAGCGCGTGCGAAGCCCGCTGCTCACCGACATCACCGTCGAGTGGAACGGGCTGCCGGTCGCCGAAGTCTATCCCCAGCGCATTCCCGACCTGTTCAGCGCCAAGCCGGTGATCCTACACGGGCGCTACAGCGGGGCGGCCAAGGGCGTCATCCGCCTGACCGGCAAGTCCGCGGGGCGCGCCGTCACCCGCGAGATTCCGGTCACGCTGCCCGACGCCGAGCCGCGCCACGACA
Source organism: Acidobacteriota bacterium (assembly GCA_016178945.1). Taxonomy (GTDB): domain Bacteria; phylum Acidobacteriota; class Terriglobia; order Bryobacterales; family Bryobacteraceae; genus JACOSH01. Next base: position 9,826 of record JACOSH010000030.1, read on the forward strand.
CGCTGGCGGCGCTGTGGGCCCGCAAGAAGATCGACGACCTGATGTCGCAGGACTGGACCGGCCTGCAGAGCGGGCGCCCGAAGGGCGATCTGAAAGAGCAGATCACGCAGCTTGGTCTGGATTTCCGCCTGATGACCCAGTTCACCTCGTTCGTGGCGGTGGAAGAGACCGTGATCACCGAAGGCGGCCGCCCGCGACGCGTGGAAGTGCCGGTGGAAATGCCGCACGGGGTGAGCTACGAAGGAATTTACGGGGCCGAGCGGGCCGAGAGAAAGCAGCAGATGGCGATGGCTCTCCCGTCGTACCACCCGGGAATCCTTGGCGGTTTTGGCGCTGGCCGAGGGGTGGCGCCGCCTGCGGCTCCACTGGAGCGACCTGTTGAATCCGACGAGCCACTCAGGATCAGGCAGATGCCGCAGACGCCGCTGCGCAAGCTCGATCCGGCGTTGGCCACGCAGATCGGCAAGAAGACCGGCAAAGTCAATGTTCAGGTATGGGTGAGCGATACATCACAAGAGACCCTGCGCCAGCTCAAAGAGAAAGGGATGGAGATCCTGTCGGTTCCCGGTTCGGGAAAACTGGTCCTGGGCAAGATCGAGCTCGATAAGCTCCAGGCTCTGGCCGAGCTGGGCGTCGTGCGGTATGTCTCGCCGCTCAAGTAACGCGGTTCACTTCACCGGTGGCGCAAGGCCCTTCCACTTGCGCCACCACTCGATGTTCTCCAGGCCGAGCGCGTCCCACCACAGGTCGTGCATGCGCTTGTCGCGGCGCAGCATGCCCTCCCGGGTTACTCCGGGCGGCGGCGGGACCAGCTCGGCCATCTTGTCGTAGACGCGCCCGATGCCGGACGGCTCGGCCCGCATCAGCAGGTGCCAGAGCGTCAGCGCATCGCGACGCCGGGCTTCGGCGAGCACCTCCGTTACTGGGCCCTGCTCGAAGTCGAAGCGCCGGAGCGCGGCCCGGAAGGCCTCGGAGGAGTCCTCGTAGTAGGGCGTCCCGAGCCGGCCTGGACGCGTGGCGCAAAGAGCGCCTTCCGGGATAAACGACTCCAGGCCCCGATGCTCGAACCCGACCCAGCCCAGGATGACCCGCAGCAGTCCGGCGCCCTGCTCGTCGACATCCAGCGAGTAGCGGCAGCCCAGGTCGACGGCCGTGGCCGAGGGAGTGTTGACGAAGAAGGTCCGGGCCGGGGCGTAAATCATGGCGGTGATGGAGCCGCGTTCAAGGCGGATCCGGTGCTCATCGGCACGGGTCTTGTCCAGGCGCAGACGCGTATTCGGCTCAACATCCACCTGGCCGATCGACGCGACCCGCATCGAGGCCCGCGAGGCGGCGCCGGTCTCCAGCCACTCGCCCTCACCCAACCACGCCGAGCCGACGATCGCCCGCGAGCCGACCCGTGGCGCGCCTTCCACGAGCGCCACGCTCCATTCCGGGCGCGGACCCCGCGTGGCCAACCACGCGGCGGAGACGGTCACCAGGATCGAGGCCGCGATGGCCAGTTGACGATGCCGGAAGGGTATGCGCCTGGGCAGCAAAGGCGGGGCGCCCCGGTGCTGGAACCTGCCCAACAGGCGCTCCAGGCGCTCGATTTCCGGATCGGGCTCGCCGGACTTGTTCCACAGGTACCGGTCGCTCATCGCCCGCCTCCCAGTTTCTCACGCAGCAGCTTCATCCCGCGGTGCAGGTTCACGCGCACCGAGGCTGGAGTCAGCCCCGTGCGCTCGGCGATCTCGGCCCCGCTCATGCCCTCCACCAGCCGCAGGATGAGGGTCTCCCGGTAGGCTTCCGGCAGGTTCCGCACGGCCTCCAGCGCGTCCTCGGCCAGGCGATCTTCGGAGGCGGGCGCGATCAGCATGTGTTCGTGCAACTCCTGCGACTGCGGCGATCGCCGGTGATAGTCGTGGGCCCGATTGCGCGTGATTTGGGCCAGCCAGCCGCCGAAGGCGCCCGGATCGCGCAACGAGTCCAGCCGCCGGTAGACCATCAGGAACACGTCCTGAACCAGGTCGTCGACGGCCTCGCGTGGAACGCGTGCCAGCAGCATACCGTGCACCATACGGGCGTAGCGGTGGTAGAGCGCGGCGAAGGCGGCCTGGTCGCCGCCGCGAGCGGCCGCGATGTCCCGGGCATCCTCCGATCCTGACGCCAGCTCCAGAGTTGGGTTCATGGCCGGAGAGAACTCCAGCACTTGTACCACATCAGGCAGGACGCGGGCCGAGGCGGGGATGTTAACGATTGACAACCTGCAACGGAAGTCTGTCTGAGATATACTGCCTCTGCGTGAATCTTGATTAGGAGGCAGCAGATGAGAAGGAGAATTGTGGGGGCACTGGCGCTGGCCATCGTGCCCTCGGCGGTGATGCTCGGGCAAACCCCGGGCGCCTATATTCGGGTAGCCATCATTAAGGTGAAGCCCGAAAAGCGCGTGGAGTTTGACGGGCTGGTGAAGAAGATGGTGGACGCCAACCGGAAGAACAAGGGACCCGATTGGCTGGGGGCCGAGGCCGCGTATGGCGAGGCGAACACGGTGTACTTTAGCACTGTCCGTCCTACCTGGGCAGACATGGAAAAAGGCGGGGAAGCGTTTGGGGCCGCTCTGGGCAAGGCGCTTGGCCCGGCCGGCGTGTCCAAGATGATGCAGGATCTGAGCCAATGCATCGCCAGCGAGAGAATCGAGCTGCGGAGGATACGCCCGGACCTCAGTTCGAACGCACCCTCCAACCAGGCGGACCTTCTAAAGCTGGTGGGGCAGTCACGCTGGGTGCGGACCACCATCGTACGCCTGCGTCCGGGGCGATTGGGCGACTATCAAGCGCTGGCGCGGGATATCAAGGCGGCGCGCGACAAGCGGGGAGGACCGCCCATTCTGGTCTCCCAGTCGGTAGCGGGCCAGACGGCCACAAGCTTCTACATCACTTCGCTGGTGAGCTCGACGGCCGCTTTCGACAATCCCGGTCCAACGCTGCCCGAGTTGTTGGGGGAAGACGGCTTCCGCAAATACGTGAATACGAATAAGGAGGCCGTCCTATCCACCGAGACGATCCTCAACCGGTATGTGCCGGCGCTGAGTAATCCGGCCGAGGAGGTCGTCGCCGTGGCGCCGGACTTCTGGAAACCGAAGCCGGCAGCGGCGCCGAAACCCAAGGCGGCCGAGGCGCCGAAGACGGGACAGTAGGGGACACGCGCTGGGGTTACTGTGGCGGGGGGCTGGCTGCCGCCTGCTCCCGCCGCGGGCCCAGTCCGAGCGCGATCAGCGACAAGGCCGTGATCTTACCGGTCGGATCGAGGTTCTGATCCTGCTGGAACTTCTTCAGGGCTTCGACCGATGCAGGGGACCACACGCCGTCGGCGGAAGACTGTAGGTAGCCCTTGCTGGCCAGGGCCTCCTGGATCTGCTTGTAGCGCTCGGGAGTCGGAGTGCGCTGCCCGCCGTACTTCCATCCCGCCGCCGTCTTCTTCCCCGCTGCCGTTTTCTTCTTCGTTGACGCCTTCTTCGAAGACCCCTTGCCGGCTGCGGACTTCCGGGCGGGGCCTTTCTTCTTGACGGCGATCTTCTTACCGGCGGTCTTCTTGGGCGCGGTTTTTTTCTGTTGTGGCGGATGGGCGATGGCCAGTGAGACAACCGCCCAACCCAGGCAGATCGCGCAGCAGAATGCCAGCCACCCGCGCACTACTGCGCGTCCCGTAGCGTTCCGGCCAGGAACAGGCTGGTCCACTCGGTGCGGCCGCCGCGGATGGAGCCGTTGGGGCGCATCACCCGGAAGGCCACTGGATCGCCGGACTTCAGTCCGCTCTGGATTTTGCGCACATCCTCCACCGATTCCACCGGACGGCGGTTGATCGAGAGAACCACGTCGTTCGGCAGCAGGCCGATGTCGTCGGCGAAGGAGCCAGGTTGGATATCGGTGATCTGCACGCCGCCCTTCTCGTGGAAGGCCATGGCGTCCTTGCGGGCCTGGGTGAGGTTTTGAAGCGACATGCCAAACCGGGCCGGCGTGGCCTCGCCCTTTTCGCTCTCCTCGGAGCGTTCCGGACGCATCCCGGCATCGACCACGGCGGTGCGATCGCCCACCGTCACCTTGAACTCCTTGGGTTTCTGCTCGCGCAGCACCGTGATCTGGATCTGGGCGCCCACTTCCATATCGGAAATCCGGCTCACCAGGTCCTGCCCATTCCGTACCGGTTTGCCGTTGAGCGATACGATGACGTCGGCTTCCCGGATGCCGGCCTTGTCGGCGGGCATGCCAGGCGTGACCTTGTCGACGAACACGCCCTCCTTGGCGCCATAGACCGCCAGCAGCTCCGGCGCGCTGTCGCGGAACTCCACGCCGATGGCGCCGCGCGTCACCTTGCCCGATTTGATGATGCTGTTGTAGATCTTGGCCGCCGTATTGATCGGCATCGCGAACCCGATGCCCTGGTAGCCGCCGGTGCCGCTGGCAATGGCGGTGTTGATCCCGATGACTTCGCCGTTGATGTTGAGCAGCGGGCCGCCGCTGTTGCCGGGATTGATGGCGGCGTCGGTCTGGAGGAAGCGCTGGAACTGATACTCGCGTCCGCCCAGATCGCGCTCCTTGGCGCTGATGATGCCGGCCGTCACGGTGGCCTGGAGACCGAAGGGTGAGCCAATGGCCACCGCCCAGTCGCCGACCTGGATGGCGTCGGAGTTGCCGATCTTGGCCGCCGGCAGAGCGTCCTTGGAGTCGATCTTGATGACCGCCAAGTCGGTGGCCGGATCGGTGCCAATCAGCTTGGCGTCCCGCTTGGCGGTCTCGTTGAACAGGGTTACCTGGATACGATCGGCCTTGTCGACCACATGGTTGTTGGTGATGATGTAGCCGTTGGGATCGATGATCACACCCGAGCCGGTGGCCGCGCCGCGCCGCTGTCGCGGCATGTCAAACGGGCTGCCGAAGCCGAAAAAGCGCCCGAACGGATCCGCGCCCTCCTCCTCCTCCGGCTGCCGCCGTCCCCGGAGGCGCGACTGCTGCTGCGGCTTGGCTTCATAGGTGGTCGAGATATGGACCACCGACGGCTCAAGCTGCTTGGCCAGTTGGGCAAACGCGTTCTGCACCTGCACCGGACTGGGCACCACCAGCGGCTTGGCGCCAGGGGCGGCCTGATCCTTGGCTTTGACTCCGGTGTTCAGGAGCGTGCCGATCAGGATGCCAACCGACAGCGTGAACAGAATCAAGGTGGTGGAAAGAAGCTTTTGGGTGCGTAACCTGTCAACAAGACTCATGTGGCGAACCTCTAAAACCGACTCTTTCTGATTATAGCGCTACTCCGTTTGGATGCCCGGCCGGCCACCGGGGTTTCATGGGGCGGAGGGGTCCCGAAGCAACGCGGCCAGCGTCAGCAGTATCCGCTTGAGCGCCAGATCGCGGCCATCGGGCAGGAACCATTCCTGCGCCGTGTGAGCGCCGCCGCCGTGTCCTCCGGCTCCGATGGAAACGGCGGGAATCCCCATCGAGAGGGGGATGTTGGCGTCCGTCGAGGCGCAGTCCGGGAAGGAGCGAATGCCCAGGTGCGCGTCCACGGCGCGCAGGTACTGCAAGATCGGGGCGTGGACGGGCAACTGTCCGGCGGGGCGGGCCCCGATCTCCTTGACCTTGCCGGCGACTTTGCCGCCGCTCGCGCGCTCGTTCTCGCGGTCCTGCGCCTGCTCGACCGCCTCCTGCAGCACGCGCGCCAGCTCGTCGATCCGGGGATTGTCTTCCGAACGAATATCCACTTTGGCCCGGGCCAGGGCAGGAATGGAATTGACGCTGGACCCGCCTTCGATCAGCCCCACGTTGAGCGCCGTGCGCGGCGAGCCGTTCAAACGGATCTCGGCCAGTTGCGCGATGGCCCGGGCCAGCGCGTGCACGGGATTGGCGGTGCCGTGGTCGCTCCAACTGTGCCCGCCCGGACCGGTGAAGGCGATTTCGAAACGCCGGCTGCCCAGGGCCTGAGTGGTGATATGCGCCGTGTCCGCGCCGTCCAGCACCAGGAAACTGGAGATGCGTTTGGCCAGCGGCGACTGCTTGCAGAGATAGCGCATGCCGCTCAGATTGCCTTCGCCCTCTTCCCCGACGTTCGCCACAAAGACCAGATCCGCGACCCGGTCCTCCACATCCGGCCCCGATTTCAGGGCGCGAGCTACGGCCATCAGGGCCGCCAGGCCGGCCCCGTTGTCGGCCACACCGGGCCCTCGAAACCGGCCGCTGGCCTCCACCGCCACGTCGTCGCGCGATTTGGGGGCGATGACCGTGTCCAGGTGCGCGGTCAGAGCGACCAGCGGTCCGTGGCCGCCAGAATCCAGGAACGCGATCACGTTTCCGGCGCGGTCGACCTGCGCCTCGCAACCCAAGGCCCGGAACTGCGCGGCCATCCATTCGGCGCGCTGATGTTCCAGGAAGGTGGGCGCCGGGATGCGGCAGAGCTCGAGGTGTTGCTCGTTGATCCACTGCTTCTCGCGAGTGAACCACTGCAGCGCCTCGCGAATGCCGCGCGTCTGCGCCAGATCGCTGACCGGGAGGGCCGCTGCGAGCGGAGGTGTCATCTAGAGACCAGTGTCTCGCAAAAGCGGGGTTATCGGGGAAGGGACCGGAGCTACCGGGCCGGCAGGATCACGCCTTTGCATTCGCCGAAGCCGATGCGCGCGAAGCCTTCGCGCCGGCCGTAGCCGCGCAGGAGGACTTCGTCGCCGTCCTGGAGAAAGGGGCGAGGCTGCATCTCCAGCAGGCAGCCGCGTGCGTCCGGGGCTGTGCCCGAGACGGTCCCGCTGGCGATCAGGTCGCCGGGACGCAGGTTGCACCCGTTGCTCGCGTGATGGACCAGCATCTGGGCGAAAGTCCAGTAGAGGTCCCGCGTGCTGGCGCGACTGATGCGCTCCCCGTTCAGCCAGACTTCCAGGGTCAGATCGAGACCCTCCCCAGGCGGGCTGAGATAGGGCAGCGGTGGCGGGTCTCCCTCCGGCCGGGTGAAGGCCGGCGAGCGAAACGGCTCCAGCGCTTCCCGTGTCACCACCCAGGGCGAGATAGTTGTGGCGAAGCTCTTGGCCAGGAAGGGGCCCAGAGGCTGATACTCCCACTTCTGGATGTCGCGCGCCGACCAGTCGTTCACCAGGCAGAAACCGAAGATGTGGGACTCCGCTTCGGCCATGGGGACGGGCTCGCCGAGCCGGTTGCCAGGTCCGGCCAGGAAGCCGGCTTCCAATTCGAAGTCGAGCCGGCGCGAGGGTCCAAACACCGGGGGCGCGGACTCATCCTCGCGGATCTGCCCGCTGGGACGGCGTACCGGCGCGCCACTCACCACGATCGAGGAGGCGCGCCCGTGGTAGCCGATCGGCACGTACTTGTAGTTGGGCATCAACGGGTTATCGGGCCGGAACAGGCGTCCGACGCGCGTGGCGTGGTGGATGCCGGCGTAGAAATCCGTGTAGTCGCCGATGTGCGCGGGCAGATGCAGCGCGGCGCCGGCGATCGGGACCAGCCATTCGGGATGTGGGGAGGCGCCAGCGTCAAGGGTCTCGCCGATCTGGCGGCGAAGCGAAGCGCCCATGGCCATCAGGCCGTTGAGTGAAACGCCGCCGTAGAGGCCGGCGGCGCGCAGATCCAGAATCTGATCCCCAATGGCCGCGCCGGCGCGCGGCGACTCGCCCGGACGGCTGAATACACCTAGCGGCAGGTTCTGGATGGGGAAGTCCGTGGCCGGGTCGTTGCCCGATTCCACCCAGCTTCGGCGGGCGGGGTCGTGGGTTTCGTCGATCATAACAGGCCCAGAGATTGCAGCTCGGCGACCGGCTCCTCAAACGAGCAGGAGCCGAAAGAGATGGCGAGATCGGCTCGCATGGCTGCGATGTCTTCCCGGGTGATGCGGCGGCCGCGCCAGGCGACGGCATCCTCGCCGAAAATAAACGCGCCGGGCGATTCTTCGGCCAGGAGTGCGGCGGTTTCCGGACCGGGGGGCAGCGCCGCCGCCAGGAATACGTTAAGGAAGCCATGCATCCGGGCCGACGGGCTGTCCGGCGCGTACGTGAGCCGATACTCGCCCCGCACCGCGTGGTGCAGCCCGGCGGTGGCTTTGAACGGCACGCCCGCCACGGCACAGTTCCGGATGAATCCGGCCAGCGCCTCAGGTGACGGGAACTGGACCGGCATCACGCCGCCCGTCCGTACCTTGGCGCGGGCGCCCAGGGCCGCAATCTTCTCGACGCTGCTCTCCACCGGAATCTCGCGGTAGACCACTTCCCCGTGCCTCTCACAGCCGCCATCCAGAATCGCCACCGGCCAATCGATTTGTCCGCCGCACTGGTAGAACTCCTCGCGCCGGGCGGACGGGACTACGAAGCGCCCCAGCATCCAGGCATGCGCCTCCTGGCGATAGCGCCCGTAGTTTTGCACCGCCGCTTGCATGCTGAGCGCCGCCGGAGGAAACAGGCCCGCGTAGTCGATCAGCCCGCGCAGCAGTTCTACTCGAGCCATGAGCGATAGTACTCTTTGTCTTCCACCGCCAGCGCCTGCACGCTGACATGCAGCGGGCGGAAGGTGTCGACCATCACGGCCAGCTCGTTGGTCACCTTCTGTCCGATGGAGGCCTCCGTGCGTCCCGGTTGCGGACCGTGCGGCAGCCCGTCGGGATGCAAGGTGACCGAGCCGTACTGAATCCCCTTGCGGCTCATGAACTCGGAATTGGCGTAGTAGAGCACCTCGTCCGACATCACGTTGGAGTGGCTGTAGGGCGCCGGGACCGCCGTGGGATCGAAGTCGTACGGGCGGGGACAGAACGAGCACACCACGAAGCCGTCGCCTTCAAGGGTCTGATGCACGGGCGGCGGCAGATGAAAGCGTCCTACGCGCGGCTCGAAATCGGCGATGTTGAAAGCCCAGGGATAGTAGTAGCCGTCCCACCCGGCGACGTCCCAGGGATGATGCGCCAGGATGACCTCGGTGAGGCGGTTGTCTTTCTTGATCATCAGGCGGAACTCGCCTTTCTCGTCTCGCGGCTCGATCTTCTGCGGACGGCGGAAATCGCGCTCGCAGAACGGCGCTGACTCCAGCAGTTGTCCGTACTCATTGCGATATCGCTTCGGCGTGCGCACGTAACCGGCGCTTTCGATCACCAGGAACCGGAACGGTCCCGCCTCCAGCCGGTAGCGATGCAGGATGAAACGCGGGATCACCAGATAGTCGCCCTGCCGGAATGGCAGCTCGCCCAGTTGGGTTTCCAGCACCACCGCCCCTTCGGCGACGAAGACCACCTCGTCGCCCTGCGCGTTGCGGTAGAAAAATTCGTCGCCGCGCTTGGGCTCGACGACCGAGAGCGCGACGTCGTGGTTGAACAGCACCGGGATCCGGTCGAGGGTGGGGCTCTCGCCGGACTGGAGCTGGGTGGTCAGAAAGTGGCGGTGCCGGAGCGGGCGCTGCGCCTCGGCATCCCAGGGCAGATCGCAAAAGTGCTCCACCCGCAGCACCTCGGTGGGCCGATGAATGTGGTAGACCAGCGACGCGGGCCCGGTGAACCCATGGTTGCCCATGAGCTCCTCGGTGTACAACCGGCCGCCCGGCTGTCGAAACACGGAATGCCGCTTGGCCGGAATCTCTCCCAAACGATGATAAGTCGGCATCATCCACCCCCGAACCCCTGGGCCCTACAAGTTCCCCCGGCGCGCCTGCTCCGCTTCGATGGCTTCGAAGAGAGCCTTGAAATTCCCCTTGCCGAAACCGCGGCTCCCATGGCGCTGGATGATCTCGAAGAAGAGCGTCGGGCGATCCTCCACGGGCTTGGTGAACAACTGCAACAAATAACCCTCGTGATCGCGATCCACCAGGATACCCAGCTCTCGGACCGCCTCGACCGGCTCTTCGATGCCGCCGACCCGGGCTTCCAGAGCGTCGTAATAGCTTGCCGGCACGTACAAGAATTCTACCCCGTTGCGGCGCATCGTGCGCACCGTGTGGAGGATGTCGCGCGACTGCAAGGCGATGTGCTGCACGCCAGGCCCGTGGTGGAACTCCAGATACTCCTGGATCTGGCTCTTCCGGGGGCCTGGCGCCGGCTCGTTGATGGGGAATTTCACCGAATGCGAGTCGTCGGACATCACGATGCTCATCAGGGCGCTGTATTCGGTGGAGATGTCTTTGTCGTCGAAGCTCATGTAGCGCTCGAAGCCGAGCACCCGGCTGTACCAGCCCGCCCATTCGTTCATCTTGCCCAACTCGACATTGCCCACCATATGGTCGATGCGGAGCAGGCCGGCATCCTCTCCGGCCAGCGCGGGCGCGGCCACGAATCCAGGCAGAAAGGGCCCTCGATAGTCCCGCACGCCGATCAGCGAGTGGACGGTGTCGCCATAGGCGCGAATGGCGGCGCGGCGCACGACGCCGTGCTCGTCGCGGGATTCGGCTGGAGGCCAGGCGGCTTCGGCGCCGCGCGCGAGCGTGATCTCAAAGGCTTGAGCGGCGTCGTCAACTTCGAAGGCGATGTCCCGCACCGAGTCCCCATGCTTGCGGACGTGCTCGGCCTCTTGAGAATCGGGGTGCAGCGGAGTGGTCAGGACCAGCCGGGCCGTGCCTTGCTCCAGCGCGTAGGAGCAGCGGTCGCGGCAGCCGGTCTCCGGTCCCCGGTAGGCGACTTGGGAGAAACCAAAGGCGCGGCGATAGTAATAGGCGGCTTGCTTGGCGTTGCCGACCCAGAGTTCGACATGGTGGATCTTGCGCAGCCGCAGCCCGTCGGCCATAGCTCTATGATCGCATAAATAGGCACCACTGAGAAGAGGTGTTTGAAATTGGCTGTAGGATGGTGGAATGCAGCGACGAAACTTTCTGGGCATGTTTGCGGGCGCGGCGGTGGCCGCCGAATTGCCGCGGGTGACCAAGCCGCGGGCGACCTCGGGCGACGCCGTGGAGCCCGCCTGGACACAGATGCTGACCATCACGGTCGGGCCGGCGAAGGCCGACCTGGTGGGCTCGACCGACAAGGTACTGCAAGCGGCCGTCGATTACGCCGCGCGCTACGGCGGCGGCACCGTGCAGGTGCTGCCGGGCGCCTACCGCTTGCGGAACGCGGTCTATCTGCGGTCCGGCGTGCGCCTGGTGGGGAGCGGCGCCGGCTCAGTCCTGATCAAAGAGCCCTCGGTCGAGACCCGGCTGGCGGCGGACTCCGATTGGTACGACCAGGAGATCACGCTGGCCGACGCGCGCGGCTTCGAGGTCGGCGACGGCGTGTGCCTGCGCGCCAGGAATCCGGATCACAGCGGGAGCAACGTACTGAAAAGGACGCTGGTGGCGCGCAATGGGAATCGCTTCAAGCTGGACCGCCCGTTGCGCGAGAACTTCTGGCTGCTGGGCCAGCCCACCGTCTCCACGCTCTTCCCCATCCTGTCGGGGGAAAACATCTCCGGCGTGACGATCGAGAACCTGGCGTTGGACGGGAACAAGGCCAACAACGGCAACTTGGACGGCAACTACGCCGGCTGCATTTTCCTCCAGGACTGCACCCAGTTCAAGATCCGGGGAGTCGAGGCGCGGCACTTTAACGGGGACGGCATCAGTTGGCAGGTCTGCCACGACTTCCTGGTGGAGAACTGCCATAGCCACGATCACACCGGGCTGGGTCTCCATCCCGGCTCCGGCTCGCAGCGCCCGCTGATCCGTCACAATCGGGTGGAGCGCACCGATATCGGCATCTTCTTCTGCTGGGGCGTCAAGTACGGTCTGGCCGAGGACAATGTGATCCACGACGTCCGCAAGGCCGGTATCTCGATCGGCCATCGCGACACCGACAATCTGGTGCGGCGCAACGAAGTGGTGCGGAGCGGTGAATTCGGCGTGCTCTTTCGCGCTGAACAAAAAGGTCACGACGCGGCGGGGCATCGCAACCGGATCGAGGAGAACCGGGTCCTCGACAGCGGCGGCGACGCGGGCGTGGCGGTGGACGTACAGGGAGAAACCCGCTCGATCGAGATCAGCCGCAATGAAATCCGCGAGACCCGCGGGCCGGCCAAGCGGATCGGCGTGCGCATCGGCGCCCGGACTCAGGACGTGAAACTGGCCGCCAACCGCATCGAGGGCTTTGCCCAGAGTGTGGCGGACCTGCGGAGCGCCTAGGGCTTCGGCTTGGCCTCGGGCGGCTGCGGCGGCTTGGCTTGCTGCTGCTGTTGCTGCTGTTGGCGGAACCGGGGCTGCCTTACCACAGGCTTCGCGCTGGCGATCTCGGAATAGGTCTTGAGGATGCGTTCCTTCTGGGCCGGGTCCAGGATCAGGTATCGGTGTTTGCCCTCCGGCGACGCGGTGAACCCGGTGCGGCCATCATCGAGCACCTGGATCGTGCCCGGGCCGGACAGTTTGAAGTAGCCCTCTTGAGGACGAATCGCGTAGAGCACCGCCGTCATGTCCCAGGTCGGGGCGTCGTAAGGCATCGGCTTGCAGGCGCGATAGGCGTCCACCACGGGATGCGCGGGCGACCAAGCGAAATCCTTCTCAATGCTGGAGGCCGGGAACAACAGCGCCTCGCCCACTTCGTGGCCGGAGGCGACGACCGGCGTGGGCCATTCGGCGAAGAGCTTCTTCGCGGCCGGTATGTCGGTCTGGACGTTGAACTCGGGCGGGCCGTCCGGATAGGCCCCGGCCACGACCGACAGGAACCGCACCTTGCGGGCGATCAGGTCCTTGACGCCGGGCAGGTCGAGCGCCCGGGCGAGATTGGTCGCCGGCCCGGCCAGAATGACAATGGCGTTCTGGTCGTGCTGGGAGGTGAACGCATTCCGGATCAAGGCGTGGGGCTCGGCTGTGTCGGTGAGTTTGTGGATCCCGTGGGCATGGACCGGCGCTCCCTCGGCATTGCGCTTCTCCAGCGGCCCGGTGAGCATGGGCGTGTCCTCGGGCATCTTGCCATCCGTGGACAGGCCCACCGGCAGGGTCCTGCCGAAAGCTCCAAAGGCGCCGCTCACGGCCCCCGCATAGAAGCGGCCCACCGCTTCGGAGAACGCGGCGGCCTTCAGATTGGATTTGCTGACGCTGACCGACACGACGCGCGCCTCGTTCTTGCCGTCGAAGCCGTACAGCAGAGCCATGGCCAACGCATCGTCGATGCTGTTGCCCATATCGGAATCGAAAATGATTCCGACCGGCGGTTTGCTCTGTCCTGAAAACTGCATCGCTGTCCTCAATCCCCATGCGGATAGCGCAGGTAATGCTGCCGGAGCAAATCCTTGCCGTAGTCGTTCCCATTGGGAGTCCGCACCACGGTGTGGACGTGCTCTCGATTGGGCGCGCGCGGATCGGCAACCACCTGGCGCAGGCCGACCGGGAGCTGGTGATCGAATTCGATCAGAATGACCGGGCTGTGGATGCGGTAGTAGAAGACACTGGGCGAATCCGTCCCGCCGATCCAGGCGAACCAGGTATTGTCCAAGTGACGCCGGACCTCCTCCATTTTCACCTTGGCGTGCCCGTCGTCCACGTTCCGCACGTACTCTCCGATCAAGTCGAGCAACTGCTCTTTCTGAGAGGGGCTGAACCCGGAGGCGCGAACGCCGGCGTAATCGAGGACCACGTTGTCCTTGAAGGCTTCGCCGACGTTGTTATTGCCGGCCTTGGAGACCTCCAGGATGGCCTTCTTGCGCTGCGGCTCGGGGAGGGCGTTGATCATGGCCAGGCCTTTGCGCTGCTCGTCCTGCAGAATGGAAACGCCGTTGTACTTGCCGGAGCGCGCGATCACCGGCTCGGAGCCGGCGAAAAAAGGAGTCATCACCACCTGGTCGCCGAGCACGAAGTAGTTGATGATGGCGTGGTGCCCGTCGAGCTGCCATCCCCAGGGCTTGCTCGAGGAAGGCTCTCCCATCACGGTGATCCAGTAGAGCCATTCGCCGTACTGCTCGAAGTCGTTGTGATTGAGCTCGCCCAGGGTGTGGTTCAGCCGCATGATGTCGCGGGTCTGCTGCAATCCCTTGGCGCTGAGCGACGCGCGCAGCAAACTGACGGCGGCCTCGCGCTGCGGCTCGCTCATCTCGTTGAAGCCCACGCCCTGCCGGATGTAGAAATGCTGGTTCATCCACTTGCGCCATTCCGGGTCGTCGACCGGGAACATCGCCTTGCCGCGCTGCTCAGGGCTCAAAGAAGCCAGAAAGCCGGCGGCGGCTTTGCGGACCGGCTCGGTGGACACCCCGGTCGAGCGGACAGGGAAGAGTTCGGGGACGATATGGCCATCCGTGGTGAGACCCTTGAAGGGCTCCGCCAAGCCGCGCTCTTCGGCCTGCTTCGACATGAGCTGGAACCGCTGGGCGCGATCGCCGGCCTGCGGCAGCGCCGGTGACTCATACAGCAGGGCGCCCATGACCAGCAAGAAGCAGCCCAGAGGAACGAAACGCATCTTCATGATTCCCTCGCGCAAGACAGGTCCAGTATACCTCAGCCTAGTCTTCGCCAAACCGGGGTTCCTCCTGGAACTTCTTCGCCAGCGCTGTCAGGAAGCCGGTGATGGTCGCCGCCTGATCGGTGAAACGCGAGACCACCCGGAAGATCGGGCTGTAGACTTCGCCGTCTTCGGTGATTTTCAGCGCCGAGCCCGAGCCGGTGGCGGCAAGTTCGTATGTCCAGGCGCCGCCGAAGGGCAGCTTGGGATCGGCGATCTTACGCACCAGCCGCCTCGGCGGCGCGGATTCCACGGTTTCGAGCGGAATGACGTAGCCGTTCTTCATCGTCTCCCGCCAAACCTCATGCCCGCCGGCGTCGGGCAGCCGTTCGACTTTGGCCAGATCGCCGCGCCAGGACGGCATGGCGGCATAGTCCGTGACAGCCTGCCAGACAGCCTCGGGCGGCTGGTTCAGACCCAGCGTCCGCGACACGGAGTGCCCTTTCGGCAGGATCATGCCGATCCCCCACGCCGCGGCAATCAACCCCAGCAAACCCACTACTACCCACAGAATCCAATTCATACGCAGCTCCTCCTCCCGCCCTTGGACCGATCCGCCATGGATTCCTGCGCCGCCCGCGCCAGCAGATCCAGCCCGCGCAAAGCCGCCTGGCGCTCTTCGCTGGAGAGCTTCCCCAGCATGGCCCGGACGCGCCGGGGGTCGAGCACGCGATCGGTCGCCTTGATGCGCTCGCCCGCGGCGGTCAGGCGCAGGCACACGCCCCGCCCGTCGCGCGGGTTGCGCCGCCGCTCGACGTACCCGCCCTTCACCAGCCGCGCGATCGAGATCGACATGGTGGAAGGGGTCACCCCCATGTGCCGCGCCAGCATCATGAGACTGGTTGGCTCCTCGGCGTCGAGATGATCCAGCACGCTCGCCTGGTGCGCGCTGAGCGCCTTGCGGGTCCGGGGATCCCGCGCGTGGCGCACGTGGCCGGCGAAGAAGACGCGGGGATAGCAGGACATCACCTGGCGGACCGCATCGGGGTGGACCACGGTCCAGCATGCCGCAAGTAGTTTGATTTGTCAAATCAAATTATCGGCGCCGGGACTGCCCGCTGCGTGGATGCGCGGCAAGGCGCGGGAAGGCTGTTATGATCGGGTTATGCGCGGGAAGCGGCTGGGACTCTCGGCGGCGGCGGTGCTGTTGGCGGCGGCGGCCGGGTATGCCTACTGGCGCCGGGGCGGGACACTGCCCATGGCGGCTCCCGCGGCGGCCCTGGCTCCCGCGGCGCCTCAGGACGAAGTGAGCCTGCCTGGCAGAATCCGCGCACAGCACCTGATCGACGTGCCGCCGCCGCAGGACGGCACGATCAGCGCTTTCTTCGCCGACATCGGGCAGGAAGTCTACGAAGGCCAGTTGATCGCGCGCGTCACCAACGAGAGCTTCGAAACGGCCCAGCAGGCGACCGCGCGCGCCGTCGAGGCGGCGCAAGCGCGTCTCAGCAGCCAGGAGAGCGCGGTGCTGGCCTCGCGGCTGGAGGCGTCGCGCGCACGGGCCGAGGCCTCGCGAGCACGCGGCGACTACGACCGCCTGGAGCGCACCCAGCGCCGCCAGGAGATGCTCTATCGCGAAGGCGCCGCCCCCAAGCTGGCCGCCGAGAGGGCCGCGCGCGAGTACGAGCTGGCGCAGTCGGAGTACAGAGGATTGGAAGGCGTGGCC
>JACOSH010000031.1 GCA_016178945.1 Acidobacteriota bacterium
ATGCGGGCGAAGCGGTCCTGGCCGGTTTTGACCATGCCCGCATCGCCGACCTGGAGATGGACCAAATCGCCGCGTTCCTGGACAAATGGTCGGCCGCGCTGTATGGGGACAATCCCGGTAAGAAGGAGGAATTCGGAGGCGGCCTGATGCGCGCGGTGCGGGCCCGGCCCGACCTGCGGAAGGTAGCCCGCAACCCGGTGATGCTGACCGCGCTGGCGGTGGTCCAATGGAACGAAAAGCGGCTGCCGGAGCAGCGCGCGGACCTCTACGAATCGGTGCTGACCTGGCTGGCGCGGGCGCGCGCGGACCGGCCCGGGCGGCTCAAGCCCGAGCAGTGCCTGGAGCGCCTGCGGCAGCTCGCGCTGGCCATGCAAGACCATCCGGAAGGCAGGCAGGTCCAGGTCCCGCGGAGGTGGGCGGCGGACGCGCTGGTTCCGCCGTTTCCAGACGTCCAAGAGGCGGAGGTCTTCCTCCGGCAAGAAGAAGAAGACAGCGGCATCATCGTGGGACGCGGCGATGAGGAGAGGTTCTGGCACCTCAGTTTTCAGGAGTACCTGGCGGCGCGCGAAATCGGGGGCCTCGGCGACAGCCAGATCCGGGGTCGCGTGATCGACTCCGGACGCCTCTACCAGCCGGAGTGGCGGGAGGTGATGCTGCTGCTGGCCGGTGTGTTGCAGAAACAGGGCCGGGCCAAGGTGGACAGCCTGTTCGGAGCGGTTCTCGATGAGGTTGGCGCCACGCTGCCGGAGCGGGCCAAGTGCGCGGGGTTGGCCGGCGCGATGCTGCGCGACCTGGCGCCTGCCGGATACGGGCTCAAAGATCCGCGATACACGGCCATTCTCGAAGCGGTGATGGGGATCTTCGATGCCAAGCGCTCCGAGAAGATCGACATCCGAGTGCGGATCGAAGCGGCGGAGGCCCTCGGGCAAGCCGGAGATCCACGGTTGGACCAGGAAAACTGGGTCCCGATTCCAGGCGGTGTGTTCTGGATGGGAGCGCAGAAGAAGAAGCCCAGCGCCAGGAACTACGACAAGGAAGCTTTCCCTGACGAGGTGCCCGTGCGCAAGGTGACTCTGGACGATTACCGCATCGGGAGATATCCCGTCACAGTTCACGAATACGCGAAGTTCGTGGACGACGGTGGATACTTCAATGACCGCTGGTGGCGTGCCGGCGGCTTCGGCAAGTTTGAAGAGCCCGAGGCTTGGGTCGTTCAGTTGGAGCATCCCAATCGCCCGGTGACGCGGGTGGGCTGGTACGAGGCGGCGGCCTACTGCGCCTGGGCCAAAGGGCGCCTGCCCACGGAAGCGGAGTGGGAGAGGGCGGCGCGGGGACCGGGCGGCACGAAGTATCCCTGGGGCGACGAGGAGATCGACGTGTCTCGGGCCAACTACAGCTACTCCCGAATCGAGCATCCGACGCCCGTGGGGCTCTATCCGAAGGGCCGATCACCCGAGGGTGTGGACGACCTGATCGGCAATGTTGTGGAATGGTGCGCGGACTGGTTTGGGCCGTATCCGGCGGGCGACGCGCGCAATCCGCTGGGACCGGACAAGGGCACTCGGAAGGTCGTGCGGGGGGCGTCCTTCTACGATGGAGCGAGGATCCTGCGCGCCGCCAGCCGGATCAGGTTCGTTCCTGACTACAGGTTCGTCAATAGCGGGTTTCGGTGCGTCCGGGAGTCCCTTGATTCTTGATTCTTTTTCCTTGATCTACATGTGAGTGGCACAACTCTTGAAGGGCGCCAGCCGGGCAGCCGGGGCTCTACCCCGGCGATAATTTTTCGTGCGACCGTGCTCGATAGGCACCGGAACCGAGACGCGGAGATCCGCGCCTGCGCCGCCGGGCGAGTTGAGCTATAATCGTAAAGCGTTTGACTCTTGGATTTCGCTCAACCAGGTTTGTGGAAGGGGTTGCCGGTGGTTCACACGCCGCAACCCCTTTTTGTCTTGCGGCGGCGGTTCAGAGGGCCGGACGCGTCACAGTACATTATTAAGGAAACACCGATGAAAGAAAAAGGCACAGTGAAGTGGTTCAACGCAGCCAAAGCCCAAGGGACTGCAGGCGGCCAACGTCACGATTGCCGGCTAGGGATTGAGCAGCGCGGCGGGCCGCATGGCCCGCCGCATGCAGTAGCAAGGAAGGAGTGAATGAGCAAAGAAGACAACATCGAAGTCACTGGAGTGGTCCTGGAGAAATTTCCCAGCGGTTTGTTCAGTGTTCAATTGGACCACGACCGCGTGGTCCTGGCCCATCTTGCCGGCCGTTTGCGCCGCAACCGGATCCGCGTCCTCGCAGGGGACAAGGTCACCATGGAATTGTCGCCCTACGACCTGACCAAGGGCCGAATCACCTTCCGGCATCGCTAGCCCCGTGGTAGAACCCGCTCCCTCACGGTCGCGGCTCGGAAACAGGCTGAATCCCGTGAGAGTGCTTCTGGTCGCCGGCACTCGACCCGAAGCGATCAAACTTTGCCCCGTCCTTAGCTACCTGCGCTCGATGAGCGAAAATTTTTCGCCTGTGTTGTGCGTCACCGGACAGCACCGCGCCATGCTCGATCAGGTATTGTCGGCCTTCGGGGTGCGTCCCGACTACGATCTGGACCTGATGCAGCCCGGCCAGACGCTGGCGCAATTGACCGCGCGCACGCTGTCGGCGCTGGAACCGGTGCTGGCGGACGCGCGCCCGGACCTGGCGCTGGTGCAAGGCGACACCACCACCACCCTGTGCGGCGCGCTGGCCGCCTTCTATGCGGGGATCCCGGTAGGACACGTGGAGGCGGGACTGCGCACTGGCGATCTGTCGCAACCCTTCCCGGAGGAGATGAACCGCGTGCTCACCGGCCGGGTGACCACGCTGCACTTCGCGCCGACCGAAGGGGCCGCCCGCAACCTGCTGAGCGAGGGCGTCCCGCCGGAGCGCATCACGGTCACCGGCAATACCGGAATCGACGCGGTGCTGCACGTGCGCGACGGGCTGGAGCGCGGGAGTCTGTCCGGTGCCCCGCCGACGGGACTCGATCCATCCAAGAAGCTGGTGGTGGTGACGGCGCACCGGCGCGAGAGCTTCGGCGGCGGCTTCGAGCGGATCTGCCGGGCACTGGCGCGCATCGCGGCGCGAGGAGACGCTCAGATCGTCTATCCGGTTCACCGCAATCCCCAGGTGCTCGACCCGGTGGAGCGGCATCTGGCGGGGCGCCCCGGCATCCTGCTGACCGAGCCGATGGATTACGTGCCCTTCATCGACCTGATGCGCCGCGCGCGGCTGGTCCTGACCGACTCGGGCGGCATCCAGGAGGAAGGGCCGTCCTTGGGCAAGCCCATCCTGGTGATGCGGGAAAAGACCGAGCGGCCCGAGGCCGTGGAAGCCGGCACGGTCAGGCTGGTGGGCACCGGGGAGGACCGCATCGTGAGCGAAGTGACCCGCCTGCTGGACGACGAGGAGGCCTGCCGGCGCATGGCGCAGGTGCACAATCCTTACGGCGACGGGCGGGCGTCGCAGCGGATCGCCGCGGCGGTGCTGGCGCACTTCGGGCCATCGCGGTAAGTTCACGACGCGGCGGGACTTCCGGAAACCGGCGCTGTAGGTGACCAGGGTATAATCGTCCGGAACGCCAAAGTGGAAGGCCTGCCCAAGACCGTTTCCCATTACCGCGTGATCGAGAAGCTCGGCGGCGGTGGAATGGGCATTGTCTATAAGGCGGAAGACACCCGTCTGGGCCGCAATGTCGCCCTGAAGTTTCTCTCCGAAGAATTTTCGAGCGACCGCCAGGCCCTGGAGCGCTTCCAACGCGAGGCCCGCGCCGCTTCCGCCCTCAACCACCCCAACATCTGCACCATCTACGATATCGACGATCATGAAGGCCAGCCGTTCATCGTGATGGAGCTGCTGGAAGGCGAGACGTTGAAGCACCGCATTCGGGGCTGGCCACTCGAGATAGAAGACCTGCTGGAGCTGAGCATCCAGATCGCGGATGCCCTCGACGCCGCGCACTCGAGCGGCATCACGCACCGCGACATCAAACCCGCCAACATTTTCGTTACGCGCCGGGGCGGGGCCAAAATTCTGGATTTCGGACTGGCCAAGCTGACTCCAGGGCATAAGCTGGAGGAGGCCGAGCCCACCCGCTCGAAAGAACAACTCACCGGTCAGGGAGTGGCCCTGGGCACCGTGGCCTACATGTCGCCCGAGCAGGCCCTCGGCCAGGAAATCGACGCGCGCAGCGACCTCTTCTCTTTCGGCGTGGTCCTCTACGAGATGTCGACGGGCGCGTTGCCTTTTCAAGGCGCGACCTCCGCCGCGGTCTTCGATGCCATCTTGCACAGGGCGCCGGTCCCGCCGTCGCGAGTAAACCCGCAGGCCCCCGCAGAGCTGGAACGGATCATCGCCAAAGCGCTGGAAAAAGACTGCAAGCTCCGCTATCAGACCGCCTCGGATCTCCGCAGCGACCTCGCTCGCCTCAGACGCGACACCGGCTCGATCCGCATTTCAGGGAGCGCTCCCGCGGGCGGCCGGCGCGCCGCTGTCAGGTCCTTGACGGCGAAGGCGGCGCTGGCCGTTGCGGCGCTGGGCATCGCTGGTGGCGCGGCCTATTTGTTCCTGCGGCCGCCCGCCGAGACGGCGAGCCCGGTCAAAGATATCCGCTTCACGCAGCTCACCGATCAGGCCGGCCCGGAAACATTCCCCAGCCTCTCTCCGGACGGCCGATCGTTGGTCTACGCAGCCCGCACCTCCGGCAACTTGGACATCTACTTCCAGCGCGTCGGCGGCAAGAATCCCGTCAACCTGACCAAGGATTCCCCCGCCGGCGACACCCAACCGGCCTTCTCGCCCGATGGGGAGCAGATTGCGTTTCGGTCCGAAAGAAACGGGGGAGGCATTTTCGTGATGGGCGCGACCGGCGAGTCCGTCCGCCGCCTCACCGATTTCGGCAACAACCCCGCCTGGTCGCCGGATGGCAAGGAGATCGTTTTCGGCGCCGCCCTGGCGGAGGATCCTGCCGCCCGGTACGCTTTTGACAGCCAGCTCTGGGGAGTGAAGGTTTCGAGCGGCGAGAAACGGCAGCTCACCAAGCCCAGCGTAGTTCCGGACGCCGTTCAGCCCAGTTGGTCACCGCACGGCCACCGCATCGCCTACTGGGCCGTCAGCGGCGGGCAGCGCGACATCTGGACAGTGTCCGCGGACGGCACGCATCCGGTCGCGATAACCCAGGACGCCGCGCTCGACTGGAGTCCCGTGTGGTCGCCCGACGGCAACTTCCTGTATTTCGCGAGCGACCGCGGCGGCAGCATGAATCTCTGGCGAGTCCGCCTCGACGAAAAATCCGGAAAAGTTCTGGGGCGGCCGGAGCCGGTCACCACGCCTTCTCCTTACAGCGGCCCTATCAGCATCTCGCGCGACGGAAGGCGAATCGCCTACGTGCAGCAGCTCACCACGGCCAACATCCAGAAAGCCGGGTTCGATCCCGTTAAGGAAACCGTCGTGTCGCAGCCGCAGCCGGTCACCCAGGGCTCGCGGCAGGCCAGAAACCCGCACCTCTCGGCCGACGGCGAATGGCTGGCGTTCTGGGACGGGGGCAAGCAGGAAGACATCTTCGTCATCAAGACGGATGGAACCGGCCTCCAGCAGCTCACGAACGATGTTTTCAAGGACCGCTACCCGCGCTGGCCGCCGGACGGCAAGCGCATCGCCTTTCATTCCAACCGCGCCGGCAAACATGACATCTGGCTGATCAACCCCGATGGCAGCGCGCTGGAGCGGCTTACTTACACGACGGCGCCCGCCGTCTATTTTCCGGTCTGGTCGCCGGACGGCAAGCGCTTGGCCTATACCATTCCCGACTCCAGTCCCTTCGTGATGGAAGTGGCGAAGCCGTGGAAGGAGCAATCGCCGCAGCCGGTAGTCGTGCCGACCGGGATCGCCGCGGGTTTTCACGTATGGTCATGGTCTCCGGATGGGCGGAACCTGGCGGGGAATCTTCGGAAAGGCGACGGCCTGCGATCGGGACTGGCAGTCTACTCGCTGGAATCCGGCAAACTGGAGCGGCTGTCGCAGTTGGGATATGATCCCGTGTGGCTGGCAGACAGCCGCAGGCTGCTGTTTCAGGAACAGGGCAGGCTTTCCCTCATGGACAGCCAGTCCAGGAAGACGCGCGAAATCCTTTCGGTGGCCCCGCATGCTTTGGGGGGAGTGACGCGCTCGCGAGATGACAGGCTGCTGTACTTTAGCGTTGTGGCGACGGAAGCCGATGTCTGGATGGCAACGATCGAGTGACCCGGCGGCACGGTAGGGAGTTCGTATCGGGGGGGGGGCGAGAGGTTTCTTTCATCGTCGACACGCAGGTAGGCGCACTGGCCGATGCCGGCTCGGACACCACTCGCATCGTTCCAGTGCAGGTTTTCGATACAATGAACGCCAGCCATGACTGGCAGGACCATTCTCCACTACCGGATCGTCGAGAAGATCGGCGCCGGCGGGATGGGTGTGGTCTACAAGGCGATCGATACGCGGCTCGACCGTCGGGTGGCGTTGAAGGTCTTGCCACCGGAAGCCGTGACCGATGAATCGCGGAAGAAGCGCTTCATACAGGAAGCCAAGTCGGCCTCGGCGCTGAATCATCCCAGCATCGTCACCATCTACGACATCGGCGAAGCGGATGGCGTGAACTTCATCGCCATGGAATTCATCGACGGCCGCACGCTGGCCGCGACCATCGATCGCAAGCCCATGGCGCTCGGCGAAACGCTGGCGATCGCGCTGCAAGTTACCGATGCGCTGGCCAAGGCCCACGCCGCGGGAATCGTGCACCGGGACCTGAAGCCGGCCAACCTCATGGTTACGCGGGACGGCCTGGTGAAGGTGCTGGACTTCGGCCTAGCCAAGCTCACCGAGACCGCGCCCCTGGACGAAGCCCCGCCCACCGAGTCCATCGCGCAGGAGGCCTCGCCGCCGACCGAAGTCGGCACCATCCTGGGAACAGTGGCCTACATGTCGCCGGAACAAGCCCAGGGCCTCACGGTCGATGCGCGCTCCGACGTCTTCTCGTTCGGCAGCGTCCTGCATGAGATGTTGTCCGGCCGGCGCGCATTCAGCGGGGACAGCCGCGTGGCGACGATGGCGGCCGTGCTGCGGGAAGAGCCCGCGCCGATCGAGAACGTGCCGCATGAAGTGGCGCGGGTGGTCGCCCGCTGCCTCCGCAAGGATCCGAACCGCCGCTTCCAGACCATGGTCGACCTGCGGCTGGCGCTGGCGGATTTGCGCGAGGAAACCGAGAGCGGCCAGCTTGCGGCGTCCACCACGGCGAGCGTTCCGGCTCGCGCCGCCTGGAAACCGGTGCTGTACACGGTTGCCGCACTGGCCCTACTCGCGCTGTTGGTTGTGCGCGGCGTGATGGTGTTCCGGTCCCGGCAGGCCGCCGAGCCGGTGCGCCTCCGCTTCACGCAGCTCACCGACCAGGCCGGTCCGGAAACCTTCCCCAGCCTCTCCCCCGACGGCAGATCGTTGGCCTACGCTAGCCGCGCTTCCGGCAATTGGGACATTTATCTCCAGCGCGTCGGCGGCAAGAATCCCGTCAACCTGACCAAGGATTCCTCCGCCGGCGACACCCAACCGGCCTTCTCGCCCGATGGGGAGCAGATTGCGTTTCGGTCCGAAAGAAACGGAGGCGGCATTTTCGTGATGGGGGCGACCGGCGAGTCCGTCCGCCGACTCACCGATTTCGGCAACAACCCAGCCTGGTCGCCAGATGGCAAGGAAATCGTCTTCAGTACCGCGCGGTGGGCGGATCCTGCATCCCGGATAGCTCGTGAAGGGCAGCTCTGGGTAGTAGACTCGTCGAGCGGTGAGAAGCGGCAGCTCACAAGGCCCGATACTGTTCCGGACGCGGTTCAGCCCAACTGGTCCCCGCACGGCCACCGCATCGCCTACTGGGCCGTTCATGGCGCGCAGCGCGACATCTGGACCGTGTCCGCCGACGGCACCCAGCCAGTCGCCGTGACCAAAGATGCTGCTCTCGATTGGAGTCCCGTCTGGTCGCCCGACGGCAACTACCTGTATTTCGCCAGCGACCGCGGCGGCAGCATGAATTTGTGGCGAGTCCGCATTGACGAAAAATCCGGAAGAGTTCCCGGGCGCCTCGAGGCGATCACTACGCCGTCCCCTTACAGCGGCCCCATCAGCATCTCCCGCGACGGAAAGCGAATCGCCTACGTGCAGCAACTCACCACAGCGAACATCCAGAAAGCCGGATTCGATCCTGTTAAGGAAAGTATCGTCTCGCAGCCGCAGTGGATCACCCAGGGCTCACACCAGGCCAGAGACCCTCAACTCTCGTCCGACGGCGAATGGCTGACGTTCATGGAATGGGGCAAGCAGGAAGACATCTTCGTCATCAAGACGGATGGAGCAGGACTCCGGCAGCTCACAAACGACGTTTACAAGGACCGCTCTCCCCGCTGGTCACCTGACGGTAGGCGTATCGCCTTTTCGCCTCGTCCGAGGAATCTGTGGGTGACTGGCGGGCTCAGCGCTGCGACTGAGCGAGGAAGCGATGGAGTTTGCGGCAGGTGGCGTCGAAGGAGCGTTGCGCCTCCTCCGAGCCGTTGTGAACGAGCGGGCCACCGT
>JACOSH010000231.1 GCA_016178945.1 Acidobacteriota bacterium
ACACGCTGGCGCGTGTCGGAGCTGATGTCCCGGTGGTTTCGCAGGACCTTGGAAACCGTCACCACGGAGACGCCAAGGTCCTTGGCGATGTCTTTCATGCGGACGGGCATAAGGAAGGTGGCAGGTGTTAGGTGTCAGGTGCGCCCTAACACCTGACACCTAACACCTTCCTGGATCAGAACGCGTAACGGAGCCCAAACTGGATCTGCCGCGCGGCGGTGGCGCTAGTAACTTTGCCGAACGCCGACGAGGAGTAGCTGCTGTTCGGGTTGCCCATGCTGACGCTGTTCGGAAGATTGTAGAACTCGGAGCGGAATTGGAGCAGGTGGCCTTCCTTCACCCGGAAGTCTTTCTGCAGCGAGATATCCCAGTTGTAGCGTCCCATGGCTTCGACCACATAAGCGCCGGCACTGCCGTAGGTGTAGATGGCCGGCAACTGGAAGGACGAGGTGGTGAACCACTGGTCGGGTGTCTTGGGGCCGTTGTTGGGATTGGAACGCAGGTCGGGGCGCTGATAAGTCCGCCCCACATTGGCGCGGTCCTGGCCCAGGAGCACGTTGACCGGCGCTCCGGTTTGCGCCCGCGTAATGCCCTCAACGGACCAGCCGCCCAAGACGAGGTTGGCCGCCGGATTCCAGCCCGCGCCGAACTTTTTGCCTTTCCCGAACGGCAATTCGTACACATAGGCAAGCTGGAAAATATGGCGCAGGTCGATGCTGGATCGCGCCCACTCCTGGCGCAGGTTGTAGGGATTCTGGGTCCGGTACTCGGCCAGCGAGGAGGTGTTGTCCATGGCACGGCCCCAGGTGTAGTTGGCGTTAAACTGTAACCCTCGGCTAAACCGTTTCACGGCGTTGGCACGGAAGGAATGATACGCGGAGGAGTACTGGTTGGCGCCCCCGTCCAAGTCTCCGAAGGCCGGCATCAAGCGCCGCGGTTGGACGTCGCCGGGTCCGGGAGTGGCGGCGTTGATGGGATTGTACCCAATCTGCTTTTTGTTGGCCGAGCCCACGTAGCCGAGGTCCAGCGTCATGTCATCCATGAGCTGGCGCTGGATGGTCAGGTTCCACTGTTGGGAGTAAGGCGTCCGGTTCTCCGGATTCTGCGGCCAGCCGCCGATGGCCGACGTGTTGCTGAACGCCGGCCCGTCGCCTGTGATCAGCAGGTCCGGGATCACCCCGGTGTTGGCCGTAAAGACCTGTTGCACGGTAAACGGCCAGAACTTGCGCATGTCCTGCAACTCCTGAACGAAGGTGGAGTTGAAGAAGATGCCGAACGCCGACCGCAGCACGGTCTTGGAATTCACCTGGTAGGCCAGGCCGATGCGCGGGGCGAAGTCCGTGTGGTTGTTCCGCTTCAGCCCGCGGCCGAAGCCCAACGTCTTGGCGGGCTGGTTCCTCTGGCCGGTATCCGGATCGATCTCCGGATTGGTGGTGGCCCACATCAACGATCCGTAGTACCGTCCGGTGGTGGCGTCGCGCCGCACCCAGAGATTGCCCAGCCGGTCCGTCACGTCGTAGGGAGAGTTGGCGTACTCGTAGCGCAGCCCGGCGTTGATGGTGAGCTTGCTGTTTACGCGGAAGTCGTCCTGCACGAAGTACTGATGCGCGTGGATGCGCCCGTCGGTAGTGGTGTTCCCGGTGCCCCGGCGGATCTCGGTGGGAGTGCCCAGCAGCATGGTGGCGAAGCTGTGACCGGAGTTGGAGTCGGTCGCCAGCGAGGTCAGGCGCCGGTCGAAGTCCCCGTTGCCGTTCATGGGGTTGGAGGTGTTGGTGAAGAAGATGCGGTGGCTGTAGTTGGCCCCGAACCTCACCGAGTGGCGCCCCATAACCTTGGAAAAGTTCGCAATCCACTGGTAAATCTTGTCATAGGTGATGTCGCCGCCGCCGCCCGCACCGAACTCGCCGATGGCCGACAGCGAGGGGATCGGATCGGAGAACACGTCCCGCTGATACAGCTTGATGCCGGTCTTGTCCAGGAACTCCCCGCGGGTGATCTTGCGGTTGTAGTCCTGGCCGGGATTCTGCGGGTTGTTGTATCCGAACTTCACTTCCAGAACCGTGGTCGGACTGAAGATATGGTTCCAGGCCCCGGCATAGTTCACCGCGTCGAACCGCTGGATGCGGTAGAGATTCGGATTCGAGTTGGGATTGAACTCGCCCACGTTCTGGCTGCTGTAGCGGAAGAAGACGTTGTTCTTGGCGTTGAAAGTATGGTCCGCCCGGATGTTCCACAGATCCCGGTCGTTCCTCAGACCCTCCGTGTTCAGCAGGTTGTTGTTCAGGCCCGGCTGGTTGGGAAGGGGCATCATCGTGTCGAGGAAAAACTTGATGGCTGGGCTGATGCGCCCCTGGGGGATCCTGTTTCCGGCAAAGGGCTGCCGCAGCAGGGTGCCGTTGGGTTGCTGCACCGAAGTGAACGGATCGTAGATGGTGCGCGGCTGCTGCGTGAAGTCGCCGTTGCGCTGCTCGACGATGGGAGTGGTGCTGATGCCGGTGGTGGCCCGCCGCCGCCGGAACCCTTCCCAGTTGATGAACCAGAAGGTTTTCTCACGGCCGTTATACAGCTTGGGGACTATCATGGGACCACCCAGGGTGAACCCGTACTGGTTCTGGCGGAAGGGAACTTTGCCCTGCCCCTGGCGGTTGGCGAAGTAATCGTTGGCGTCGAACTTGTCGTTGCGCAGATACTCGTACATGCTGCCGTGCAGGTCGCGCGTTCCGGACTTGATGGCGATGTTGACGTTGGAGCCCGCCGAGCGCCCGAATTCCGCCGAGGTGTTGTTGAGCACGCGGAACTCCTGGATCGAATCCATGGGCGGCGATGCGCCGGGCGAGTTCATCATCATGAAGTTGTTGTCCACGCCGTCAACGGTGAAATTGTTGTCCTGGCGGCGCTGGCCGTTCACCGAGATGAGCTGCGTGCCCGAGAAGGTTCCGCGCGACTGGCTGCCGCCTTGGTCGCTGGTGCCCGGCAGCAGCAGGATCAGACGGGTGTAGTTGCGGCCGTTCACCGGCAGGCGCGCCAGCTCCGAGCCCGTCACCGTGCCGCCGACCGAGGCCTCTTGCGTCTGCAGAATGGAGGCCGTCGCCGCCACCTCCACCGTCTCGGTGACCTGGCCCACTTCAAGTTGGAAATCCACTTTGACGTTGGACGCGACTTCCAGCACCACTCCCGGCGCGACTTTGCTCTTGAAGCCCGGCGCCGAGGCCGTCACTTCGTAGGTCCCGGGGTTGAGGGGAAAGACGCGATACGTTCCCAGTTCGTTGGTGGTCACCTGGCGGCTCACACCGGTGCCGGTGTTCTTGACCACGATCACCGCTCCGACTACCGCGCCGGCCTGCGGGTCCGTCACGCCACCGACCAACGTGGCGTTGGTGGTCTGACTCCAAGCCATCGAAGCCAGCACGAACCCCATACCCAGCGCAAACACGAGTTTTCGGCCCATATGAACCCTCCTTTCGAGCTTTCCGGGGAGCATATCACGGCGGAGGCTGAGTGTCAATATCGATTACGTTAAACTTCGCCAGCCGCCAGGCTGCAGGCGAAGTTTTGGTAAGTCCTTATTGATGTGTCGATTGTACTGGATTGTCCGGTTTGGTCTAAGTTCCTAGCCGAGGGTCTCGGAAATCGATAACTGGAGGGTTACGACTCCCGGTACAGGCCCGTGAAGAGCCGAGTCATGTTCATGCCGCCGGCGGCCAAGGTATCAAGATAGCGGTGGTAGTCGAAATCAGCATGGAGGACCTGGCCGTAGTGCCCGGCCGATGTGATCAGGAGGGTGGGCTTGCCACGGAAAAGGAAGTAGCGTGGATTCTCCGGGTGGAGGCGCAGAGGTTCGGCCCCACAGGCCCACAGTCCAGACAGCAGCAAAAGAAGAAAGCGGGAAGATAGCATGGAATTCACGAAATGCGGGCCCGCACGGCCTCGGCTACCTGGGCGGGACTGGAGACTCGAATCA
The DNA here is from genome assembly GCA_016178945.1 of Acidobacteriota bacterium. Taxonomy (GTDB): domain Bacteria; phylum Acidobacteriota; class Terriglobia; order Bryobacterales; family Bryobacteraceae; genus JACOSH01. Next base: position 3,962 of record JACOSH010000231.1, read on the forward strand.
CATCAAACCCGGCCGCCCGCGCGCTGGCGACTCCGGCCTCGGAGTCTTCCACCACCAACGGGTGCGTGGCGCGCAACAGTTCCGCGGCGCGCAGATAGGGGTCGGGCGCCGGTTTCAGCCGCGCGACGTCGCCGCCATAGACGGCGGCTTGCAGGCAGGTAGCCAGCCCGCTGCGCTCCAGCACCGGCTCCACTTCCAGACGGCCGCTGGAAGTCACCACCGCCAGCCGGTAATCCCTCAATCCGTGGAGGAGCGCAAGGGTCTCCGGGCGGCACACATCCATTTCAGCGATACGGCGCCGGAACAGCTCCTTTTTCACCTCGTAGAGCGGCAACAACGACTCGACCGCCGGAGGCCGCTCGGCCCGCGCGGCGAAAAGCTCGAGCATGGCCCGGTCCGAGACGCCGATGCAGTCGCGTCGGTAGGTTTCCCAATCCAGATGAAGCCCGGCGGGAGCCAGGATCTCGGCCCAGCAGGCGTAATGCAGGGGTTCGGTGTCGGCCAGCACGCCGTCGAAGTCGAACAGGATGGCGTCGTAGCGGTTCAATTGCTGAACCGGATGGATTGCAGCATGTCCTCGAAGGTCCGCTGCAAATTGCGGAACTCGCGCTCCGGGGCGATGAACACCATGTAGAAGACGCCTTCGGGCCGCTCGACCGTCACCAGCATGTCGACCTCGGCCTGACCCGGATAGGGCGACTCGCTGGCCAGCGTGGTGACCAAGGCGCTGCTGCCGTCCACGCGCAGGCGGCGCTGGTCGCGCGACACGGTGTGGATGCTGGGATTGGCGGCGTGGAGGCTGTGGATCAATTCGTCGGTGTAGCCCCGCAGATTGCGCGCGCGACTGTCCTTGGGGAAGAAGTAACTGACCATCGCCCCGTAGCCCACTTGGACGCCGTTTCGCGTCTGGATCAGACCCTCCCGCGGCGCGATGGTCATGGAGGCGGCGTTGTTGTCACCGAAAACCTGCCAGCTATCCGGATAGGAGAGTCCGAATTCCCTGCCCCGCAATTGGCGATAGCCCCCGGTGGGAGGCGGCGGCAAGACCACAGCTCCGCCGCCCGGTCCAGTGGGAACCTGCGGGCCGCCCGCAAACTGAACCGCGATGGCTTTCATGCGGGAGAAATCGCCGGCCGAGGCGTCATAGTTGCGCCGCGGCAGGGCCCGGATCTCCTCTTCGATGGCCTTGACCCGGTTGCCCGGGTTGGGGTGATCGGAGAGAAACTGCGGCGCGCGCGAGCCGCCCTCGGCTTCCAGCTTCTCGAAGAAGCGAGCCAGCTCCAGGGGGTTGTAGCCGGCGTTGTTCATCAGCCTTGCGCCCAACAGGTCGGCCTGGTTCTCGGCGGTGCGGGAGAACTTCAGCATCACACCCACCGCGCCGATCTGGGCCAGTTGCGCCCACAGATTGCTGCCCGTGATCACTCCCGCCAGGATGGCCGGGATCTGGAGAAAATTGGCCTTCGAGGCCTGGTTGGTGCCGTGACGCAAAGCCACGTGCGAGATCTCGTGAGCTAGGACCCCGGCCACCTGCGCCTCATTGTCGGCGGCGGCCAGCAGTCCGGTTTGGACAAAGGCCGGGCCTCCGGGCAGCGCGAAGGCATTGATGCTTCGCTCGTTGACCACCGTGAAGGTGTAGGGATAATCGTCGGCCTCGGGCTGCGAAGCCAGCCGCCGGCCGAGCCGACCGATGTAGTCCTGCAACTCACGGTTGTCGACCACCTGCACCTGGCGCCGGATCTGGTTGGCATATTCCCGGCCAAGCTGGATGTCCTGTTGCTTGGAGAAAAGGTTCAGACCTGGCTTGATCGGCTCTCCCGGCTTGCGCGCCCACGCGGGCAGCGCCAGAGCCAGCGTCAGGACGAACAGGAGACGGCGAGGTTGCATGGCGGGCACCTACAAACCAGGATACGTCATTTCATCAACCCAAGTTTCATCATCCTAATTCCTTTTGCCTTTTGGTTTTTGCCTCTTGCCTTCTTGTCTTTCTACTGGCTCCGGTCCACAAACCGAACCAACGCCTCCAACAACGCCGCTCTCGGATACCGCCCCTTGTCCATCACTGCCCGGACAGCTTTGTCTTCGGACTTGTCGAAGGGCAGCGCCACCGCCAGGTGGTCGGCGCGCGCCGCGCCCAGGTACGTGGCGCCGGGCACGATGGCGTCCCGCTTGGTGAGCTGGGCGTCCTGCTCCGGATCAAAGACCGAGAGCAGTTGCCAGGCCTGCTGGAGCATCTTGGAGGTGGTGGTCTTGTCGGAAACCGCGGCCAGCGAAAACGTGGGCACGACCGGGTTGGGATAGCGGGCCAGAAAGGCCTGGCGCACGTCCCGGCGCAGGCTCTTCAGGCCGGTGGATAGATCGCCCTTGCAGCCGCCCAGGTTGAGCTGCTGCATCCAGCGGTCGGCCAGGCCGGGAAGCGCGTCGGCGATCGGCGATCCGCCTATGGCGCCGGCCACGGTGATGAAGGCAGCCACGGCGGAGGCGGCGTCGGGCTCGGTCGCCAGCGCCACTTGCAGGTCGGGCGCGCCCTTGCTGTAGCCCACCACAATGTACTTGCGGGAGTCCGCCCGCATGTGCTCGCGCAGGTACTGCGCGATCTGGCGGGCGTTGGCTTCGCAGGAATCGTTGGGCACCGCCAGCAGCTCTACCGTAAGACCGTGCTTGTCCCGGAGGTGTTGCTGTCCTTCCTGGAACGCCGGGGCGTTTGACGCGCAGGAGTTCATGATGCCCGGGACGATCAGCACCCGCCGCCGGCCGGGCATGGCCGCCAGAGCCAGATCGCTCTTGCCGCGCGCGTGCAGGTATTGATCGCAGCCGCCCCAGTCGCCGCCATCCGGATTCTCCTGCTGGAGGACGGAACAGAAAAGGTCGGCGAAGGCCCCGGTGGAGTCGTTCTCCGATGGAGTCAGGTAGATGACGAGGGTCTTGCCGTCCGAGCGGAAGCTGCCGCCGGTGGCCGTCTTGGCCCCGGTGATGGGCTGCGACGGCGTCACCATCTCGAGCTTGGCCACCAGGCCGGTCTCATTCAGGGACTGGCCGATAAAATCGCGCTCCTTGTCCACTTCCGGGTCGATCTTGTGGGTGACGCTGTTGTTGCGCTGATCGCGCTCGAAGCCGATGTCGTGCGTGCCGGCGCCCACCCAGAGGGTCTGGCCGCCGATCTCGATGGGCGCTTTCCAGAGCCGCAGATGATGGCGCGCGGCCACCACGGCGATCGGGTCGGCGTGGGCCATGCCGAAATCCTGGGCGCGTCCGAACAGGTTCAGCTCGCTCATGGGAAGCTGCGTGTAGGCCTGCTTGGACAGGCTGGCGAACACGCCGTGCAGCAGGGCGTCCTTGGTGGAACGATCCACCTGCACCCAGCCGGCGGCCTGGAAGGCCTGCCTCATCTTCTCTTCCGAGCCCAGTATCAGGAAGTTGACGCGGTCGCCGGCGTTCCCGTCTTTGTCCGCAATCCGGCTCGGCAGTTTGTCTACGTGCTCGGCGGTCACCCGCGGAAGATTGACAGCAGCCGGAGCCCGGGCCGCCGCGGACCCGCGCCCGGTGAATTCGATCTTCACGTGAAAGCTGCCCTCTGCGCTCTCGTTGGCCGTCTGGTTGATGCCCAGAAAGAGACGCCCGGCGCGCGGCGGGTGAATTTCGCGGCGGGAACCTACCGGGAAGGGCTGGGCGGCTTCGTTGGACCCGATGCGCCCGATCAGCGCGCCGCGCCCGGCTTCGTTGATGGGGAGCGCGCGCACCAGGTCCCTCCATCCGCGCGACAGCCCTTCGGGGCCGTTTTCTTTCGATTGCGCGAAGCGGAGCGCCCCTGTGGCGGTGATCAGCAGGGTATCACCGGCCTGCACATCCACGCCGGAATCCATCCAGCGCTGCGTGCCGGCGACATCGAGCTCATAAGAATTCTTCGGCGCCTGCGCCAGGAGCGCGAGCGCCACGGCGGCGATTACAAGGCTGGGTTTGCTCATCGTCCTCAGCATACCGGCGGGGAGGCCGGAGATCAATGGGTACGCCGCTGAGCAACAGGAACTTCGCACACCCCGGTTATGGGATCGACACGAGTCGCACGCCACGCCGGGACGTAGCCGGCCGCCAGTCTCACGGCAGTAAGCAACAGCGCGGCCCCGGCAAACGTTGGGGGATCGGTGGCGCTGACCTCAAAAAGGAGCGCCTTTAGCAGCCGAGTCAGCGCGAGCGCGCCTCCGATGCCGAGGCTCGCACCGGCCAGGGTGAGGCTCAGCGCCTGCCGCAGCGCCAGTCGCAAGATGTCGGCTGGCCGCGCCCCCAACGCACGCCGGATGCCCAATTCCTTGGTTCGTTGCGCTACCCAGTAGGCGATGATGCCGTAGATCCCGACGACGGCCAGCAGCAGGCCCACGCCGGCGAAACCTCCCAGCAAGATCAGGATCGAACGCCGCTGCCCCTCCGAGGCATCCACGACGTCATCCATCGTCTTGACCCCCGTAGATTGCCTGATCGCGATCCATGGCCATTACCTCACGGCGAATCGCATTCACGAACTGGAGCGGATTGCCGTCCGTGCGCACCGCGAACATGGCCGACATGGGAGGGCTCTGGGAACGAGGGCGATATAGGCCGAGCCCCGCTTCGCCGGCGAGCCCGGCCTGACGTACGTCCGACACGATGCCGGCAATCCGTAACGGTTGAGGATTGGCGCCGGCCAGGACATAGCGGCCTACAGGGTCTTCACCGTCCGGATAGCCGGGCCAGAATTGGCGCGCCAGGCTTTCGTTGACGATCGCTACCGGCGGCGCGGTGGGAATATCCTGAGCCGCGAACTCCAGTGGCCGGTAGGCTCGGAGCGCGCGATAATGATAGTGCGCACTAAGGAGGCAGCCTCATGAAGATTCCGGCGCGCGCCACAACCCCGGCGACATCCCTGCGGGAGACTACAGAAACCCTTATTAAGGAAGTGGCTCTACCCGCGCTCGACGCGTCCGGCAAGGACCCGGCGAGCATGACCGTCAAGTTTTCTCCCACGCCGCGCGGCGGCGGGAAGGCGAGCGGGCCACGCGCCGTTCAGTCGGCATCGGTGTCGACCAAGCGCTGGCTGAAGTTCCGTCGGCCGTAGGCAAGAATCGCTCCCTCAAGAGATGTGCAAGACATCGGTTCGCGTCCATTCCTGTCGGGTCAGAAGATGAAGTGGATGGCCAGCCGCGTGAAGCGCTCGCCCTGCCAGCCGTTGGCCAGCCCGAATCGCGGATCGACGCGCTTCTTCTGGACCTGCATCAAGGCCCTGTAATCGAAGCCCTTGAAGATATCGGCCTGCCTGGCGAACTGCAGGTTGCCGTCGCTCGAGTGGTTGTACCGCACGTAGCTGTTGGTGACGTTGCCCTGGTTAAACAGGTTGAACAGGTCGCCCTGCACGCGCACTCTTAGGCCTTCGCGAGCGCGCGGCAGCTTGAACTCGTGGCCGATCTGGAGATCGGTATTGGTGTAGACCGGGGTTCGGCCCAGATCGCCGCGGCCGTTAACCAGGATCGGCAGACTGATGACGCCGGCCTCGGTGGAAAGCGGAGTGCCCGTGAAAGCCTGGAAGACCGGCGACAGGCTGGTGGAACCCACCCGGGACCTCAGGCTGTAGGAGCCGAACAGCTTGAAGGTGTGCGGCCGGTCGGTAGCCAGCAAGCCGTAAACCGGTTTGCCCCCGCCATCGTACTTCTCCCAGGGTAGATCGAAGTTGCGGTCCACGTTGGGAGAAGTCCGCCCGCCTTCATCCGAGCTGGCCAGGCCGCTGTAGTTGCCCCACAACCGGCTGTAGGTGTAGCTGGCCGCGTACATGAAGTTCCGCGAGAAGCGCTTGTCGCCGCGGATCTCTAACGCATCGTAGTTCTGCACAGCGGCCGGAGAGGTGGGAAACCCGGCTGGGTAGTTCCTGGGATCGGCCGTCACGCCGTAACCCGGGTTGGCGATGAAGTACTGCTCCCCACGGGACGTCAGCAGGCCGGTGTCCTCGATGGCCCGGTCCAGCCGGTTGCGCGTGTAGCGCACCGAGAGCACCGTGGTCTCGGTCAGCCGGTAATCGGTGAGCAGGTTGTAGTAGTGCTTGCGCATCGGCGCCAGGTTCGGGTCGATGAGGTTATTGCCGGGATCGTTGGACGTGATGCGCCAATCGACCACCTCGAAGAGATTGCCCGGCGTGTTGGCCGGGGTGATCTTCAGGATGTCGGGATCGTCCAGCGGATAGACGAAATCCAGCCAGACGTCGCCGCCGAAGCTGCCGCGCGGCAGCTCGTACTTGAACTGATCGAACAGCCTCCCGTAGCCGGCCTTGAGCGTCCACCTGGCGTTGCCCAGAACATCCCAGGCGAAACCCAGCCGCGGCGCGAGCTTGTCGCCGAAGCCCCATTCGATGGCGCGCGACTTGGCGCCGTTGTCGGTGCGGAAGGAAGGCACGAATTCGCGGTCGAAGCGCACGCCCAGGTTCAAGGTCAGCCTCCGGTTGACCCTCCAGTTGTCCTGCAGGTAGAAGCCCTCGTTGTTGCTGCCCACATTGCCCTTGGTTCCGATGACGCGATTGATATAGTAACCGTGCGGGCCCCGCATCGTGTCGGAACGAGTGACCCCGCTGTAGGTGAGGTTCCAATAGATCAGGAAATAGCCGTTCGGATAGCCCGTGAACACGTCGTTGCTGAGCCGGTTGATCGAATATCCGGTCTTGAAATTGTGCTGCCCCCAACGGCTGAGCAGATAGTCCGCGTCCAGGTAGTGAACCTGCCGGTTCTGCTTGTCGAAGTTGGTCTGGTTGGTGCCCGGAGTGAAATTGCCCGTGGGCGCCTGGAGGTTCGCCGGCACGCCCGGCAGGCCGATGCTGGAGTTCTGGAAGCTGTAGAAAATGTTGGACGGGACGCCGTAGCTCTTGGTGTTGGTGTAGACGAAGCCCCCGTGATAGTTGACGACCAGCTTCGCCGTTGGCGTATAGGTGACCGACCAGCCGTAGGTGGCCGCCGGCGAGCGAGAGCCGAGTTGCGTCCAGGGAGTGGTCGAGCGGCTGGTGCCGTCCTGCGCCGGCAGGTTGCCGTTGGTTTTCGTGGGTGAATACAGGTAGCTGACAAAGCCCCGCAGCTTGGAGGTTGGCGCGTAGTCGAGCTTGCCGGTGAGATAGTCGCGCCGGCTTCGGGTCTCGAAATCCCGCGGCCTGTGGCTGGGATCGTCGAAGAAGGAGGTCACCCGCGTGGTCCTGGTGAACAGGGGCGACCAGCCTCCGAAGAACCAGGCCTTGTCCTTGACGATCCGGCCCCCCAGCGACAAGACCGGGCCGAGCGTGCGATAGGGATCGCGCGAGTTCTGAAAGTACTCAATCGAGTTTCGACTAGAGTCGGTCGGGACCAGCCGCAAGGTGGGGCGCGGCCGCGCCTGGAGCGCGTCGTTGTTGAAATACAGGCCCACCTGGCCGTGGAAGTCGTTGCCGCCGCTGCGGGTGACCGCGTTGATCACCCCGCCCGTGGTGGCCGGGTATTGCGCCTCGAACCCGCTGCTCTTGACTTCGACCTCCTGCACGAACTCGTACGGGATGCTGGCGCTCCCGCCAAGCGCGCCGGTCCGGATACTGCTGCGCTCGACCCCGTCGATGATCCAGGAGTTCTCCGACCCGCTGGCCCCATCCACGGTGTACTGGCCGCTCTTGGGCTCGTTGCGCACGCCCGGCGCGAGTTGGATCAGACTGTCGAAGCTCCGGGACTTGGGCATGCGGTCGAAGAACTCCTGGGTCACGTTGATGGTCGCCGAACTGGCTGTGGTGTCGATCTGTACCGCGCTGGCCTGGATCACGACGCTCTCGGTCACCGCGCCCACCTCCAGCTTCAGGGTCAGCGAGGTGGTCCTGCCCACCGCGACTGTCACGCCGGCCTGCTTCAAGCCGCGGAAGCCCTGAGCCTGGACCCCGATGGTGTAGGTCCCCGGCGGCACCAGCGGAAACTGGAATCCGCCCGAACTATCTGTGACGGCCGCGAGGGCGCGCACCAACGTGGGGCTCGCGATCTCCACGCGCGCGCCCGGAACCACCGCGCCCGACGGGTCGCTCACAGAGCCCGAAAGGGTTCCGGTGGTTTCCTGCGCCACCCCCGCGCCCACCAGCAACCAAAGAATGGACACCCGAATCGACGAACGCAGCATGCTAGTCCCCTTCCCCGCCCTACCCGTGGTTCGGACGAGCATACGCCAGGAAGGTCGTGGATGTCAAAGGTTAGAAACGGAGGCCTGCCGTTCAAGGTAGCACAGTCTGTCCCCGGCGCCCGCGCAAAGTCGTGTTACTATTCGGCCATGAGACACACCGCTTTGCTGATTCTCTGTTCCGGGGCGCTTTGGGCCCAGACCAACAACGCGAACCGGCCCACTTGGTGGGCCAAGTACGAGTACCTGTCGGCCAACCAACCGCAGCCTGCGGGAAACACACCGGCCGTGGCCGCTGGCGCCAACGTGGACGCGTCAAACGAGTGCGGCCCACAAAGCGAAACCTTCATTACACTCAACCCGGCGCAGCCGAGCATGCTCACGGCGGGCGCGAACGAGATTTTCCGCTTTCCGATGCGCGGCTATTTTTCGAGCGACGGTGGATCGACCTGGGGTGGCGTGGATTTGCCGCTGCCGCCGCCGAAGGGGAATGGAATCAACTTCGGCTCAGACCCGACCTTGGCGTATGACACGCTTGGCAACGTTTACTACGGCTATATCGCGGTGTACTTTGGCCATGGGACTGGGATCAACGGAACGGAAATGGCCGTGGCCCGCTCCTCCGACGGCGGCCGGACTTATCCACGGGCGGCGTTCTTCTCGTTTGAAGGGGGAGAGAATCACTTCAACGACAAGCCCATGATCACGGTGGACACAAACGCGGGAAGCCCGTTCAAGGATCGCATCTACATTGCTTGGGACGCGGCCGCCGGGGGGTCCACAAGCGGAGGCATTCGGGTAGGCCGTTCTTCGGACCACGGCGACACTTTCATGGTGAACCGGGCGGACGATCCGAAAGGACCGGGGCGCTCGATCGGGGCAGTTCCGTTTGTCGGCCCTAACGGGGAACTCTACGTGGCCTGGAACGACTACCGCGCCAATGCGATCGTGTTCAACCGCTCCTTTGACGGCGGCGCCACCTGGGACACGCCGCGGTTGGTGGCGCCTAAGACGATTCCGTTCGATATCGCGCTGCCGGCTATCTTCTCGCGCGGCGCGCTGGTCTATCCGGCGTGCGACGCGGACCGCTCCAACGGGCCGCACCGCGGGCGCCTGTACTGCTCATGGATGGACCTGACGCCGGCGGGATCAGCGGACATCCTGGTGGCCCGGTCCGACGATCAGGGGGCCCACTGGTCGGCGCCGGTGGCCGCCGGAGACGCGCTGACCTCGCCGGTCGACCGGTTCAATCATTGGTTTTCGGTGGACCCCGTGACCGGGGCGGTGGCCTTATCCTTCTATGACACCCGGAACGACACGACCGGCGGCCGCTTCATGACGGACGTGTATTTCACACGGTCCGGGGACGGTGGGGTCTCGTGGCTGTCGCCGAATGTCAGGGTCTCGTCAGTCAGTTCGAATGAGCACGACTGCGGCGGTGTCTTACCCTGCGCCGGGATCAACTACGGCAATCAGTACGGCGACTACGAAGGGCTGGTCAGTTACGGAGGGGTCTCGCACGCGATCTGGACGGACAGCCGCCGGCAGCTCCAGCCCGCGACGGGCTGCCGCACCGGTTTGACGATGGAGGAAGTGTTTACGGCGCGGATTCAGTAGCCGGCCCTTACTGGGTCCGCTTGCGCGCGTCGTCCACCAGCGGACCGGGCATCTGGCCCTGCATGGAGAGGAACTTCCGGTACGATTCGCGAGCCGAGGGATTGGCGGCGCCCTCTTGCGCCCGTCCCAGATAATAGTAGACCGGCGGAAAGTACGAGTAGGTGGGAACGTCTTCGATGATCAGGAAGGCGGCCTCGCCGCGCCGCCCGAGGCAGATCTCGAATTCGGTGGCCGCCTTGGCGAACTCTCCTCCCGCCAGATACGCGCGACCCAGATTGAAGTGCCCGAACCAGGAATCCACCTGTTTCAGCGACTCTTCAAACAGCGGCGCCGCGGCCTTGGGATCCTTACGCGCCAGCAGCAATTCGCCGCGCGCGATCCGCGCGCGAGCCTGGCCGGCCAGCTCGCTCTGCTGCTCGATGCGGGCGGCGAGCGCCTGCGCCTTGGGCTCCAGGCCGGCTTCCAGGTAGAGGTGCGCGCCGAGCAACAGCAGGTTGGCATCCTTGCTGTTGCCCACGGCCTGGTCGATGGCCTCCACGGCCTTTTCTTTCTGATCCACAGCCAGACGCGCGGTGGCCAGCAGGATCCACTTGGCGGCGGCGCCGCCGAGATTGCCGTTGGCTGCATCTCCGGCGGCCCCCTTTTCCAGAAGGGAGATCGCGTCGGCGGCGCGGCCTTGCGAGAGAGCCAGATCCCCCAACCCGATCGCGGCAGTTGAGATCCCCCAGGTTCCCGTGCCCTGCAAGCGCTTGTAGGTTTCGGCGGCCTGCGCATCCTGGCCCGACACCAGTTGCGCCAGGGCCATCGCCAGGAAAGCCTTTCCGTAATTTGGATTCAGTTTCAGCGCCTCTCGCGCTTCGCGCATGGCGGTTTCCAAATCGCCCGCCGCCAGGCCGAACAGCGCCAGGTTGTTCCGCTGGGCCACGTTCTTGGGATTCAGCTCCACCGCGGCGCGCCCCTCCTGCAACGCCTTGGAGAAGTTGCGCAGCGCGCCGTAGGAGACGGCCAGATTGGCGTGCCCGGCGGTATCGGCCGGGTAGCGCTCCACCAGAGCCGCGAACTCCTCGACGGCCTTGGCGAACTGCCCGTTGGTGACGTAGTAGCTGCCGCGCGTGCGCAGTTTCTCCCGCTCGGTCATGCGATCGATCCGCTCCATGGCCATCTGGAAGTATTTCTCCGCGTCTTGGGGATGGCCCAGGTTGCGGTGAATCACGGCCAGGCCGGCGTAGGCGCGTCCGAAACCGGGATCGAGCTGGATGGCCTGGGTATAGTTGCGGAGCGCCTCTTCGAAGTTGCCGGCGTACTGCTTCTCCTGCGCGACGGCGTAGCTGTGCGCGGCTTCAATCGAGCTGGCCGTAAACGTCTCTCCGGCGCTGAGCTGCACGGATTCGGGCGTGGAGTCTCCCAGAATACGCCGCACCGGCGCGGCCAGCTTGGCCACCGAAGCCAGCACCGCGTCCCGGGTGGCCGATTCGGCCCGGTTCTCCGCCAGCAGATGGCCGGTCACGGCATCGATCGCCTTGGTATTGAGCGCGTAGCCCTTGCCCTGTTTGTCGATCGAGCCGGCAAAGATCACGTCGTAGCCTTCCCGCACCGCCACCAGGCGGGCCAGCGATTCGTCCAGCCGGGTGGCGTTCGGCTGCACGCCCTGTCCCAGCTTGCGCGCCTGGTCCCGGTTGACCGACGTGATGAAAGGCGCCCCTTCCAGCGCCACGCTGAACATCGGCTCCAGCGTGCGGTCGAAGACCGGCTCGCCGCTTTTGTTGTCGAAGTCGGCGATCAAGATCCGGACGGGCTTCTGCCCGCCGGGCCGTGGCGCTTGGAACCGGTCGCGAAACACGTATCCAGCAAGGGCCAGCGCGACAACCGCGGCGCCGCAGCCGATCCACAGTCCCGTCCGGCTCTTCGGAGGCGCGACCAGGGCCTCGGTCGGCGGCGCTGCCATGGGCAGGGCCACACTCGCGGCTGGCCGGCTCATCGCGCCAATGCTGGATGGAGCGATACTGGGCGAACCGAGGCTGGGCGGAGCCAGGCCCGACCGGGCCAGGCTGGGCTGCGACCCGCTCGCCCCACTCGGCGCCCAGGCGGCCAGATCTTCCACGACTTCGCGCGTGCTTTGATATCGCTGCTCCGGGTCGGGCGCCAGGCACTTGACGATCACATCGCTCAGCCCTTGGGGGATGTTGGGATCCACCGTCACCGGAGGCGCCGCGCGCTCCCGTGTCCGCGCCACCAATGTCCCGACCACCGTGTCCGTCCGGAAGGGCACCTGACCGGTCAGCATCTCGTAGAAGATCAGACCCACCGCGAAGATATCGGATCGCTGGTCGATCTTCTGGGCCAACGCCTGCTCGGGAGACATGTAGTCCGGCGTGCCCAGGATCGCGCCCGCGCGGGTCATGCCCTGCTGGTCCATCACGTGGGCCAGCCCGAAGTCCATCACCGCGACGCGGCCCTGCGGCTCGATCATGATGTTCTGCGGCTTCAGGTCCCGGTGGACCACTTTCTCCAGGTGGGCCGCCTCCAGCCCCAGACAGACCTGGCGGATGATGTCGGCCGCCTCGTGGTAGGTGAGTTTCTTCTCGTCGACCAGGTGCTTGAGGTCGCGCCCCTCGACGAACTCCATGGTGATGAACTTAAGCCCCTCGGTCACCCCCAGGTCGAAGATGCGGATCACGTTGCGGTGCGTGATCTGGCGCGCCACGATGAGCTCCTGCTTGAAACGCTCCAGAATATCCTTTTTGGAGGCCAGCTCGGGGCGGATGACCTTGATCGCCACAACTCGGTCGAGCTCGCGATCCACCGCCTTGTACACGGCCCCCATGCCGCCTTCCCCGAGCAGGCTCTGGATCTCGTATCGCTCCGCTAAGACGTCACCCGGTTCAAACGTGTGCCACTCCACCGAGGGCGTGCGCGGGCCGCCGCTGGTGGAGCGGATCGCGCTGACCGGCGCCGGAGAGCGCGCCACGGACTGCGACCCCTCGTAGAGCGTGGGCTGGTCCGAGTCCCAGGACGAGTTGCACTTCGAACAGCGGACCGCCCCTTCCGGATTAACGGTTCGGCAGTGGGGACAAATCACGGCGTAAGTCTGTTAACAAGTTTACACTATCCACACTGGCGCAACTCCCGAATCTAATCCACCGATTCGGCGGAGCCCCGCACGTCAGAAGCTGTGAACGACATCGGCAACCGCTCCCTCACGGTCGCGGCTCTGTACCATTCGCGCAAGCGGTGCAAAGTTCGATTCTCGGCGCCCTTTGTCGCATACCCGTCCAGAGCCGCGACCGTGAGAGCCTGTGAAAAAATCGAACCGTGCACCGCTTGCTTACGCGCGCGGCTCTGAAAGTGCATTCGTTGCAGCACGAATGGTGCAGAGCCGCGACCGTGAGGGAGCGGTTGCCGATATTTTTCACAGCTTCTCAGCAAGCGGTGCAAACGGTGTTTCGCGGCACTGGCCGGCGCCTCATTTCACCAAATGGTAGCCGGCCTGCCGCCGCAGCACCCACTGGATGCGGCCCTGCTCGTCCAGCGCGGCGTCCTCTTCCATCCCGACCCACAGCTCCGCGCCGCCCCACTCGGCCACCGGCGTCCTGGCCGAGAGCTCGATGGAGAACCAGGTGCTGGGAATCACCTTCACGTCCCCGCGGCCGGGCGCCCCCTGCTGGCGGTCCCACAGGCCGATCAGCGGCCCGGCGCCATGGCCGTGGTCGCCGATGGGATGCGTATAGACCGATCCGTGAATACCCGCTTCGCGCATGGCGTGCAGCGTATCGGCCAGCACTTCGTTGCCGGTGCGTCCGGGCTTCATGCGCTCCAGCAGCAGGTCCTGCAGGCGATTGCCGTTGCGCAGCGCGGCGCGGATGCCCTCGGGCGGCGCGGTTTCGCCTTCCTTCAGAACGTAGCCCATGTGCTGCGTGTCGGTGTTCAGCCGCATGGCCGTAATCCCGAAGTCGACGTGCAGCACGTCGCCGCGCTCGATCGCGACGCCCGCTTCGCTCTCCAGCAGACTGACGCCCGCCTTGCCCGGCTTCTGCACCCGCACGGAGGGATGAAACCAGGTGCCCAGGCCGAGGTCGTTGACCTGCTGGCGCAGCCACCACACGACGTCCTCATTGGTGGTCTTTCCCGGAGCGATCACTTCGCTCGAAAAGGCCCGCGCGATCAGCCCGTGCACCGTCTCCATCATGCGGCGGTAGACCGGCAGCATCTCCGGCAGGCGCACCGACAAATACTCAAGCGGCAGTTCTTCGGCGCGCACCAAGCGCTTTATCAGCTCGGGTCCCAGCGCGGACTCCAGCTCCTCGCGCTCGCCCGAGGAGAGTCCGTCGGAAAAGGCATGGGTTCGCGAAATGTTGACCGCCACAGCGGCCGGGTTGCGCTCCCCGATCAGCTTCCGCAGCAGCGCCCACTGGCTGTCCCCGTGGATTTCAGCCCCGCCGTCTCGAAAGACCGTGTAGAGGCCGCCGTTGGAGCCGCCGCCCAGGGCCAGGCGCTCCAGGCCCTTGTCCGGGCCGCGATCGTGGAACAGGTAGATGGTGCGCCGCCGCGCCGCCATCATGGTGGGCGACACCAGCGAGAAGAACACCGGGTCCTCGTTGTACTCGCGGCAGATCACCACCCACATGTCGACGCGGTGCTTGCGCATCAGCGCCGGCAACACGCGCTCCAGCCGCGCCTTGAGCCACTGCTGCTGGATCGCATTCTGCTCGCGCAGCGGCGGCACGGGAGACTGGGCCAGGAGGCCCGCCAGCAACAGCAGCGCCGTCACGACTTCCTCACATCCACGTAGTGAACGCCGCGCGTAGTCTCGCCGGTTTGGACAAAGGCCTCCAGCTTGCCGGGTCCGGGCTTCAGCTTCAGGCCGTTGAACCGGACTTCGCCGGCGCCCTTGGGGACCGGCTGCCGATGCGCGGCGCCGGAAAGCTGGAAGTGCGCGATCCCGGCATCGCCGCCAGGCCTGCGCAGCGTGACTTCATAGGCTCCCGCCGCGGCTACCTCGACTTCCCAGTGCCCCAGCCCGTCCCCATCCCAACTGGCCCGCGGGCCCCGCCAATCCTGGCGCGTCAGGGTGACCGGATTCTCGTGCGGCGTGCCTAGCTGAATCCGCGGCGGCGCGTAGCCCCGGCTCGTAGAGACGTCCTGGAACCAGCGTTCGTATCCTTCGCGCATCCGCGCGACGATCGCGGGATGGGCGGCGCCGATGTCGCGCTGCTCGCCGGGGTCCTCGAGCAGGTCGTAGAGCTCCTTGCCGTCCAGCAGCTTGTAGCGTTGGGTGCGAGCCGCGCAGGCGCGATAAAGCTGCGGCTCGTCGCCGCGATGCCACTGCGTGTAGAGCGTCCGCTCCGGCCAGCCGGCCCCGTCGCCGCGCAGCAGCGGCATCAGGCTGCGGCCATCCAGCGGTGGTCCCTCGCCGCGCTCCACGCCGCACGCCTCTAGCAGAGTCGGCAGCAGGTCGATATGAGCCGCGATGTTCGGCACGGCGCGGCCCGGCGCCAGCGTCTCCGGCCAGCGCGCGAAGCACGGTACGCGGATGCCGCCCTGGTACACCGTGCCCTTGCGCCCTCTCATCCCGGCGTTGTAACGCTGCCGCTGCGGTCCGTTGTCGGTCAGGAACATCACCAGCGTGTCGCGCTCCAGTCCGAGCTTCGTCACTTGATCGAGCAGCCGGCCCGCGTTGTCGTCGATATTCTTCACCATCCCGTAAGTCTTGGCCGTGGCATCGTCGAGCCCCATCGCGCGGAACGGCGTCACGTAGGCTTCATCGATTTGCAGCGGATCGTGCGGCGCGTTGGTGGCCAGGTAGGTGAAAAACGGCCGGGCGCGGTTCTCCTCGATGAACCGGGCGGCGGCTTCGAAAAAGATGTCCGTGCAGTAGCCCTTGTACTTCCGCCACTGCCCGTTGTGTTTGAGGAGCGGATCGAAATAGGTGTTGCCCGGCGGGTCGGAAGGCTGCGTCAGTCCCCCGCCCGTGCACACCACCGACTCCTGAAAGCCCTGGTCGATGCTGCGCAGCGGATAGTTGTCGCCCAAGTGCCACTTGCCGAAGATCCCGGTCCGGTATCCGGCGCGCCCGAGAATCTCCGGCAGCGTCACTTCGTCCGGGTGCATCATGGAGCGCCCCAGGTAGGTGTCGACCACGCCGGTGCGGTAGTTGTAGCGCCCGGTCATCAGGCTGGAGCGCGTCGGCGAGCAGACCGGGCAGACCTGGAACTGCGTGAACTGCACTCCCTCGCGCCCGATGCGGTCCAGGTTCGGCGTCTTCAAGTGCGGATTCCCGTGCAGCGACAGGTCGCCATAGCCCTGATCGTCGCTGATGATCAGGATCACATTGGGACGCCGCGCGCGGGTCTGGGCCACCAGCGGCGCGGCGACCGCCCCCAGAAGCTGGCGTCGGGTGACGGCGGGCATCAGGCAAACTGTAGCACAAGGCGCGGGCTCGCACGAATAGTGACCTCATTCAGAGCCGAGACCGTCGAAGTTAGCGGAACCTGACTCAAGAGGAGGGCTGAGCGTGCCGCTCAGTGAATAGAGTCAACCGGTTTCCCGGTACTGTTCTTCTTAGGGATCTTGGCGTTCTTTGCGAGATATATCCTGAACACCCACAGACCAAAAGCTGCATACATGCTGGACATGTATACTGGTACATGTGAAGCAGCTCAACATGAATGTCACTCCGGAGTTTGAACGGGACTTGAAGCACTTGATGGCCCGAAAGCGCATCCGCCAAAAGTCCGAGGCCATCCGGCTGGCCGTTCGGGAGGCCGCTCGCCGTGGCACGAGTTCTTCCTACGATTACCGGGCGTGGCTCGGGCTGGCCTTGAAGGGGCCACTCAATCCGAGGCCAAAGTTCCGGAACGAGGACCAATTGTGGTCGTAGACACATCCGCTCTCTTGGCGATTCTCTTTAACGAAGAGTCTGCGCCCTGGGTGGTAGATCAACTTCAGGGCAACGTCACACTCCGGATGAGCACGGTGAACTATGCGGAAGCGCTGATTCTGGTGGAGGACCGGAGCCCGCACCGGCTTCAAGAGGTCCGGAAGGCGATCGAGGAATCCTCCATCCGGCTGGTCCCCCCCACCGCCGAGCACGCCGAGGTCGCGGCCGCGGCGCGGCTTCGCTACCCCATAAACTTGGGAGATTGCTTTGCGTACGCCCTGGCCAAAGAAGAGGACTGCCCGCTCCTGACTTTGGACCGGGCTTTCCGGCGGACTGACCTGACCGTAATCCTGCCGAGGCGAGGGGCCTGAGCCTGGGGCCGTCGCTCCCTAGTTGCGCGAGACCTGGTCCTTGGGCACCGACAGGTAGCCGACAATGAGGTCCTTCTTCACCTCGTTGACCACCAGCTCGTAAGGCTGCCGCGCCTTGGAGACGATGAACTGCACCGGCTCATTGATGCTCTTGTCTTTCTTTTCAGTGCGCTTGTCGTCGGCGAACACTTCCACGGTGTACTTGTTCTTCTTGGGATCGGTCCGCTTCAGCAACAGCGTGACGTTGCCGACGCGCTGCGGATCCTTGGCCTTGCCGAGCTTGAACTCGAAGTAATCGCGCTCGCCGAGCCGCCGGAGCGCCGCCAGCTCCTTGCCGTTGGTGGCGATCAATCCGCTCTGAACGCCCAGGTCGCCGGTGACGCGCTTCAAGTCGGAAATGGTCTTTTCCAATTCCGCCTTGGTGGAGGTCACCTCGCCCTTCACCGCCGTGACTTCCGTGCCCACCTCGCCGATCTTGGCGGTTGCGGTGCTGGCGACTTCCTTGACCTCGGAAATCTGGCCGGCCACCTGCTGCGCCTGCCGCCGTTGTTCCTCGGCAAGTTGCTTGGCGAGTTTGTCGGCGTGGGCCTCAGCCTCGGTCTTGGCAATGCCGGCCGCGCTGCTGGCCTGGCGGCGCGCATTTTCCAGTTCGGTCTTCAGCGTGTCGATGCTGCGGCGCGCCGTGGCCGTGGTGACCGTGGAAGCTTCGCGAATGTTCTGCAACTCCGACAGGACCGACTCGCGCAGCTTGTTGACATCGTTGCGCGTTTGATCGAGCTGGAGATACAGGTACACGTTGGCGCCAAGCAGCGCTATCACCGCCCCCACTCCTACCGCCGTCATGATGCCGGATGACCTGGATTCGCCGGGAATCTCTTGATCGCTCACGTTGCAGTCCTCCTTACAGATCGTTGGACTTATTGTAGCAACTTTTGGTTTCCGGTTCAGGTACTATGGAAGGAATCCAGGCGTCATGAATTGCGGCAAATATCAGGTTCTGGATCTGATCCAGGACGGCGAAACCAAGAGCTACCGGGGGCGCGATCCCATCGCGGGCCGCGACGTGCTGGTGCATCTGCTGCCGCCGCAGGGAAGCTCGGAATTCACCGTGATCATGCGCTGCATGGGGTTGCTCTCCCCGCAGGCGGCCCGCATGATCCTGGATGAGGGCCACCAGGATGGCCGCCTGTACCTGGTCACCGAGATCACTCCGGGGTTTTCCAGCCTGGTGCGCTGGATGGAGGACCTGCTGATCCGCCCGCCGCAGGAGCCAGGGACGCCGGGCAAACCGGCACAACCTGGCCGGCCGGCGCCTGTGGCGGAATCCAAACCCAGCGGGAAACCGGCGATTGGCGACCTGACCCGGATGTTCAACCCCGCCGCGCGGACCCCGCCGGAGCCCGTTCCGGCCCCGGTGGCGGCGTCCAAGCCGGCGCCGGCCAAACCCGGCGCCGGCGAGCTCACCCGGATGTTTCAGACCCCTCCGATTCCTGACGCGCCGGCCGCGCCCAGGCGGCGGCCCGTCCTGCCGCCTCTTCCGCCCCCGGTATTCCAGCGCCGCAAACCAACCCTGCTGCCGATCCTGGGTGCGGCGATGCTCGGCGCGGCGGCGCTCGCCGCCTACATCTACTTTTTTTTCCTGAAAGGATGATCCCCATGGCTGATAGTTCCCTCCCCCGCCGGACCCTGCTGGGCGGCGCGGTCGCCTGGACCGCGGCTTCCTACTCGCGTATCCAGGGAGCCAACGACCGCTTCCGGCTCGGCCTGATCGGCAGCGGCGATCGCGGCCGCTTCGTGATGTCGCAGTTTCAGGCCACCCGCCAGGTGGACGTGGCGGCGGTGTGCGACATCTACGGCCAGCAGGTCGACCTGGCGCAGCAGAGGGCGCCGGGCGCCAAGGGCTTCACCGACCATCGCCGCCTGCTGGAAATGAAAGAGCTCGACGTGGCGCTGGTGGCAACGCCCGACCACTGGCATGCCCAGACCGCCATCGACGCCTTGAACGCCGGCAAGGATCTCTATGTCGAGAAGCCGCTGTCGCTGACCCTGGAAGAGGGCCCGCGCATCGTGAAGGCGGCGCGCGTCAACGAGCGCATCTGCCAGGTCGGCATGCAGCAGCGCTCCGGCAAGCATTACATCGAGGCCAAGCGCGAGTACATCGACTCCGGCAAGCTGGGCAAGATCACGCTGGCGCGCACCTGGTGGCACGGCAACAGCTATCATCTGCGGCGCGCTCCGGCCTCCTTGCAGACCCGACCCACCAACCTGGACTGGGGCCATTTCCTCGGGCCCGTCAAGTGGCGCGACTACGATCCGCAGCAGTATTTCAACTGGCGCGCCTACCTGGACTTCGGCGGCGGCCAGGTGACCGACCTGTTCACTCACTGGATCGACGTGGTTCACATGTTCCTGGGGCAGGAGATTCCCCATTCCGCGGCGGCCGCCGGCGGCGTATATCACTACAAGGACGGCCGCACGGCGCCGGACACTATCCACGTGCTGTTGGAGTATCCCGCCGAGTTCACCGCCACATTCGAGGCCACGCTGGCGCCCGGCATCCGCGGCGCGGCGGTCGAGTTCTGCGGGACCAAGGGACGGCTCTACATCGACCGCTCGCGCTATGAGTTCCACGCCGCCGAGCGGAACGCCAAGCCGGTGATCGTGGAAGCGCCGCCGGGCGACATGACGCTCGATCACGTCCAGAACTTCCTGGACTGCGTGCGGTCGCGTAAGCTGCCCAACGGGGACGTGCTCATCGGCCACCGCTCGGCCCAGGCTTCGCATCTGGGCAACATCGCCTACGTGCAGAAGCGCAGGCTGAACTTCGACACGGTCCGGGAAGAGATCCTGCCGCTCTAAAATTTTTCAGAAACTTCCGCCCCCAATTTGCGTCTGACTCAGTTGAAGGCTCTGGAGGGAGTCATGAAGAACAAATTGGGAAGATCCCCGGCAGTGTTGTACTGTCCGATATGCACCCGCTACGTGGACGGCCAAGTGGAACAGGCCGGGAGAAAGCTGCAAGCCGCGCCCGGTCAGAAATGCCCGCGCTGCGCCTCCACGCTGGACGCCGCCATCGTGGTGCAGTTACGCCAGGCGGCCTGAGCCGTCCCAACCTGCTGGAAACACACGCAAGCGGCCAACCTGGGTCTGGTTGAAGGTAAACTACCCCCATGGCCAACGAAAGCTTCCTGTTGGAATTCCGCCGCAACGGCGAGTTTTTTCCGGCAACCCAGTTCATCCCCGGCGAAGGCATCATTCTGGGCGGCGAGTCGAGCGCCTGGCCGCTGGGAGTGGCAACGCGGCTGACCCCCACTTTACCCGGCACGAAAATCCTGATCGAGAATATCCAGCGCGCCCGCGGCTGGCTGGCCGAGCACAAGTTTCTCTTCCAGCTTGCCCCGGACAACGGGCGTCTGCGATTCTCCGGCCTGGAGCCGAACCTGTTTCCGCCCGGCGGCTATGAGGTGGATGTCTTTGTCGGCGGCTACTCGGTCCGGGATGGGCCGTTCCGCTTCCAGGTCCCCGCCAACGGATCCGCGGTCGTGCCGGTGACGCTGGCACCGGACAAGAAGCGCGTGGTGCTGGATCGCCCGGTTGCGGAGTTCGACGCCCTCACCCAGGCGATTGTGACCGATCCCAACTCGATCCTGGACGGTCTGCCGCTTGGCGGCTGGCTCAGCGATCCCAACCGGCGCGCGGCCCGCAAAGCCTGTGTATTGAATCTGCTGGCCAAGCTGCGCACGCCCATCCAGCCGGGACGGCAGCCGCTAAGCGCCGGAGTGCGCAGCCTGTTCTTCGCCGACGTGGATCGCATCTACGCGGAGTTGGCGCCGGGCTTTGACGCCCGGCTCGGAGGCCCGGACAGCGGGTTTGGCAAGGACGCCACCCTGCATCCGACACACAAGCGCCTGATCGAGAAGATTCCTTCGATGAACCGCCCGGCCTTTCAGTTACAGAGTTTTCGCCAGCAGGTCGACACCGAGTCGATGCAGATCGTGGTGGCTTCCGACGGCTCCGCGGATGGCGCGCAGTACGCCGACATCGACGTCGATTTGGGCAATCCGTTCGTCAGCGTCGTGGGGTTCGTGGTCCACCTGGGCGAGCTGCTCGATCCGGGCAAGACCGACCACCTGGCGCTGTTCTCGCGCTTGAAGGGCTCGGCCAGCAACGACTTCCTGTATTACAAGCTGGAAGGTTGAGGCAGCTCTTCAAAACATCTGCCACCATTTCCGCGGCCCGGCGAAGCCTTCCAGAATCCAGATGTCCTCGCGCGCGACTCCCACCGCCGTGACGAAGCGCTTGCCATCGGGGTGGAGGCTGAAATTGGTGATCTGGCTGGGGCGAGGCAGGCCGGTGTCGCCTACGTCGCGCTCCTCCCCCGTCCGGACGTCGATGCGCACCAGTTTCCAGCCGCCCCCCGGCGTCCGACGCAGGCCCAGGATCTGGCGGCTGTCCTTCGAGAAGCCAAACACTGTGGGCACGGTCTTGGTCAGCAGACGCGAGAAGTCCGGTGAGACGAGGTGAATGCCGAGGTTGTCGCTGAAGGCGATCGCATCGCCGGAGGGTGCCCAGACGACATTCCCGCCGCCGCCACCCAGCCCCTCCTCCACGGCCAGCGTCATTGGCTTGCCGCCGCCACCCGATGGGGCTTTGGCCACTTCCCATTTTCCGCCTACCTGACGCCGATATGCGATCCAATTGCCGTCGGGCGACCAGGCCACTGTGTGCTGATCGTTGGACTCGGTTTCCAGCCGCACCGGTTGGCCTCCCGCCACCGTCGAGATTTGGATCGTATGACCCAAGCCGCCGTACAGTTCGAACGCGATGCGCTGCCCGTCGGGCGAGAAACGCGGGCGCCGGTGGTTCACGATGGCGGTCCGCCGATGGTCCAGCAGGGGGCGATCCCAGCCGCCCTGGACGCGGCGGATCCAGATCTCTTCACCCCAGCCGGCGGAGTCCTTGGTGTAGGCGACCTGAGCGCCGTCCGGTGACCAGTCCGGGTTCTCTTCGCTGAAGGAAGTGGAGAGAAGGACTCTGGGAGGAGCGCCGTTCAGCGGCACTTCGACGAGATCGAAATCCGTGCGGCCCGAGGTGAAGGCGATACGCCCTCCGTCGGGTGACGCCGCCGGTGAGTGATCGTCCGAGACGCCGGCCGTGAGCGGCCAGAACCGCCCGGTCCCAATCTCGGCCATATAGAGATGGTTGCCGGCGACGCCCGCTGTCGATCCGGAAAGCAGTACGTGGCGTCCGTCGGGCATCCAGCGAAAGGCGGCGCCGCCGATTCCGCGTCCAGCGTTCCAGCCGGCCAGCCCGCGCTGCGGCTGGCCGCCGTCGAGGGGAAGCAGCCAGAAATCGGGTCGCTCCGCATCACTCGCGCCCAGGAAAACACCTAGCGTCGACCGTCTTGGTGCAAACTGAATTTGACTCACAACCCACACTGGCGCGCGAAACGGACCCAACGAATATCGCTCTTCCTTACCATCCGCCATCGACCGCAGCCAAATGGTCACGTCGCCGGTGTTTCCCTTGGAGTACACCAGCGTCTTGCCGTCGGAAGAAATGGCGGCCCCGCGTGCCTCGTTCACTACGATTTGCGGGACGCCTCCCGCGGCGCCCACGGCCCACACTTTTCCGCGGCCACGTAATAGATCCGCGACGCGTCCGGCGACCAGAAGGGTTGAGAGCAGTTGACGGGGGATTGGGTGATCTGCGCCGCGGCGTTGGATGTCAGGCTGCGCGTGAAGACCTGCATGACGCCGTTCACTTCCCGGAGATACGCCAGGGCCCTGCCGTCGGGCGACCAGGCGGGCGCACGCTCGGCTTCGGCATCGGTCGCCACCGGAGTGAACTTGGGAACCGGCGTATCGCCGGCCGGCCGGTCGCGCAGGCTGCGCAGGTCGAAGTAGAGATCTGTCGTCGCGCCGTACCGCTGGTCGGCCTCCTTCGCCAGACACCTCTCCACAACCCAGCTCAGCGGCTCCGGGACCTTCGAGTCCACTCTCGCTAGTGGCGGTACCTCTTCCTGGAGGAGTGCGGCCAGCGTCTCCATCGCTCCCGCTCGGTGGAAGACCCGCTGGCCCGTCGCCATCTCGTGCATCAAGAGACCGAAGGAGAACTGATCGGTGCGGAAATCGACTGTCTCCCCGCGGGCCTGCTCCGGACTCATATACGCAAACGTCCCCAGGATCACGCCGGCCTCGGTTTGGGTGGTGAGCTCGGAGCCGGCCACCGAGACCGGATGGGGCTTGGCCAGCCCGAAATCCAGGATCTTGGCGCGGCCGCCGGCGGCGACCAGGATGTTCTCCGGCTTGATGTCCCGGTGCACAATGCCCGCCTGATGAGCCGCCGCCAGACCATCGGCGATCTGAGCCGCCAAGTCGAGCAGCCTCTTCAGCGGAACTGGCCCGCGGCCCAGGATGTCGCGCAGCGATTCGCCTTCGACCAACTCGGAGACGATGTACGGGGAGCCATCCGCATCGCCGACGTCGTAAACAGCGACGATGTTGGGATGGTTCAGCGCGCCGGCGGCGCGGGCCTCGGTCTCGAACCGGCGGCGGCGCTCGAGATCTCCGACCGCTTGCGGCAGCAGCACCTTGATGGCGACTTCCCGGCCCAGACGCGTGTCGCGACCGCGGTAGACCTCGCCCATACCTCCGGCGCCGATCCGGGAAAGGACTTCATAAGGGCCCAGGCGGCTCGGCAACACACTGGTAGCATATCATGCGCTCCAAAAAAAGCAGGGCGCCCCGGGGCGGGAAGAGTCCCGCCGGTCCGTCCGGCTGACGAGAGACCGCTGATGACGGTTAGAAGAAGATCTTCAGCCCCAACTGGATCTGGCGCGGATCGAGCTGGTTCAGCACGCGTCCGAAGGTGGCGTCGTTCACGATGCGGCCGACGATGTTGTAGTTGGAGTGGTTGAAGGTGTTGAAGAACTCCAGGCGGAGTTGCAGCTTCACTCGTTCGACCACGGTCACGTTTTTGGCCAGCACGATGTCCAGGTTGGTCAGCCCCGGCCCGATCACCGTGTTCTTGCCGACATTGCCGAAGGCCGCGGCCGGCGGCGTCAGGAACGCCTGGGTGTTGTAGAAACGATCGGTGGTGCGCTCGGAGCCGGACAGCGCCACCGGAGCGCCGGAAACATAGTTGGGACGCACGAAGATGCCGCCGGTGCCGGCGCCCACGCCGGCCGAATCGCCGCGCAGGTTCACCGTGAACGGGAAGCCGGTTTGCAACGACAGGATGCCCGACAGGTTCATGTCGCCGAAGATAGCGCTGAGCAGGCCCTTCTGCCGGGGAACGGGCAGGTCATAGAGGAACGTGTTCACCCAGCGATGCTCATTGTGGAACGACGCCAGACCGCGCTCGCCGCGCAGGTTGTAGGAATCCTGAGCGGGCGAGTTCTCGTTGCCCTGCACCCCCCCGGCGTTGCGGAACTGCGGCGCGTTGGTGATGGACTTCGACCAGGTGTAGGAACCCAGGAAGGACATGCCCTTGTTCAGGCGCTTCTCCAGCCGCACCAGCAGCGAATGATAGTTGGACTGCGCCGCGTGGGGCAGGTAGTTGATGAAGCCCACCGGGACCGAGTCGCCCTGGACCACGATGTAATCCGGGAAGACGGTTCCCGAGGCATACTGCATGCCCAGGTAGGGCCGCCGCGGATCTACCGCGCCGGTTCCCGGGAGGGCGTTGTTGGGCTGCACGTTCTGCTCGAGCTTCAGGCCCAGAGTCGCCAGATAGCCCGCCTCCAGAACCAGCCCCTTTGACAGCTCGCGCTGCACCGAGAAATTCCACTGCAGCGAGTAGCTGGTGCGCTGGAACAGGTCGATACCGGCGGCCTGAAGCTGCACCGGCCCCACCACGTTGGGACCGAACACATCGAAGCTGCGGAAGCGGGGGACAAAGTTGTCGCTATTGAGCGTCTGGGCGATGTTGGTGGGCAGGCCGGCCGCCAGGCGGAACAGCGGGTTGGCGTCGTTGGCCGCGTAGAAGACGCCGCTTCCCGCGCGAATCACGGTCTTGGGCGTCACCGACCAGACCACGCCCACTCGCGGGGCGAAGTTGTTCTTGTCCGTGTAGGCGCAGCCGGCCGGATAGCCGCTCTGGCCGCACACGAACATCAGCGGCTTGTAGAAGGCGGTCTTCTTCTCGGCGAAGACCGCGCCCGGACTGGGCACGTTCCGGTAGTCCAGGCTGGAAAGCTGCTGCCGCGCGTCGGACATGGGCGCGGCCAGCTCGTAACGCAGGCCCAGGTTGACGGTCAGGTTGTGGCGCAGGCGGATGTCGTCCTGGACGTAGAAGGAATAAGTGCGTTGCCGCCCGTCGATGCGGCTCGGGCCCACCGAGCGGGAGGCGATCTGGGGCAATCCCAGCAGCGAGCTGGCCAGCGCGTCGCCGGTGCCGTCGTTGCGCGCCGTGCGCGTGGTGAAGCCGTTGGTGAACTGATAGGTTCCGTTGACGTTGGCCGCTTCGAAGCGGTTGTACTGCACCCAATACGCTTCACCGCCGAATTTGACCGTCTGCCGGCCCACATTCCAGGACACGTTGTCGTAGATCTGGAAGGTGTTGTTGCGCACCAGGACAATGCCGCCGCCCGTGGTAGCCTGGAAACCGCCCGAGCCGCCCATGGTCGGATAGCCGGCCACGATGAACTGCGGCAGCGCCCGGTTGGCGCCGTTGACGTTGAAATTGATCTCGGGCAGGCCGTTCAGCAATCGCAGCCGGCTGAAGCCGAACCGGGTCTCGTTGATGATGTTGCTCTTGACCACCTTGGTGGCCCCCAGCACGGCATTCTGCGCGCGCGCTTCGTTGACCACATCCCGCCCCGTCACCACGGCCGGAATCAGGCCATTCTCCTCGGAGACCGAGTAGCGGCTGAACAGCGTCAGGCTGGGTCGAACGTTGTAGTCGGCGCGGCCCGAATAGTTATCCGCATCCTGCCGCAGCACGCCGCCGGCGTTGACGAAGGTCGAGCGCGCCGGATCGGTGGGCAGCGGCAGGGCGTTCACCGACGTCTGCACCAGCGGATTGATGCGGCCGGCCGGAATCACGTTATTGGGAAAAGGCTGGCGCACCCCGTTGGCCAGGGTGTCCGGATCGAAGATCCCGCCTCGCACGGCGCTGAAGTCGCCGCGGCGCTGCGCTTCGCTGGGCACCGTCTGGGTGGTCAGGCCGGCGCCGGCCTGGCGCACGTGCAAACCCTCATACGCCAGAAACGAAAAAACCTTGTTTTTCTTGATCGGACCGCCCAGGGTGCCGCCGAACTGGTTGCGCTGGAACTTGGGCAGGTCGCCCGGCGCGTTGAAGGGCCGCGCGTCCAGCTCCTTGTTGCGCAGGAATTCGAAAACCGAGCCGTGCAGCTCGTTGGTGCCCGATTTCGACGCCACGTTCACCGACGCCCGGCCGTATTCGGCGGTGACCATGGCGGTCTGGACCTGGAACTCGGCCACGGCGTCGATCTGCGGCGAATAGTTCAGCGAATTGTAGTCCGGGTCGAGGTTCGCCGCCCCGTCCAGCAGGAAGGCCGTGTTGTTGGTGCGGCCGCCGGAAATGCTCAACCCGCCCAGTTGCCCTTGCCGAACCTGGTTCTGCTGAACCATCCGCCCGCCCGAGCTGGCGCCCGGCACCAGCAGCGCAAGCTGGATGAACTGCCGCCCGTTGAGCGGCAACTGCACGATCTTCTGCTCACCGACGATGGTCCCGTGTGAAGCGTTCTCGGTGCTGAGCGGGGAAACCGTCCCCTGCACTTCGACGAACTCGCTGGCCGCCCCGATCTCCATTTGGACATTCAGGCGCGACAACTGCGCGACCTGCACCTGAACCCTTGAGTCGCGGAACTGCTTGAAGCCGGCGGCTTCCACGGTCAGCTCGTAGTGCCCCGGCGCCAACAGGTCGAAATGATACAGCCCCTTGGCATCGGAGGACTGCTCGCGCACCGCGCCCGTGTCCAGGCTCTTCAGGGTCACCTTAGAGCCGGCCATGGCGGCGCCCGAAGGATCCTTCACCACCCCGAACAGACCGGCCTTTTCCGACTGGGCGTGGAGGGCCATCACCCACAGCACACTCAACACTATCCTGCGCGCAGAAACAGCGAGACGGCGATACGTGATCATACGGGAAAGATCGGCTCAGCGTGGTGTAAAGTTTAGACTTAAGTGATTAGTACTGTTACAGTTTCGGTACTATGGTGTAATTCTCAAACGGGTGCTATTATGATCGCGGGTCGAATTGTATCTCTAGTACTATTAGTCGGTTCAGTACTAGGCTGGAGAGAGTGTGTGGATCGTTTAGCGTGTCTGATTCCCCGGTGGGCGGCCCTTGCGTTTTTCCTGGGCCTGCTGGCGCCGGCCAACAGTGTCGCCCAACGTTACAAGTTGGTCTCCAATCCGGATTCACCCGAAGGCGCGATGCTGGACCTGATCGAGCTGACTTCGGATGAGAACAAGAAACTCTCGCTACTGGAGGAGTTTGCGCAGAAACATCCCAAACACGCTTCTGCCTCCTGGGTCAACGAACAACTCCAGACCGCCTACATTACGGCCAGCCAGTGGGACAAGGCGCTAGCGGCCGGAGAGCGGCTGCTGGCTCAGAATCCCGACGACCTGGAAGCCGCCCAGTTCAACCTCAAGGCGGCCGAGGCCAAGAACGACAAGGTCCTGGTCAAGCTGTGGACCGATTTCCTGACGCGTGTCGCCGAGCGGATCACCACCGCTCCGCCACCCAAAGATCCGGAGGTCATGGAGGCCTGGAAAAACCGCGTGATGGCCGCGGCGCAATACACCTCGCAGGAAGAGTATGCGATGTTGAAGCGGGCGCTGGACGCGACCGACCCCAAGGCCAGGATCAAGCACCTGGACGAGCTTTGTAAGCAGTATCCCAGCACCCAGTACATGGCGCAGGCCTTGCTGCTGTATTTTCAAACCTACCAGGTCCTGGGCGATTCCATGAAGATGATGCACTACGCCGAACAGGTGCTGCAAAAGGATCCCAAGAACCAGGACGCCTTGTTGGTGGTGGCCCAAAACGCCGGCGGCGACAAGGCGCTCACTTACGGCGCCAGGATCATCGAGCTGATGCAAAGCAAGCCCAAGCCCCAGGGCGTCTCCGACGAGGAGTGGACCCGGAAGAAGAACTACTACACCGGAACGGCCTACTGGATGATGGGCAACGCCCACATTAACGGCAACCGTTTCGGGCAGGCCGACCAGGCCTTGCGCGCCGCGCTGGGCTACCTCCGGCGCAACGAGCAGGCCGCGCCGGCCATCCTGTTCTATCTGGGCTGGGCGAACTACAAGCTGGACAACTTCGCCGAAGCCGCCCGCTTCTACACCGAATGCCTCGCCTATCGAGGCAGGTTCCAGGAGCAGGCCGCCAAGAACATCGACGTCCTGCGCCGCGAGCACCCGCCGGACTGATCTACCAGAGCAGCTTCAGCCCCAACTGGATATAGCGTTGCGTGCTGGGTCCGTCGACCTGGCCGAAGGCGCGATTGCCAAGCTGGGCGTTGAGACCGTCGAAGTACATGTGGTTCAGCGCATTGAAGGCCTCGACACGAAATTGCAGCTTCAGGTGCTCGGCCACGCGCACATCCTTGAACGCAAACGCGCTGAAGTCGAAAGCGCCCGGTCCGCGGATGACCCACTTTCCGGCATTGCCATAGGTGAAGTCCTTGGGCCGCGCGAAGGCTTCGGTCCGGAACCAGCGGAAGGGAGTGCGCTGATCGCTGGGCAGATACCACTCGCCCACCACGTCCGGGCGGGAAGCCACCTGGCGCGGCGCGCCGGTCAGACCCGGCCCGTAGAGGCGGCCGGTATTCCAGGTCCACACGCCATTCAGACTCCAGCCGCCCAGAATCCGTCCCAGGAAACCGCTCTGTGACCGGAACCAGGGCGTCTCATAGGTGTGGGTGACGACGATGTTGTGGCGGCGGCTCTCCTCCAGCTCCGAGCGTTCAGCCCGGATGTTGAGCGGATCCTGCGTGCCGCCGGCGACGCCTTCATTGCCGTAGCCGACGATCTTGCCCAGCGTATACGCCAGTGCGTAGGTCAGATTGCTGCTGCGGCGCCGGACCGCCAACTGCAAGGAGTTATAGCTGGAAGTGGACGAAGGCTCGACGATGCCAAGACCGCCCAATCCGCGATAGGGCAGGAAGGGGCGCGTGTCCACGCCCTGGTGCGCCGCCACCTGGTCGGGCGTGAGGAAGTTCAGCGGGCGGGAGAACGACAGATGCCGGCCGCCGTTGCCCACGTAGCTCACGTCCAGCACGGTCTTGAACGGCAACTGATGCTGGATGCCGAAGCTGTAGATGTAGACGGTCGGGATCTTGTAGTCGTCCGGCAGGGAGCCGGCGTCGATGGGGAAACGGGTGGTGTTGGGGATCCCGCCGCCCGGGTTATCGGAAAACCCGTTGGTCAGGGTGGAGGCCTGCACCAGCGGGGCGCGCGCGCCGCCCAAGTACCAGCCCGAGTAGGCGATGCCGGTGACCCCTTGGAAGACGCCGGCGCCGCCCCGCAGCGCCGTCCGGCCATTGCCGAACACATCCCAGGCAAAGCTCAGACGCGGCTGAAAATTGGTCTTGCGGAGCGGGTTGAAGGCCGCCGGCACGCCGCGGAACAAGCGGTTGATATCCGGATCGCTGGCCGCTGGAATCCGCCCCTTGGCGTCATCGGGGAAGCCGCTGCCGGGCAGCACCAGCCCGTTATAAAGATCGCCCGTGCCGGGCACAATGGAGCCGTTGGCGGCCACCTGCGGCGCTTTGGACGGGTCCCAGAAGCGTTGCATGAACGCCACCATGTTGTTCCACTTCGCCGACCAGGGGGAGATGAGGGCATAGCGGATCCCATATTCCAGCGTGAAGTGGCGGTGCAGGCGAAAGCTGTCCTGGACGTAAAGCTCGCGGGCGTAGGCCTTGTATATGGTCTGCGCCGGCGGACCGGTTTCGCTGTAGGCGTCGAAGCTGCCCAGCAGCGCGTTGGCCCAGGGGTTTAGCGAATTGCGCGGGTTGCCCGAGGAGTTGCCAAAGCTGAACGCGCCGTTGTCGTTGGTCTGGTTCAGCTCATTCATGTTCATCGATTCCCAGTACAGCCCCGCTTTGAGGCTGTGGCTGCCGATGATCTTGGTGAGGTTGTCGCGGAGGACAAAGGTCGGCGTCCGGGCATAGCTGGGCTGACCCGAACCGCTGATGCCGGTGAAGCCGCTGATGCCCACGCCCGGAATGCGCTCCTCGCGGTTGCCGGGAAATAGCTCCGGAAAATTGAAGCCCCAGACTTGACGTTTGTATCCCTCGCCCACCAGGCGGAAATCCTCGCGGTAGTCCGACTCGCCAAAGCTCACTTCGTTCACCAGGGAGGGGCTGACGGTGGTGGTGAGAGTCACTACATGGTTGTTCCCCTTCCGGTCGCGATAGACCTGGAACAGCGGAATGTTGTTGCCCGTGTTGTCGAACCACGAGGTGAAGTCCTGCTGGCCCCTGAGACTGCGCACGGACACCTGCCAGTTGGGCTTAATGTTGTAGTCGATGCGGAAAATAATGTCCCGGTTCTCGGTGGGCTGAGCGCGAGTAGCGATGTAGTTGCCACCGGGCCCTGGATAGTTCGGGTCGGGATAGATCTTTTGCAGCGCGGCGCCCAACCTGCCGACGCGGGCGGCCGGAATCAGATTGCCTGGGAACGGCGCGCCGGTGTCGGGATCTATCGGCTTCTGAGCGGTGGCGCTGAAATTGCCCGCCCGCTCGAGCGGAGTCGGCACAGTGGAGCCCTTGGTGTTGTTCCCGGCCGAGTATCGTCCTTCCACGCCCACAAAGAAAAACAGCTTGCTCCTGTCCGTATTCCACTTGCCCGGCACATAGACGGGCCCGCCCAGGTTGCCTCCGTAGTTGTGATAGCGGACCCGCGGCTTGTCGCCCAGGATGAACCGTCGCGCCGCGAATTTGTCGCTGAAGAAGAACTCATAGGCCGACAGATGGTAGTCCTTGGTGCCGCGCCGCGTGATGAAGCTGATGGTGGCGCCGGTGGTGCGTCCGTATTCGGGGGCGTAGTGAGTGGTCTCCACTTTCACCTCTTCGAGGAAGTCCACGCCCAGGATATTGTTGACCTGAACGCCGTCGCGAACGCGCGAGTTATTCACCCCGTCCAGGGTCTGGAAGTTGGTGTCTTTCCGCTGGCCGTTGATTTGCAGCCCGCCCATGGAGTAACTGCCTCCGCGGAAATCGGTGGCGAAGTTGCCATACCGGGAGATCACCCCGGGCAGGATGCCGAGCATGTAATACGGGTTGCGTCCGGGCAGCGCGTAATTCTGGAGTTGTTTGGCGCTCAACAGGCGCGAAACCTCTCCGGAGGCGACCTCGATGGTGGACGCCTCGGCGGTCACTTCCACCCGCTCAGCCAACTGCCCGATCTCAAGCTGCAGCTTGAGGGTGAGAACCGTGTCGGTGTCCAGCCGAAGTCCGGACCGCAGGAGCGACTTGAATCCGGCGGCCTCCACCGACACTTCATAATCGGCCGGGGGCAGATTGGGCACGGTGAAGTAGCCGTTCTCATTGGCCGCCGTCTCGCGATTGAGAGCGATCGCCGTGGCCCGGACTTTGAGTTTCGCATTCGGAATGGCTGCCCCGCTGGCGTCGGTGACATCGCCAACGATCGTCCCCTTGGACTGGGCCAGCACTGGCAACACTCCGAGCAGCAGGAGAAAAATGGCGCGATAGAACATGAATCCTCCTTGTTACTGGTTTGGGAACCCCATCTCTACCTACCAGCAGTATGCTCACGCTCACCCAGGCCTGTCAAGGCAGCGCGGGCAGCGGGCCGGAGTCTCGGTAGCGCGTGAGGGTCAGTACCAGTCCATGAGCTTAAGCCGCCGGATGCGCCTGAACTCACGCGTGTTGTGGGTGACCAGCGTCGCCCCGTGAGCGATCGCGATGCCGGCAATCAGCGTGTCCATTGGACCGATAGGTGTGCCTAGCCTTTCCAACTCGGCACGCAACTCGGCTGCCGCCTTGGCCGCTTGGCCGTCGAGAGGCAAGATGGTGGTAAGCGCCAGGAATTCATCCAACTGCGCACGACGACGGCTAGGCTGGGTGGATTGCCAAACGCCCAGCTCGAGCTCGTACACTACCACGGATGGGACCGCCACCTCGCGGGGCGGTGTTGCAAGAAGCCGGTCTTTGACGCGACCGGCGCCCTTGAAAAAGTAGATCAGCGTGTTGGTGTCCAGGGCCAGCATCACAGCGGTTCACGCGTCGCATCGGTCCCCATCTTCGTCCGAAGTTCCTCCGCCGAGGGAAAATCAGGCCAAGCGCCCGCCAGCTTGGAGACGGAGCATGGCCATTCGCTGCGCACTCGCTCTCGAACTGCCAGGGCGACCCACTTGCTTTGGGACAGGCCCGAGCCTCGCACGGCGGCTTTCATCAAAGCGGCGGTTTCCTCATCGAGGTAGATGGTGATCTGGCTCATGCTCTTCCACTCATAAGTGCACTTATACGATACCACGACCGGCGCACGCATCTGCCTGTCCCGTACTATACTGGGGAGGCCACACGGAAATGGCGGCCCGGCGATGATCGGAGAAACAGTTTCGCGATACCGCATTCTTCAGAAAATCGGAGAAGGCGGCATGGGCGTGGTCTACGAAGCGGAAGACACAACACTGGGCCGGCGCGTCGCGGTCAAGTTCGCGACCCATCCCGATGCCGAGCGCTTCCTGCGCGAGGCGCGCGCCGCCTCCGCGCTCACCCATCCGCACATCGCCGGGATCTACGATTTTGGGAACGGACCCGGCGGCCGGGCCTTCCTGGTGATGGAGCTGGTCCGCGGACCGGCGCTGAATGATTTGATCAAAGAAGGCGCGCTGTCCCTTCCCCGCAGCCTGGAGATCGTCTCGGAGACGGCCGAGGCGCTGGCCGAGGCGCACCGGCTGGGTTTCGTGCACCGCG
This sequence comes from Acidobacteriota bacterium, assembly GCA_016178945.1. GTDB lineage: Bacteria > Acidobacteriota > Terriglobia > Bryobacterales > Bryobacteraceae > JACOSH01. The sequence goes on from JACOSH010000231.1 coordinate 36,879, forward strand.
ACATCAAGCCCTCCAACATCCGGCTGAACGAGCGCGGCGAGGTCAAGGTCCTGGATTTCGGGCTGGCGAAACAGGTCCAGGGGGCCGGCGCCTCGGCCGCCGCGACCGCTTCGGGCACGCTGATTGGAACGCCGCACTACATGTCGCCGGAGCAGGCCCGCAACGGCGAAGTGGACGCGCGCAGCGATCTGTTCTCGCTGGGCTGCGTGCTCTACGAGTGCGTCACCGGGCATCGGCCCTTCCCTTCGGACAATGCGCTGGAGGCGGTATCCCAGGTGCTGCTAGTGGACCCTCCGGCGCCGTCGCGGGCGCGCCCGGGCCTGCCCGAGGAGCTGGACCGCATCACCCTGAAAGCCCTGGCCAAGAAGCCGGAGATGCGCTACCAGTCCGCCGCGGAGCTGGGGGCCGATCTGGCGGCGCTGCGGCCCGCCCTGATCGAGACGGGCTCGGCGCCGACCGTTACCACGCTGCGCCCCGAACCGGCGAAGCCGCGGTTTTCCGCAATGAAAAGGCTGGCGCTGGCGGCGGTCGCGCTGGCCTGCATTCTGGCAGCATGGGTGCTGTGGCCGAGCCGGGCGCGCGCGCCCTCCGGCGAGGCGCTGCGCTGGTACCGGGAAGGGGCCGGCGCGATTCGGGATGGCGCCTATCATCGCGCCAGCCGCTCCTTGGAGCGCGCCGTCCTGCTCGACCCGGATTTCACGATGGCGCACGCGCGGCTGGCCGAGACTTGGGCCGAGCTGGGCTACTCCGAGAAAGCCGGCCAGGAGATGCTGCTGGCCCTTCCCGGCGGTTCCCGCCGCGCGGCGCTCAGCGGCTGGGAGACCACGCACGTTGAAGCCATCCGCTCGACGCTGACCCGCGATTTCGCGGCCGCGGCCCAGCGCTACGTCGAGCTGACCCGCGCCGCGCCGGACGCCGGGAAAGCGGCCCTGTACGTGGATCTCGGACGGATCCAGGAAAAAAACAACGAAGTCGAGAAGGCCATGGCCAGCTATCGGGAAGCGGCGCGCTGCGATCCGCAGTCGGCCGCCGCTTTCCTGCGCCTGGCCATCCTGCATGGCCGCCGCCAGAGCTTGGAGGAAGCCGCCGCCGCGTTCAACGCCGCCGAGACGCTCTATCAGGCCGCCAGCAACCTGGAGGGCGTCACCGAAGTCTTCTATCAGCGCGGCGTCCTGGCTCACAAGTTGCGGCGGGTCGGAGAGGCGCGCTCGGCTCTGGAGAAAGCCCTGGACCTGGCGCGGGCCAATTCCAGCGAATACCAGCAGGTCCGTGCCCGGTCGCTGCTCAGCTCGGTCGCCTATCTGGAAGGGGATTCTGCCTCCGCCGAGAAACTCGCCACTACGGCCATCGACCAGGCCCGCCGCGCCGGGATCGCCAATCTGGCGGCGAACGGCCTGATCGACCTGGGCAGCGCCCTGATGTATGCGGGCGATCCGGGCCGCGCCGAGTCCTACTACAAGGACGCGGTCGAATTCGCCCGCCGGTCCAGCCTGCGCCGCAGCGAGGCCGCCGCCCTGTTCAATCTGGCCGACCTGCACATCCGGCAGGGCAAGCGAAGCCAGGGCGTGGCGGAGGCCGAGCAGGCGCGAACGCTGTTCGAGCAGGGAGGCTTTCGCCAGGAAGTCGCCCTGGTTCTTTACCTGATCGGACGCGCGCAGCGGCAGGAAGGGCGCTACGAGGCGGCGCTAAAGACGTTTCAGGATCATCTCCAGTTTGCCGAGCGCACCGGGGACGCCGGACAGCGAGCTCAGGCCTACGAAGGCATCGCCGGCGTGCTGCTTCGCCTGGAGCGCTATCCGGAGGCGCTCGAATACTACGAGAAAACGCACGCCGCCGGCAAGGCGCTGGGCAATCAGGTTACGGTCGGCTATAGCCTGATGAATCGCGCCGCGGTGTTGTGGAGGCTGGGGCGTTACGA
>JACOSH010000232.1 GCA_016178945.1 Acidobacteriota bacterium
CAGAAGCTGGCCGCCGCCAGGTTTAACTTCGAGACGCCACCCGGTCTCTCCGATGCCCAGATCCTGGAATGGCTGGCGCGGCGGCACAAGGACCCCTACCCCTTCTCGATCGACTGCGAAACGGGAAGTCCGGCGCTGTCTCGCTGCTACTGGATCCAGATGACCAAGTTCGATCCGCGCAAGCGCAACGGTGCGCTGGGATCGACGCGTGTGGCGCCCGGCTCCGGCGCGGCCTTGGGATTCGGCGCGTTTGCCTACGACGCGTCCGCGGAGGGGCCCGGCGCACTGGTCGCCTGGCTTCCCGGCAACTCCTCCGGTCCGCTCCGCCCCGGCGACCGCATCACCTCGATCGCAGGCCATTCGATCCAGGATGGCCGGGAATACGCCCGGTTCATGGACCAGATGAGTGAAGAGAAGACGGTCGCCGTGATCATCGAGCGCGGCAAAGAGCGGCTGCGGAAGGAGACGCGGGTGGTGCTGCCCAAGCGCGAGGAGCTCCTCACGGCGCGAGTCCAGGCGACATATACGCCCGATCAGAAGGAGGTCCTGATCATCAGCCGGACGGTGTCGGAGCTGCGCGTGACCATCCCGCCCGAGTGGGCTCCGGTCCATATTGCCTGGAATGCCGCCGATTTCAAGGTGGAGTCCGGGGGCTGCTGGGTGCTCAACCAGGAGAAGGAACCGGCCACGGCCACGCCCTGCGCGCCCTGAGATTTTTCCCGGCTCAACCCACCATATAATAGAGCGAGAGCCATTCGATGACGGATGCTCAGATTCAGATTTTTCTGCACGTGCTCACGATGCTCATGGTGGTCGCGGGAGTTCTATTCAACAACACCCGACTTGGCGACGTCCACAAGCGGATCGACGACGTCCACAAGCGGATTGATGACATCAACAAGAGGTTGGACTTGCTACAGTCCGTGGTCCTGAGTAAGCTCGAAGAACTGGATTCGCGCCTCACGGTCATTGAGTCCCGCCTGAGTCAAGGCTGATCGCTCTCGCCTCGGGGCGGGGCATCCGCCTTGCCATATAATGATCAGGATGTCCCTCACCCGAGAGAAATCCCAATTGATGAGTGCGTCCGAGATCGACCGGACCCTGGTGCGGCTGGCCCACGAGATTCTCGAAAAGAGCGCCGATCACGACAAGCTGGCCTTCATCGGGATTCGCCGCCGGGGCGTCCCGCTGGCGCAGCGCCTGGCCAAGAAGATCGAGGCGCTTGAGAAGCGCGCCGTCCCGGTGGGCATCCTGGACATCAATCTGTATCGCGACGATTTGACAACGGTCGATATCAAGCCGGTCGTAAGCGCCACGGATATTCCCTTTTCCGTGCACGGCAAGGACATCATTCTGATGGACGATGTGCTCTACACCGGCCGGACCATCCGCGCCGCGCTCGATGCCCTGTTCGACCACGGGCGTCCGGCCCGGGTGCAACTGCTGGTACTGATCGACCGCGGCCACCGCGAGCTGCCCATCGAGGCCAGGTTCGTGGGCCGCGCGGTCCAGACCACCGGCAGCGAGATCATCGAAGTCAAGTTCCAGGAGATCGATGGCATGGAAAAGGTGCTGCTCTGCGAGAAAGCCTGATGATGAAGGGACTGCTCGGCATCGAACAGCTCGAGCGCGACGAGATCGAAGCCATTCTGGCCCGCGCCAAGGATTTTCAGCCGCTACAGAATCAGTCCTTCAAGCGCCTGGATACGCTGCGCGGCAAGATGATCGTCAATTTGTTCTTCGAGGCTTCGACGCGGACGCGGACCAGCTTCGAGATCGCCGCCAAGCGTCTGGGCGCCGACGCCGTTTCCATCACGGCCTCCGGCTCCAGTGTCTCGAAAGGCGAGTCGCTGGTGGACACCCTGAACACGCTGGCCGCCATGCGGCCGAACGCCATCGTGATGCGGCACGCGGCCTCCGGAGCGCCTTACTTCCTGGCGCGTCACTTGCCGATCCCGATCATCAACGCCGGCGACGGCGCCCACGAGCATCCCACCCAGGCGCTGCTCGACGCCCGCACCATCCTGGACAACCGCGGCCAACTGGAAGGCCTGCGCGTGGCCATCATCGGCGACATCGCCCACAGCCGCGTGGCGCGCTCGAACGTTCACCTGCTGTCCAAGTTCGGAGTCGACATCGTGCTGTGCGGGCCCGCCTCCCTGCTGCCGGCCGAGCTGGGACAGATCGCTCCGGGTGTCACCCTGACCAACGATATTCGAGAGGCCATCCGCGGCGCCGACGTGATCATGATGCTGCGCGTCCAACTGGAGCGCCAGCATGAAGCGGCCTTTCCGGCCGGCGAGTATTTCCAGTTCTACGGCCTGCGCCTGGACCACCTGGCGCTGGCAAAGCCCGACGCGATCGTCATGCACCCCGGCCCCATCAATCGCGGCCGCGAGCTGTCCAGCGAAGTGGCCGACTTCCAGCGGTCGGTGATTCTCAACCAGGTGGAAAACGGCATCGCCGTGCGCATGGCGGTGCTGGAACGGATGATCGGTGAGCAAACTCATTGTTAAGAACGGCCGGGTGATCGATCCGGCCTCGAACTTCGATGGGGTGGCCGACGTGGCCATCGAGGACCGCCGCATCGCGCACGTGGGCCAAAACCTCAACGCCATGGGCGCCCGGATTTTCGACGCCACCGGGCTGGTGGTCGCCCCCGGTTTCATCGACATGCATGTTCACCTGCGGGAGCCGGGGATCGAGCACGCCGAGACCATCGAGACCGGATCGCGCGCCGCGGCCGCCGGCGGCTTCACCTCGGTGTGCGCGATGCCGAACACGATTCCCGTCAACGACAACGCCACGGTGACCAGCTACATCGTGGAGCGCGCGCGCCAGTTCGCGGTCACCAACGTGTTCCCCATCGGCGCGATCACGCGCGGCAGCGAGGGCGAGGAGCTGGCCGCCTTGGGCTCGATGAAGAATGCCGGCATCGTGGCCGTCTCCGACGACGGCCGCCCCGTGATGAACGCCCGCGTCATGCGCCGTGCGATGGAATTCGCCCGCTCGCTCGACCTCCCGGTGATCGACCACTGCGAGGACCTCAACCTGAGCTCCGGCGGCGACATGCATGAGGGGCTGACCTCGGTGCGGCTGGGCTTGCGCGGCATTCCGGCGGCGTCCGAGGACGTGATGGTCGCGCGCGACATCCTGTTGGCGCAAGCCACCGGCGCCCGCTTCCACGTGGCTCACATCTCCTCGCGGCACTCGGTCGCCATGGTGGCGCACGCCAGGCGCTTGGGCATTGCCGTGACGTGCGAGGCCACGCCGCACCATTTCGTCCTCACGGACGAGATGCTGGCCGCCTACGACAGCAACTACAAGATGAAGCCGCCTCTGCGCTCGCACTGCGACACCGGCGCTGTGATCGACGGCATCGTGTCCGGAGCGGTGGACGCCATCGCCACCGACCACGCGCCTCATCCGGGCAGCGAGAAGATGCAGGAGTTTGAGAAGTGCCCGTTCGGCATCCTGGGGTTGGAGACTGCCCTTGGCCTCTCCCTCGAGCATCTCTACCACACCGGCAAAATCCCGCTCAGCCGCCTGGTGGCGCTGTTCACGACCGGCCCGGCCGGCGTGCTCGGACTGGATCGCGGCACCCTCAAACCCGGCGTCCCGGCCGATGTCACGATCTTCGATACGGAATGCGCCTGGACCTACGATGTCAACCGCTCGTATTCCAAGAGTAAGAACTCCCCGTTTGACGGCAAGAGATTCCGCGGAGGCCCCGTGGCGACGATTGTCGCCGGCGTCGTCGTCTGGCAGCGCGACCGCCAGGCCGGCTAATCCCGGAAGACCTCGAGCAGCGCGTCACGCACCAGCTCGTAGCGCCGGCAGCGCGGGCAATCGCACAGCCCCGCCTCGGCGTGCGCGATCAGATCGTCGAGCTGCTCTCGCATCACCGCATGAAGCTTTGTTAACTCCCCTCCGGCCGCGGGCGGCGCGGTTGCGGGAGCGCTGGTTGTGGCGGGCGTCATGGCGACTAGCCTCACCACGAGAGACGTATCGCCAGGCGCTACGGGTACTCCAGCGCCTTCCGGCCGGTACTGTGCTTCTCCAGCTCCTTACGGTTCAAGAAGTAAGTGGGCTTAGCCCGCGCCTGGCTGAAGAGCTTCCCGGCTTGGTCGTCGAAGTGCGGCGAGTCCTTGTGGTCGCTCTGGCCCAGCGGTAGGACCATCCAGGACTGCGGCGGCCGAGTCAGCACCACGATCTGAGTCTGGGTCTGACCGCCTTGGCCGACCATCAGGTTGCCACTCTTCTGAAAGCTGATGGCCCGCGGCGTGGCCATGCCGGCTTCGATCAGGCTGCCGCCGCCCACCGGATAGGTGCGGCCCGCGCCTTCCCGCCCGACGCGAAAGAACGTACCGTAGACCGCATCGGGTGAGAATTCGGCTTTGATCTGGGCCTCGGCCTTTTCCAGCGCGGCGTTAATCGAGGAGTCGGCCAGCGACGCCGGCGGCTCCACCAGGCGGCTCAACTCGCCGCCCAGCGCCATCTTGAACAGGTAGAACGCCAGCGCTCCGCGCGAATCGGCGTCGCTGCGGCGGTTCCAGTCGAGGATGAGCTTGGCGAAGCCGCTGCCCGAGGAGGCCTCGTGAATTCGCTGCTGCCACATCCCGGCCTTGTGGACCTGGGTAGAAAACGCCAGGGCAATGGCCTGCTCGGCCGTAACCTGAGTGGCCGCGTCCAGCTCCTCCAGGTTCATGGCGGCGCGCTGGTGCGCCGGCCGCCGGGTATCGTTGTACAGATAGGGATGATCGGCCCATTTCTCCGGAACCAGCGGCGAGTCCTTCATCATCGCCCAGGGGGAGACGTTGTCGTTCTGCATATAACCGGAGGGCGGATTGTGGATCTGAACCAGATCCTCGATCGGATGCAGACCCTGCCACTCGCACTCGCCCGTCGCCCCGGGCTGCGGCTTGGATGGATCGCAGCCCTTGGGACGGATGGGAACGCGCCCGTTGCGGATGTAAAAGATGTCGCCGTCCACCGTGCCGACCATGATGTTCTGGGCCATGTATTGACGCATGGCCAGCGCCTTCTTCATCCCGGCCAGATTCCTGGCTTCGATCATGGCCAGGGTCTGCTCCACCAGCCCGAACTGGTCCAGGTAGGGCGAGGCCATCGCGTACGCCTTGCCGTTCTTGCGCGCCACGATCGGTCCGTGGTGGGTGAACTCGAGGACCGCCGCCTTACCGCCGATCGTCTCGCGTTTGACCTCCAGCGGGCGCCATTCGCCCTTGAACAGGTACTTGCCGTCCCGGACCTCCTCTTCGAAGACGTCCGATGTATCGGGCCCGCCGGTGGTCATCGCGATCGACAGATAGCGGTTGTGGCCCAGCACCGGGAAGGGCAAGCCCACGCGCGCGCCGCCGGAATGCGCGATCTCTCCGCCGTACACGCGCATCTCGTAGTAGCGCGTCTCGCCGTACCAGCTCAGGTGCGGATCGATGATCGCAATCGGCGCTTTCATGGCCGTGCGGTGCGGCGCGATCAGCATTTGATTCGAGCCCAGATAGGGCATGGGACCCACCGGGATGCCGGCGCGCCGCAGGTCGCCCAGCGCCTCGCCTTCGGGCCACCGCTGGATGGTGAAGCGCGACAGCGCCACCACGTGCCAGGGCTCCAGCTTCACCGCCCAGGGAACTTCGTTCGGATGCTCGCCCATGTACTTCTTGACGCCCGCGACGAACCCCTCGATCACCGCTCGCGTGGGGCCCTTTAACCGCGGATACTGCTTTTGCGCAACCTCCCGGTGACGCCACATGCGCTGGCGGTAGTCATGCGCCTCCCACTCCTTCCCGAACACTTCCGACATCGTGCCCTCGGCCTTGCGGTAGTTGCGCATCATCTCTTCCAGCCGGTCCGAGGCCTGCGCGTACCCCGACCCGTAGGCGGCGCCCGCGGCGGATTGCGCAAAGATGTGGGCCACCCCGAACTCATCGCGGACGATCTCGACCTTCTCGGCGCGGGCCGCAGTCCACAGCAGCGTCAATACCAGCACAACTCTCATGTCATCTCTCCATTTCCGTCGCCAACAGCAGGGCCATCGCCCCGCCTCGCGGATCCGGACCCAGAATCGCCGTGCGGTCCAGATATTCGCGGAGGCTTTTCTGCTTGCCCGTACTAGTGCAAACATCCACCAATCCGCCGCCGGGCCCCACTCGCGCATTCACCGCCCGCCAGGCTTTGTCCACCATGGGTTGATGCTTGCCCGCTTCCAGCCAGCCGTTGCGGATGCCACGCAGGATCGCCACGGCGATCATCGCGGTGGCGGTCAGCTCACGATAGCTCGCGGGCACATCGATCACCTGATGCCACATTCCCGTCACGTCCTGATGGCGGGCCAGCGCCTCGATGTGAGCCTGGAAGGCCCGCAGCATTTCCTGACGGCCCGGCTGCGAGCGCGGCATCTCCGACAGAGCCAGGGCCAGGCCCAGGGCGGCAAAGGCGTTGCCGCGCCCCCAAGCGGTCGAATCGAGCGGCGAATGGCGATGCAAGCCGTCTGGCCGCAGGTTGAGCCCCAGCATGAAACGCATGTGCCGGAGGCTCATGTCGAAGTACTTCGGCTCGCTGGTGAGCCGGCCGGCCTGGGCCAGGATGGGACACCCCATGAACACCGCGTCGCTCATCTCGTTGTGCAGCGGCATCGAGTCCCGCGGTTTGCCCTGCTGGTCGAAGCCCAGGCCGGCAGCGGACCGAACCAGCTCCACGTAGCGCGGTTTGCCGGTCAGCGTGGCCAGTTCGGCAAACACCAGGTGCCCGGCTAGGTGACTGCCGGTGGCCGTCGAACCCAGGCTCGCCTTGGCGCCTTCAAAATAAGGCTTGACGATCCTTTCCACGTCTTCCACGGCGCCGAGCCGCAGCCTGCCGATCAACGCAAACGCGGGGATGTAGACCGCCTCGGTCAGATCGTGGCCGTAGTGGAGGGCGAGCTGCTCGGCAACCTGGCGCGGCGTGCGCGCCAAGCGCCGCTGGATCTCGCGCCGCGCCGGCGAGGGTCCGCTGAACTTTTCGCGCTCGAGATCGCCCAGCAGCGCCGGCAGAAATCCCGGCTTGGCCGCCAAGCGCCGGGCGGGAATCGAGGCGGTGTTGGCCGGAGTGGCTTGCGCCAGACCGCTGACCAGCTCCCCGCTGTCCAGCTCGACGACTAGGTCCGGGGCGTGCATCCCGATCCATCGCCACAAGTAGTGCGCTTCCGGATCGGGAACGCCGCCGTATGCCTCACCGGCTGGAGGGAAACTACGCCAGGTGTTCTTGTCGGGATTAGCCAGCGGCACCGCGGATAGGTCAAACTGGCCGCGATACCGGCTGGCGGCGGGAGACGTATCGAACCACTCCAGCGCCGCCCGGATCATCTCACCCGCCGTCCGGCTCCCGTCGATGCCGCCCACCAGCAGAATCCGGGTCTTGGGTGTACGGTAGTCCAGATCGCCGGATGTGATCAGGCCCTCGACCGGCGTCGACAGGCGCGTGATGCCGATGGGAAACCGGATGCGGGACTGGGCCAGCCCGGCCGCCGCGCAGGCCAGGAAAACAAGCGCTCTGGGAAACACGCAGCCATTATAATGAACCCATGTCGCGCCATCTTGCCATAGCGGTGCTGGCGGCCGTGTCTCTGCCGGCCGGCGACTGGCCGCAACACCTGGGGCCGTCGCGGAACGGCGTTTCTCCGGAGCCAGTGTCTTGGGTGGCGGGCGGACCGGCCGTGGTTTGGAAGCGGGAAGTTGGCCAGGGCTTCGCGTCACCGGCGGTCGCACAAGGGAAACTGATTCTCTTCCACCGCGCCGGCGACAAGGAAGTCGTCGAGTGCCTGGACGCGGCCACTGGAAAGAAACTCTGGTCCCTCGAGTACCCGACCGCCTATCGCGACGACTTCGGATTTGACGAAGGACCGCGCGCGACGCCCACCATCGCCGCGGGACGCGTCTTCACTTTCGGCGCGGAGGGCATGCTGCATGCCATAGACCTGGCGACGGGCAAGAAGTTGTGGAGCATCCAGACCCACCAGAAATTTGGGGTGCGCAAAGGGTTTTTCGGAGCGGCTGGCGCTCCCCTGGTGGAGGGCGACCGTGTCATTCTCAACTTGGGCGGCAGCGGCGCCGGAATCGTGGCCTTCGATGCCCAGACCGGAAAGACCCTGTGGCAGGCGACCAATGACGAGTCCGGCTATTCGTCCGGAGTGGCCGCCATTCTGGGCGGAGTGCGTCACGCCCTGTTCTTCACGCGGACCGGCCTCACCGGCCTGGACCCCGCCAACGGCACAGTGCGCTTCCGATTTCCATGGCGCGCCCGCATGAGCGCCTCGGTGAACGCGGCCAGCCCGCTGGTCGCCGGCGACCTGGTGTTTGTTTCAGCCAGCTATGGGACCGGGGCCGCGCTCCTGCGGGTGGGAGACGGTTCCCCCAAGCAGCTCTGGTCTTCCGACGAGGTGATGTCCAACCACTACGCCACCTGCGTGTATCAGGACGGCTTTCTGTACGGCTATCACGGGCGCCAGGAAGAGGGGCCGAGCCTGCGCTGCGTGGATCTGAAGACCGGCAAAGTGCGCTGGAACGTGGACCGGTTTCTCGCCGGCACCGTCACGCTGGCGGGCGGACAACTACTCCTGATGAGAGAGGATGGAGAACTGGTGCTCGCTCCCGCTTCGCCCGAGGCGTTCAAGCCCTCGGCGCGCGCCCGGGTCCTGCCGGCCACCGTTCGCGCCTATCCCGCGCTGGCCGGCGGGAAGCTGTATGTGAGGAATGAAAAGACCCTGGTATGCCTGGACGTTCACGCCCGGCCGGCGCCTGCCGCCGGCCGGCAATGATAGATTTGCGGCGTGACGCCGTAGAGCTTCGCATAGCCCTCGCTCATCGCGCGCCGGAACTCGGAGACCGCGCCCGGCGCGACCAGGTTGACCGTGCAGCCGCCGAAGCCGCCGCCGGTCATGCGAGCGCCGTACACCCCGTCGATCGACAACGCGTGGTCGACCAGGAGGTCCAGCTCCGGACAGCTCACTTCATACTCGAGCTGAAGGCTGCGGTGAGACTCGACAAACAGCTCGCCCATCTGCCGCAATTCGCCCCGGCGGCAGGCCCCGACGAAATCTTCCACGCGATCGTTCTCGCGGACCACGTGCCCGGCCCGGCGCGCCGGCAGCGGCGGGATGTACCGCCCGAGCTGCTGGAGCTGTTCGCTGTCCACGTCGCGCAGGGTGCGAACCGAAGCGTGGCGCGCCTGGATGGATTTGACAGCGGCGGCGCATTCCAGCGTCCGCTCCCGGTACGCGGAGCCCGCCAGCTCATGTTTGACCATGCTGTTGACAGCCAGGATCTCGACTTCCGGCGGCAGCTTGACAACCTCATGAGTCAGGTCGCGGCAGTCGATCTTCAACGCCGCGTCTTCCTGGGCGAACACCGCGCAATACTGGTCCATGATGCCGCAGGGCATCCCCACGAAGTCGATTTCGGCCTGCTGGCAGAGCTGGGCAAGACGGAGCGGCTCGATGGAGCGTCCGTCGAGCATGGCCAACGCCGAGGCGACCTCCAATGCGGCCGAGGAGCTCAGGCCTCCGCCCTCGGGCACGGTGCTCTTGATCAGCAGCTCGGCGGGCTCGATGGCGTAGCCGGCGCGATGAAGCTCGCGCGCCACGCCGAACACGTAGTCGCTCCAGTGGCCCGCCCGCTCCGCCGAGGGACCGGTCCACTCGCGCGATTCGTTCCGGTACACGCTGTGAACCCGCAGCTTGCCATCGGCGGAGGGCGAGCGGATGACTGTGCAGGCCAGATCCAGCGCGATCGGCAAAACGAAGCCCAGGTTGTAG
>JACOSH010000233.1 GCA_016178945.1 Acidobacteriota bacterium
GATCTCGATCAGGCGCGTCAGGTCCATGGCCTCATGCAGGCAGTTGCCGATGGTCTCGTTGACCAGGGGATGATCGGGGATGCGGATCTCGCCGGTCAGGTTCTCCGCGCAGGCGGCCTGGTCCGGGAAGACGGCGGCCAGCAGATCGTCCGACTGCATGCGCTGGATGGGCGGCGGGACCTTGGCCCCGCCCCGGAAGCGCAGCACGGCCAGGGCGCGCGACGCGTTCCAGCGCCAGCGCGCGGTGAACATCGGGGAGGCCAGCAGCGCCTGGGTCAGGACGTGCTCCACGGTCGCGGTGTTGAGAAACTCGTAGATAATCTCAAGCGGGAAGGCATGCTGCTCGGCCAGGGAGACGACAATGCCGTTGTCGGTGGCCGCGGCCTGCAGCTCGAAGTTGAAGGAGCGGCAGAAGCGCTTGCGCAGGGCCAGCCCCCAGGCGCGATTGATGCGCGCGCCGAAGGGCGCGTGCAGCACCAGTTGCATCCCGCCGGCTTCGTCGAAGAAGCGCTCGGCCACCACCGTGCGGACGGTGGGGAGCTCGGGCAGCGCGGCGCGTCCGGCGCGGACGTAGTCCACGGCCTGTTCGGCGCCGAGCCGCTCGAGGCCGCAATCGCGCTCAAGAAACTGTACGCCCTCGGCCGCGTCGCGCCGCACGATCTCCTCGCGCAGACGCGAGACCTCTTGCGACAGCTCCACGGTGCGGCCGGGCGCTTCGCCGCGCCAGAAGGGAATGGAAGGGGCCGCTCCATGCGCGTCCTCGACGCGCAGCCGGCCCGGCTCCACCCGGCGGATGCGCCAGGAAGTGGTGCCCAGCAGGAACACGTCGCCGGCCATGCTCTCGACGGCGAAGTCCTCATCGACGGTCCCGACCGTGGCGCCCTCCGGCTCGGCCACCACGAAGTAATTGGCCGACTCGGGGATGGCGCCGCCGGAGGTGATGGCGGCCAGCCGCGCGCCCCGCCGGCCGCGAATGCGGTGGTTGATCGCGTCGTGATGCAGCCAGGCGCCGCGCCGGCCGCGCGAGGCCGCGATGCCCTCCGACAACATCTCCAGCACGGCGTCGAAATCCTTGCGGGCCAGCGAGCGGTAGGAATAGCAGCTTCGGGCCATCTCGAAGAGCTCGTCTTCTGGCCAGTCCTCACAGGCCGCGGCGGCCACCATCTGCTGCGCCAGCACATCGAGCGGGGCGTGGGGGATCTCGATCCGGTCCAGCTCGCCCGCCCGGATGGCGCGGACCAGCGCGGCGCATTCGATCAGCTCATCGCGGGTAGTGGCGAACAGACGGCCCTCCGGCCGTGCGCCCACCCAGTGGCCGGAGCGGCCGATGCGCTGCAAGGCGACCGCGATCGAACGCGGCGATCCGATCTGGCAGACCAGGTCTACCGTGCCGATGTCGATGCCCAGCTCCAGCGAGGCCGTGGCCACCACCGCTTTGAGCACGCCGCTTTTCAACTGCTCCTCGGCCGCCAGCCGGAGCGGCCGCGCCAGGCTGCCGTGGTGCGGCAACACGGCCTGCTCGCCCAGGCGTTCCGCCAGGTGGTGGCAGACCCGTTCGGCCAGCCGGCGGGTGTTGACGAAGACCAGCGTGGTGCGGTGGCCGCGGATCAGCTCGGCCACGCGGTCGTAGATCTCGCCCCACATTTCGTTGGAGGCCACCGCCGAAAGCTCGTCGCGCGGCACTTCGACCGCCAGATCCATCTGGCGGCGATGCCCGATCTGAACGATCCGCGCTTCGTCGCCCAGGAAGCGCGCGACCTCCTCGATGGGCTGCACGGTCGCCGACAGGCCGATCCGCTGCGCGCGCGCCCCGGCCAGCCGGTCCAGGCGGGCCAGCGACAGGGCCAGGTGCGAGCCCCGCTTGTCGTCCGCGACGGCGTGGATCTCGTCGACGATCACGGTGCGCGTCGTCGACAGCATGCGGCGGCCCTTTTCGGAAGTCAGCAGGATGTAGAGCGACTCGGGAGTGGTCACCAGCACGTGCGGCGGCCGGTCGCCCATCTGCTGGCGCTCATAGGCGGGGGTATCGCCGGTGCGGACCGCGGTGCGGATAGCTTGAAGCGGAACTCCCTGGGCGGCCGCCAGCTCGCGGATCTGCTGGAGCGGGACCTCCAGGTTCTTGCGCACGTCGTTGCTCAGCGCCTTGAGCGGCGAGACGTAGACCACGCGGGTGTGATCGTCCAGCGCGCCCGCGCGGGCGGCCCGCACCAGGCCATCCAGGCAGATCAGGAAAGCGGCCAGCGTCTTGCCCGAGCCGGTGGGCGCCGAGATCAGGACATCGCGCCCGGCGTGGATCTCGGGCCAGCCTTGGCGCCCATGTAGGATGCCAGAGTAAGTGGACATGACGGCTGATCGGCTGCTGAGACCGCATCGTGGACCGGCGCATTCTCAGGCACGCGCACGTTCACCTGAAGCAGGCCTGCGACTGAGCCGGATACACCTCCGGCGTGCGCTGAGGATCTGGCCGTCCACCACGTCCGCCCCCGCCTCGCCTCCTTGGTGATCGCATAAGGAAGGATGGCTTCGACTTTCGTGGCCGAAGCAAACAGTATCGGCGCACCGATTCCGTTGACATTCGCGTGGGTGGCAACGCTGACCGGCGTCCCGATCGGCAAGTCCACTGCCGGTACCGGCGTCGTTGGCGGCGCCCAGCCCGCGTAGGTCGAAATCACCTACTGCTGCGCCCGCATTGCACCGCATGCGAACAACAAACCAGCGTCAGAACCTTCATCGTTTTCCTCCGCTCATTGAACGGCGATGGTCACCCCCGCCTGGCTTGACGCATTCCCCACTTGCACCACTACCGGCGCGGCGCCCGTTGGAATGCCGCTGGGAATTTGAACGTTGATCTGTATTACGCCCGCAACTTCTCCTGGCGCGCCGCCCGCATAGGCCGGGGGCGCCGTTCGGCCGTCAATCGTGACACTCACCGGTAAGATCGGGCGTGGCAGCGGTGGCGATACCGGTTTGCCATCCTCGCCCGAAGGCAAGGTCTGGCCTACGCCAGTGGCATAGAGCGAGATGAACTCGCCCACCTTCGCTGGTCTAGCTGTAGTGTTGATCGAGCCGTCCTGATTGACTGCGGCTGCCTGTCCCTTGCCGGTCTGGTCGAGCGTAAAGAGGCCCGGCGCGGAGGGAGCAAGCGGAATGGACAGCGGAGCCGAGGTCTGCCCCTGGCGGGTGATGGTGACGTGGGCACTGTCGCCGAATAACGAGTATGGAACCATGGCCGCCACTTGCGCCCCCCAGGGGATCAAGGGCGCGGGGGCGCCGTTGAACTGCACGGTCGTACCGGCGAGTTGGGTGGAGCCGGTAACGACCACGATCTCGCCGGGGGCGATCGGACCGGGGAGATTGCTCGCGGCGTTGGTCACACCGCTGATGGCGAGGGAAGATCTGACTGGCTGGAGCAAGCGGACGACGTTGTAACGCTGGTCGAGAGCGTAGAGATTGCCGGCGCTGTCAATCGCCAGCCCCGACAAAGAGCCGAACTGTGCGCTGTTGGCCGGTCCTCCGTCGCCCGAGTAGCCTGCCACGCCGGTGCCCGCCACCGTGGTGATGATTCCGTCCGGCGAAACCCTGCGGACGCGGCCGTTATAGGTGTCCGCAATGAAGAGGTTTCCGGCGCTGTCAACGGCCAGCCCAACTGGCCCGTTGAGTTGCGCGCCGGTGGCCGGCCCGCCATCGCCGGAATAGCCGAAGGTTCCGTCGCCCGCCACGGTGCTGATGATCCCGTCCGGAGAGACCTTGCGGACGCGATACTTTCCGCCGGAGGAGTTGTACTCGATGTCCGCGATGTAGAGGTTACCGGCGTTGTCAACATCAATCGCCCACGCGTTGTTCAGTTGCGCACGGGTGGCCGGTCCCCCGTCGCCTGGGTCGTTGTTGCCGCCCCCGGCCGCCGTGGTGATGATCCCGTCCGGCGAGACCTTGCGAACCCGTTTGGTGTCCGCGATGTACAGGTTGCCGGCGCTGTCCAAGGCCAGGCCCCTGGTATTGTAAAGTTGCGCACCAGTGGCCGGGCCACCATCGCCCGAGTACCCCGGCTCGCCGCCATTGCCCGCGAACGTAGTGACGATCCCGCCGGCGGAAACCTTGTGAACGCGGTTCCTGTTCGCAACGTACAGGTCGCCGGTGCGGTCAACGGCCAGGGTTGACGGGAAGTTGGGTTCCGCGCCGTGTATTCTGTAACCGTCACTGTTGGAATTGGCTGTGCCGGGTACAGTGGTGATGGTCCCGTCAGGCGAGACCTTGCGAACCCCTAGGCCACCCGAAGCGATGTAGAGGCTTCCTTCGCTGTCAAGGGCCACGCCGCCCCATGGAAAAAGGTTCAGTTGCGCGTTGGCGGCGGGCCCGCCATCGCCAGAAGCGCCGTTGCCCGCTAGCGTGGTGATCACCCCGCCGGAGAACTTGCGGATGCGTTGGTTGCCCGCGATGTACAGGTTGCCGGCGTTGTCCACGGCTACGATGCCGTCCGCCGGCACCACGGTGATGATCCCGTCTGGGGAAACCTTGCGGATGCCTCTTTCGTAAAAGTACAGGTTGCCGGCGCTGTCAACAGTTACGAAACCCGGGCCGCCGTAGACGCTGCCGCCCACGGTGGTGATGATGCCGGCAGGTGAGACCTTGCGGATGTGTCCGGTATCGTTATCCACAAAGAAGTCATCGGTAGCCGCAATGTAGACGTTGCCCTCCCTGTCCACAGCCACGCCCAGCGGAACGCCGATCCGTGCGCTGGTAGCCGGCCCTCCATCGCCAGAAAAGCCAAACGTGCCATTGCCCGCTACGGTAGTGATGATCCCGCCGGAGGAGACCTTGCGAATGCGATGATTGCGATCCTCCGCGATGTACAGATTGCCTTCGGTGTCGACAGCTACCGCCACCGCGGTGTGGAGCTGTGCACCCGTGGCCGGTCCGCCATCGCCCGAGTAGCCGGCGGTTCCGTTCCCCGCAACCGTGGCAATGATCCCATCCGGGGAGACCTTGCGGACGCGATGATTACCGCTGTCCGCAATGTAGATGTTGCCCGCCCTGTCGATTGCGAGTCCCCCGCTGGCGGAATACTCCACCTCCGTCACGCCTTCTGACTGGGTGGAAAGTTCGGCGTTGAACGCCGGCCCTCCGTCGCCGGAGTATCCCGGCCGCGAGCTTCCCGCGACGCGAGTGACCGTGCCGTTCGGATCTAGCTTGAACACGCAGTTCAGGCTGGTGAAAAAAACGTTGCCGGCGGAGTCCGTGGCGACGCCCAGTGGTGATCCAATCGACGCATTCAACCCCGCGGCCGGTGTCGGTGGCGGCGAGCCGCCCGCGTAGCTCGAAATCACATATTGCTGCGCGGCGGCAACGGCGCTCAACAGCGCGAAGATTACAAAAGATAGCGTCCATTTGCGCATACGCCACCTCAAAAGACCACCTTCACCTGCACCCACATGCTGCGGGTGCCGCTGTCGGTGAAATCCCGGTTGAGGAAGCGCCCTGGAAGAGTATTGCCTACACTTCTCCCCGGCGGATTGGTGTACTGCGGATGGTTGAAAGTGTTCAGAGTCTCCCAGCGACACTCCAGGCGACTGCGCTCGCCGGCCGCAAACGACTTGAACAAACTCAGGTCGAAGTTGTTCGTGCCGCCGGTGACCATGGTGTTGCGCCCCACGGTGGAGGCGTTGGGTGGACCCATGCCTTCGATCCAGTACACCTCCGTGGGTGAGACGCAGGTGTTGGTGTCTGGATTCCGATAGCCTGTCGAACAACGTTGCGGTCCTGTGGCGGGGGCCAGGATCGCCCGCGTGTTGAGTGGCGCAAGCGGATTGCTGATGTCCGGACGATCCATCTGGGACATGCCATCCCTGTTGCGGTCGGAAGAATTCTGCATCGTGAACGGCGTTCCGGATTGAAACGTGGTGAGGCCGGAGATCGACCAGCCGCCCAGCACTTGCTTCCATACTCGCTTCGACGGCCCCGGAACCTCCCACAAATAGAGCAGGGTGAGCCGGTGGCCGCGGTGGAAATCGCTCACGCCGCGGTCCAGCTTCAGGCCGCCCTGCGCGGCCGGAACGGAGCTCAGGTTGGGCGAGTTGAACTGGGTGGTGGTTTGGCCGATTCCCTCGCTGGTGCTGTCCAGGCTCTTCGACCAAGTGTATGATGCCGCTATTTGGAAACCCTTGGCGAAACTCCGGTCCACGCGCGTTTGCAGCGAGTGGTAGGCGGAGTTGCCCTGGCTGGTGCGGACCCTCCGTATCCCAAATTCGGGATGCAGGCGCCTGCCGTCGGGCTGCTGCGGGTTGAAGTCGGTGTTAGTGGTCAGCTTGTGGGCGGCCGCGCCGATGTAGGACCCATCGAGCAGGGCTTGCCCCGGCAGTTGCCGCTGGAAGCCGAAGGACCAGCGCTCCGTATAAGGACTGCGCAAGTCCTTCTGGATCACGCCCTCTTGGTCGTCGGCGATGGTCGGCGGCCGGGGGGTTGCCGCCGGGAGCCGCGCAGACCAGTTCGGGTCTCCCCGTCCCGTCGGAGCGCCGATACTCTCGACGAACAGGGCGTTGGGGGTGGTTGCCGCCAGGTTCAGCGAGAGCATCTGCGTGTACAAGGCCTGGAAGCTGATCTGGTAACCTCCCCGCCACACTGTGAGGCGGTCTCCGAACAGCTTGCCCAGCCAACGCGATCGAAACGAGGGCGACCACGCCAGGCCGGCTGACGGGCCGAAGTTGTTGTCATCGCGGTTCACCTTGTTCGGCTCCAAGAAGCGCTCCGGATCGAAGCCGGCGAAAGCCGGGTAGCGCAGGGCGTTGGCGAACTGGCCGAAGTTCTCGTAGCGCAGCCCGAGCGTCACCGTCAGGGAGGGCGTGGCCTTCCAAGTGTCCTGGACAAAATACGTCTGCCGGAGTTGGTTGGGGTGGAAAACTGTCGCGCCGATCGTGCGCTGCATCCTCGCGCTGGGCCCGCTGTAGTCGTCCAGAAAGTTCGCGAAGGCGGAATAGCCATCGAGCGGCGCGTTCGTGTAGGGGATTGCGCCTCGAGAATTGGCGTTCGGAAGCTGCGCGGCAACCTGCCGCAGCAGCTCCGCGCCGTACCGGAAGATGTGGCGTCCGCTCAGCTTGGTTTGCGTTTCCTGAAACAGGAGGTTGTTGGCGTGCCGGAATTGCTCGCTTGGCGCCCCAGGCGCTGAAATGCTGGTGATGCTGAGGTTTGGCTGGGTGTGTGCCTCAGAAACCGAGCCAGGTGAAATGCGGACCTGATCTACATCCAGGCGACCGTACGAAAACCTAAACTCGTTCGTGAAACTCGGCCCGAAGGTGTGGCTGTCGGTGAAAAGGAAATTCTGGTTCCGTTCGGCGGAATCGGTAACGAATCCCGGAAAATTGACTCCGCTAGGCGTATCGATCCTGGAGTCGCGAATGTAGCGCCAGGAGAGCCTGTGTGCTTCTGAGCGATGGTGATCGATACGAACCAACCACTGGGGTCCCTCCTGGGTAGCGGGCAACCCGAGCGCGGCGGTTGCGAACTGGACGGATCCCCGGTTCACACCCGTTTGCGGATCGACTCCCAGCGCCAGGCTGAAGGGCGCCGCCACCCCGCGCAGGTTGCCGAGAGGAACGATGTAGGAATCGAGTCTTGGGTTTGAAGCGAACAACGACCGCAGTCGCTCGACTGCCGCGAAGGCGGGAATTACCAGGGAAAAGTTCTGGGTGGACCGGCGCGTGTCCTGCTGGAAGCCGGCGAAGAAAAATGTCTTGTCGCGGCGAACCGGCCCGCCCACGGTGAACCCGGGGACGTTGTGGCTGAAGACGGATTTGGGAACCCGGTTCAGCTTGTCGAGGTTGGAGACGGAGTTGAAGCGCTGCGATTGATATCGCCAGTAGACTGTGCCGTGAACCTGGTTCGTCCCAGACTTGGTGACCACGTTAAAGACTCCGCCCGAGGCGCGCCCGAACTCCACGCTGAAGTTGCTGGTCTGCACCGAGACCTCCTCGACGGCGTCGGCCATGTTAAACGGCTGGGCCACGCCACTGAAGCCGATGTCGTTGTTCTCGGTCCCGTCAATCGGTAATTGTTGCTCCGGACCCGCTGCCCGTTGACGGCGAACTCCGCGGAGCGGGTCCCGTCCCGAGTCTGCTGGGAGCTGCCCGAAACCTGGATCACGCCGGGCAGTGTGCGCGCCAGCGAGATCGGATTGCGTCCGATAAGGGGAAGCTGGCTCACCTGACGGGGCACAAAGTTCCCGCCCCGCAGCGGGCTGTCGCGGACCATTACCGCTTCCCCGTCCGCGCTCACCTGGACGGCGACTTCGGCGGCGCCCAGCTCGAGCCGGGGATCGATCGTGGTGGTAAGGTTGGCTTGAACGCCAACGCCAGTGGCGACGAAGCCCTTGAACCCGGTATGCGCGATCTTGAGTTCGTAGACACCCAGGTCAACGGCGTCGAAGCGGTAGATACCTGCCTCGTTAGTGTGAGCCAACCGCCGCACGCCGGTCTGGGCGTGGGTGAGCACAACAGCGGCGCCGGTGACCACCGCCCCCGAGGGGTCGAGGACCGTCCCGGACACCGTGCCCCGGCTGGTTTGCGCCTGCGTCGCGGCAGCCAGAACGACGGCCGCGGCCAGTGACCATATCCGCGAATGCATTGCTTCCCTCCAGTGTCCTACTGTTTTTCCAGCACCAGGCACCCGCTTGGAGCGGCCTGCGATGTTGCGGAACTCATCAGGGACTCCTTCCCTCTGCGGTCGCATGTCATCATCTCGTGAAAACCATCCAGCGTTCCGCCGCCGGTCCGTTTTCAGGGGTGATACGAACCTCCAGCGTCATTTGCCTGCCGTCGGCGGAGACCGTGCGCACAACCCGGCGGGTGACCCTTCCCGACCTCTTGTAGGACACCTCCGCTGTCCGGGTGTCCAATTTTGTGGAGACTACGGTTTCGGGCCGTTCTTCCAGTCCCAGGTCTCCGCACGGGTATTCCTTCCCGTCGAAACGGAGAGTCTGGCTAGTAGTCTCTGAGATGCCATCCGTGCGCACCAGGTAAAAGGTCCAGGTCTCTGCATTGGGGTGGGCTAGTTTGGGGTGGGCCTCGTATTTGACGGTGATGGCTTCGGCAAGAGGGCCGCTGCTCTGGCGGGATTTGTCGGGAATCATCTTCCAAGTACCCAACGCCTGACCCCAGCAGTTGGCGGCCAGCAGCGCCCACAGCGTCCAAATGAGCATGCCACAGGATGCTCCCGCATCGCCAAGCATGTAAAGCGGAAAGGGGTAGAACAGGGGTTGATCTACGCAGTTAACACATTGAAAGCAAGCGGAAGGAGGGGCTACAATCAGTCCTACAGGAATGCGTCCCACCGAAGCCAGCCCCGAGCCGGTCCGGAGCCAATTGGAGAGGATTCTGTCCAGCCGCAGGTTCGTGGGGAACGACCGTTTATCCAAGTTTCTTCGCTTCGTGGTGGAGCGGCAGCTTGAGGGCAAGGCGGCTGAACTCAAAGAGTCACTGGTGGGAATCGAGGTATTTGGCCGGAGGCCGGGTTTCGATCCCAGGCAGGACTCGGTGGTCCGTACGGAAGCCGCCAAGTTGCGTGCCCGTCTGTCGCAGTATTACGCCGGCGAGGGCGCCGGGGACCCGGTCGTCATCGAACTGCCGAAGGGCGGCTACACACCGGTGTTTCGCCGGCCTGAGGACGCCCCGTCAGGGCTCGGAATACGCCTGCGGCTCACGGCCACGCTGGCTGGCCTCGCGTTGGTTCTGACAGTAAGCGGCTGGTGGTTGGTGCGGCATAAAAGCGCGCCAATTGCGATCGCTGTTCTGCCGTTGAATAACCTGAGCGAGGATCCAGCCAACGATTACTTTGCTGACGGCCTCACGGACGAGATCATCCGCAACCTCTCGATCATTGAGGGACTTGCGGTGCGCTCCCAGACCTCCTCTTTTGCTTTCAAGGGAAAGCCTCGGAACGTCCGCGAGGTGGGAAAGCAGCTTGACGCCGAGTACATCCTCGAGGGCTCGGTCCTACGCGCCGGGCAGCAGCTACGGATCAACGCCCGGTTGGTTCGTGTACGGGACGACCTCCCGCTCTGGTCGGGCAGGTTTGACCGCGAATTGACGGACGTCTTCGCGATCCAGGACGAGATTTCCCGCGGTATCGTCAATCACCTGCGGTTGAAACTTGGTCAGGGCCGCCGGCGCTATGAGACCAGCGTCGACGCGTACGATCTCTACCTTCGCGCCCGCGCTCTGGAGGGCCGGCGCCCGTCGAGCGGAGGCAAACGTGCCGACCTATTCGAGGAAGCGATCGCTAAAGACCCCTCCTTTGCGCCCGCTTATGCAGGTCTTGCCGCGCATCACGCAACCCGATCGGGTTATTTCCGTTCAGATCATGCCGATGAGGCCGCGAAAATGCGAGCCGCGGCGGAGAAAGCGATCCAGTTGGACCCTCTGTTAGCCGAAGCGCACGACGCTCTGGGGATGGCCCACGCGCGTGACGCGCAGTGGGAGCAGTCCGAGAAGAGTTTCCGGCACGCGATCGAGCTCGACCCCGGCCGCTCGATGTCGCACGAACATTTCGCCGGGTTTCTTCTCTTGCCTCTCGGGCGGACCGAGGAGGCGCTCCGCGAAGTGCGCGCGGCGCGGGAAACCGACCCGCTTTCACCTTCGGTCCAATACTGGCTGGCCTACGTGCTCCTTTCGGCTGGCCGGTACGAGGAAGCCGCCGGCCAATGTGAGAAGGAGTCGCCAGACTTCAGAAGCCAGTGTCTGGGCCGGGCTCTGTTAGGCCAGAGGAGAGTCGACGAGGCAATCCAGATCCTCGAAGCAGACCCACACCGGAGCGGCGCCGCTTCGGGCGCTCTCGGCTATGGCTATGCGCGGGCGGGCCGCCGCGAGGAAGCGGAGAAACTGGCATCCGCTTGGCAAGGGGACCCACTCTATCAAGCCATGATCTTCGCCGGTCTCGGGGACAAGGACCGCACGCTGGAAGCCCTGGAACGCATGGCTCCGCTGGGGCCTTTTCGGATAGGCCGAGCCCTCACATTTCCGGAATTTGCGCTGCTTCGCGGCGATCCGCGGGTGAAGGCTCTTCGCAAGAAGGTCGGCTTGCCGGAATAGCAGGCCACCACCGCAAGCTCGTCGTGCGGCCCTTCGACCGCCAGATCCATCTGGCGGCGATGCCCGATCTGGACGATCCGCGCTTCATCGCCGAGGAAACGCACGACCTGCTCGATGGGCTGCACGGTCGCCGACAGGCCGATCCGCTGCGCGCGTGCCGGCCAGCCGGTCCAGGCGGGCCAGCGACAGGGCCAGGTGCGAGCCGCGCTTGTCGTCGGCCACGGCATGGATCTCGGGCCAGCCGTGAAGCTGCGGCTCGGTGGCGGCGGGGAAGCGTTGGCCGAACCACCCGGCGATCAGAGGGTCGAACACACCTCCGATTATCCCAAACCCGCTACTCCCCCAGCGCCGCCGACAGGATCTCGCGGTCGTTCCTCGCCACGATGTGCCGGTTGGCGTAGGCCGGATGCGACCAGTGAACCGCGCCCAGCTCCCGGCGGTTCCCCGGATTGCTGGTGGGCTCGATGAGCTTGGTCCGCGAGATCTCCTGGTACCCCCGCGGCGACAGCCTGGCGATGATCAGCTCGCCGTGGTCGTTGTTGATGAAGTACCGGTCGCCCTGGCGCACGATAAACCCGGTCGACCAGCGCGCCTTCTCCCGGGTCACCTCCAGCGTCTCCCAGACCCGCTCTCCGGTCCTGGCGTTCAGGCAGCGGAACTGCCCATAGCTGCAAATGCCGTAGATGTACTCCCCGTCGATCGCCGGCGTCGAGATCAGCGAGTGCAGCCCATCGGTCTTGATCTCGCTGTCGCTCGACCCCTTCCACAACCGCTTCCCGCCGGCCAGGTCGAGCATGAGGGAGCCGTTGTAGAAGGACGACACCAGCAGCCGCCCGCCGCTCTCGACCGGCGTCGCCACGGTGAGTCCCGCCTGAATCTTGAAGGGCTCCTGCCACAGCACCTTGCCCGTCGACGGCTCCAGCGCCACCACCGCCCGCGGCTGCCACACGATCAACTGCCGGCGCCCGGTGAGGATCATCTGGCAATAGCCCGGCTCGCCCTCCTCGGACGGCAAGGCGCGCCACAGCTCTTTCCCGCTCTTCTTGTCGAAGGCGATCACCAGCGCATCCGGCCGCCCGCCAACCAGCGCGATCACCCGCTCGCCGTCCACGATGGGCGCGCCGGTCATCCCCCAGGTGGGGACATCGGTCCGGTAATCCCGCACATAGTCTTTCTGCCACAGCACCTGGCCGGTGCGCGCATCCAGGCACAACAGCGCGCCCTTGGCGCCCACCACGAAGACGCGATCCCCGTCCACTGTCGGCGTCGCCCGGGGCCCCACGGCGTAGGTCTGCATGAGCCCGATGTAGTCGCTCTCCCAGTCCCGCGTCCACAAGACCGCGCCAGTCTTCTCGTCGAGACACTGCACCCGTTCGATGCCCTTGGTATTCCGCACGGGGGAAAAATCGGTGACGTACACGCGCCCCGCCGCCACCGCCGGGCCGGCAAACCCCGTGCGAACCGGAGTCCTCCACCGCACCTTCAAGCCCGAGTCGGGAAACTTCTCCAGAATGCCCGTCTCGGTCCACACCCCGGCGCGCCCCTTGCCGCGCCACTCGGGCCAATCCTCCGCATGCGCGGCGGCGGCCAGCGCAAGGAACACGAGGCCGCTGCCGAACTTCCGGCCTAGTTGCATCGTCAGTGCCATCCTCATATTGTCGCTTAGACCGGCGCGCCCGGGTCGCCAGCCGCTCGATCCGTCGCAACATCACTTCCAGACTTGTTATGATTGACCAGTCTGGAGAGAGTAGAAAAAGGCCTGGACTTTCGCCTCGTCTTCGCCTATGATAGCCGGTGGAGAGTTCCTCACAAACAACGACAAGCCGACCCAGCGGGTCAGATGCCCCGTCCACGGCTTTATCCGCTATTCGGCCAATGAGCGCAAGATCATTGATCACCCGGCTTTTCAGCGGCTGCGGCACATCCGGCAGTTGGCCATGACGTACTTGGTGTATCCGGGCGCCATGCACTCGCGGTTTGAGCATTCTTTGGGCGTGATGGAGTTGGCGACACAAGCCTTCGATTTGTTGGCCCTCCGGTATCCGGAGCGGCTGGAGAACGAACTTAAGCAGATCCCGGAACTTGGCGATGGAACGATGGCAAAGGCGCGCCAGATTGTGCGCCTGATGGCACTTCTCCATGACGTGGGCCATCCAGCGTTCTCCCACGCCGCCGAAACCACCATCCCCCAAACGTGTGCGAACCGTGAGGATCTTCGCCGATGCAACGGGAGAAGCTTTGCAAGCAATACGAACCAAAGCACGGGCATTGGAGGCCCACACAGCATGAACCGATCGGGTAACTTGGTTTACTCGGATGATCCGTGC
>JACOSH010000234.1 GCA_016178945.1 Acidobacteriota bacterium
AGACCCGGGGCGGGATTTTGGCCCAGGCCCGGCTGCGGGAGCTGCGCCGTGAAATCCGCAAGCGCGAGGCCACGGCAGGCGCCTCTTTGACCGATCTGCGCCACACCCTGACGGTGATCCGGCACGGCGAGCAGGAAGCCGAGCGGGCCAAGAAGGACTTGGTGGAGGCCAACTTGCGCCTGGTCGTGTCGGTGGCCAAGAAGTATGTCAACCGCGGTTTGCACCTGCTGGACCTGATCCAGGAGGGCAACATCGGGCTGATGCGCGCGGCCGACAAGTTCGAATACCGCCGCGGCTACAAGTTCTCCACCTACGCGACCTGGTGGATCCGGCAGGCGATCACCCGGGCCATCGCCGACCAGTCCCGCACCATCCGCATCCCGGTGCATATGAACGAGTCTATGAACAAGTTTCTGCGGGCTTCGCGGGAGCTGGAGAAGGAGCTGGGCCGGACTCCTACAAATGAGGAAATTGGCCGCCGCATGGACATTCCGGTCGAAAAGGTTCAGAAGCTGAAGACCATCTCGCGCGATCCGGTCTCGCTGGAGACCCCTGTGGGCCGGGACGGCGAGTCGGCGCTGGGCGATCTAATCGAGGACCGCTGGGTGGGTTCCCCGGTCGACGCGGTGATCGACTCCAACGTCCGGGACGAAACCGCCGGCATCCTGAAGACTCTCTCCCCCAAGGAAGAGAAGGTGATCCGGCTGCGGTTCGGCATCGGCTGCGAGCGCGAGCACACGCTGGAAGAAATCGGCCAGGAGTTCGATGTCACGCGCGAGCGCATCCGCCAGATTGAAGCCAAGGCGCTGCGCCAGCTTCGGGCGCCGGAGCGGGCCCGCCGCCTGCGGGCGCTGATGGCGGCGCGGTAAACCGTTCTTTCCAATCCCGATCGGGATGCAGGGGCAGCTTCGGCTGCCCCATTTTTTTTCACACTTCCCCTCCGTTTGAAATCGAGTCACGCTACACTAGAGGGACTAAGGGGAAACTCCATGTTCCGAATTGCTCTCAGTCTTATTCTGCTTGCGGGCGGCATGTTCGCCCAAACCGAGGTGGGCGGCGCCACGCTGAACGGGACGGTCACCGATCCCAGCGGCGCGGCGGTGGCCGGCGCCAAAGTCACGGCGCTGGAGACCAGGACCGGCTTTTCCCGCACCACCGCCACCGGCGACGCGGGCTTGTACAGCCTGGTGCGGCTGCCGGTCGGCATGTACGACCTGACCATCGAAATGCAGGGTTTCCAAGCCGTGAAGCGCCCTGCGATCGAGCTGCGCGTGGGGGCGCTGCTGACGCTGGACGTCCAGCTCCAGCTTGGCGCGACCCAGGAAGTGGTCAGCGTGACCTCGGAAGTGCCGGTGATCGAGACTTCGCGCTCGCAGACCAGCACCTCGGTCGACGAGAAGTACGTCGCCAACCTGCCGATCAACGGAAGGAACTTCCTGGACATCGCGCTGGCCTCTCCGGCCGTGGTGCGAGACCCGCGGGGCGGCGACCTTTCCTTCGGCGGGCAGCGCGGGACGGCCAACAGCCTGTTGGTGGACGGCGGCGACAGCAACAACCTGTTCTTCGGCCAGTCCACGGGCCGGGCTGGAGTGCGCAATCCCTATGCCTTCAGCCAGGACTCGGTGCAGGAATTCCAAGTCAACACGAGCACCTACGGGGCCGAATCGGGCCGGGCGGGGGGAGGGGTGATCAACGTGATCACCAAGTCGGGCGCCAACGACCTGCACGGAGGCGGCTTCTGGTTCTATCGCGACAAGGCCATGAACGCCAACACGTTCATCAACAATTCGCGGAACATCCGCAAACCGCCCTATCACTTTAACCAGTTCGGCGGCCACGCCGGCGGGCCGATCCGGAAGGACAAAGTGTTCTTCTTCTTCGACTACGACGGCCAGCGCAACAAGACGCCCAACGTGGTGTTTCTGAGCATCGCGCCGCCTTCCGACGCGCTCTCGCAGCAGGCTTTCCAGGAGATCCAGAAATACCTGGTCCCCTACACCCAAGGCCTCGATAACAACGTCTACCTGTTCAAGGTGGACTGGAACATCGGGTCGAACCAGCGGCTGAGCGTGAGGTATAACGCCAATCGCTTTACCGGAGTGAACTTTGAGAACGGCGGCCCCAGCAGCGCGCAGGAGCACACCGGCAACTCCAAGGTATCGACCAACAACATCGCCGGCAACTATACCCAAGTGTTCGGGGGAAACCTGGTGTGGGATGCGCGCTTTATCTATCTGGGCGATGACGAGCCGGGGGAAGCCAATGCGCAGACGCCGGAAGTGGTGATCCAGCAGAACAACGCGACGGTGCTGCAGTTCGGGCGCAACAACTTCAGCCCGCGCTACACCAACACGAAGCGCTACCAGACGGTCCAGGCGGTTTCCTACACCCGCGGCCGCCACACCTACAAGGTGGGAGGCGACCTGAATTTCGAGCGCATCGACAACTACTTCCCGGGGACCTTCTCGGGCGTCTACACCTTCACCAGCTACGCCAATTTCGCCTCGCGGCTGCCGTTCACCTACGTGCAGGCGTTCGCCGGTCCGGGCACCGATGGCCCGCTGAGCCGCCCCAATCTCAGCGAGTACGCCTTCTTCGCGCAGGACAGTTGGAAACTCTCCGACCGGCTGACCTTGAACTACGGCGTGCGCTATGACGTGTTCAAGCTGGCCGCGGGCACGGTGAAGAATCCCGATCCGGGCCTGGCGGCGATGGGGCTGGACACCAGCCGGATCAACACCGACTCGAACAACCTGGGACCGCGCCTCGGCTTCGCCTACCGGCTCACCAAGAGCGACAAGATGGTGTTGCGCGGCGGCTATGGGACCTACTACGCGCGGACCCCGGCCATCATGAGCGGCACCACCCACACCAACAACGGCATTCAGGTGCTCAACTATGAGTTGCGGTCCAACTTCCCAACCTATCCCAATGCGCTAGCGGCGGCGCCGAACATCCGCGGCGTGACGCCGAACATCTACCTGTTCGCGAAGGAATACGTGCAGCCGATGACGCACCAGTGGAGTCTCAACCTGGAAACGCAGGTGACGCCGAGAACGTCGGTCAACCTCGGCTACCTGGGCGTGCGCGGCGAGCACCTGAGCCAAACGCGCGATATCAATCTTTATCCGGCGGAGCTTCTGGACGGGCGCTTCGCCGACGGAACGGCGGTGAAGTTCTACCGTCACCCGGGCACGGCCGGCCCGGCGCGGCCGAATCCCAACTTCGGGCGCATCAGCCTGAACGACTCAGGCGCGGATTCGACCTATCACGGCGGCTTCGTGCAGATCAACAAGCGCTATGCCAAGCACTTCCAGGTGTCGGCGGCCTACACCTTCTCCAAGGTCATCGACACGGCGCCGGACCAGACTTCGGTGGTGGTTCCCTTCGACGACGGGAAGAACGTGCAGAATACGCTAACGCCCCGTCTGGATCGCGGTCCGGGCGACGCCAACGTCAAGCACCGGCTGGTGTTCTCGAGCGTGTGGGACATCGATTACGCCAAGTCGCTGGCGAACCCGGCGGCGCGGGCGCTGCTGGGCGGCTACCAGCTTGCGGTCCTGAGCTCGGTGCAGTCGGGGCGGTATTTCTCGGCAACGGTTTCGAGCGATCCCAATAACAACTCGCAGACGGCGACGGACCGTCCGCCCTACCTAGGGCGGAACACCATTGAGGGCCCCGGATTCGCCACGCTGGACGCTCGCATCTCGCGAGTGATTCCGCTCTACCGCGAACGGGCGCAGTTGCGGATCATTGTCGAGGCGTTCAACCTGACCAACCGGGCCAACTTCAGCAACTTCAACCGCGGCCAGTACACCTTCAACGCGGGCACGCGCGTCTTTACGCCGACCACCAATTTCCTGATCCGCACGGGCAGCGCCGATCCGCGGATTCTGCAACTGGCGGCGCGGATCACCTTCTAGGCGGCGCGTGTTTCCGGCCACGCGACGATCGGTGATCGTGGCCACGCGCAGCGCCGACCCGGTCGAGCGGCGGCAGGCCTTCGAGATCCTGGTGAGCGCCTACTGGAAGCCGGTCTACAAGCACCTCCGCATGAAGTGGAACCAGACCGACGAGGACGCACAGGACCTGACGCAGGCGTTCTTTGGCCGGACCATGGAGAACGCCTTCTTCCAGGGGTACGATCCCGCAAAATCGAGCTTCCGGACGTACCTGCGCCTGTGCCTGGACGGTTTTGCGTCGAACGAGCGCAAGGCGGCGCGCCGGCTGAAGCGGGGCGGCGGCGCGCAGATCCTCAGTCTGGATTTCGAGAGCGCCGAAGGAGAGCTGCGCCAAATCGAGATCGCCGATGGGGTATCGGTCGAGGAGCGCTTTCACCAGGAGTGGGTGCGCAGCGTCTTTGCCCTGGCGGTGGAGCGGCTGCGGGCCTTTTGCGATGAGCGGGGCAAGACGTCGCACTACCGGCTCTTCGCCCGCTACGATCTGGAGGAAGAGCGCGTCACGTATGCGCAACTGGCCCAGGAATTCACGCTTCCGGCGACCGATGTGACCAACTACCTGGCCTGGGCCCGGCGCGAGTTTCGCCGCATCGTGCTGGAGGTGCTGCGCGAGCTGACCGCCACCGAGCGGGAGTTCCGCGAGGAAGCCCGCTACGTCCTGGGAGTGCAGAAGTGAACGTCGAGCGGCTCCGGGAAGCGCTGCGGGCGCCGGACTTCAGCGGGACCAAGTACCGGCTGATCGAGCCGCTGGGAAGCGGCGGCATGGGAGCGGTCTACCTGGGGGAAGACACCGAGCTGGGCCGGCGCGTGGCCATCAAGGTGATGCATCTGGACGACCCGGCGCAGGAAGCGCGCGTGCTGGCCAGCCTGGAGCATCCGGGGATCGTGCCCGTGCACGATTCCGGCAGGTTGCCGGACGGGCGGGTGTTCTACGCGATGAAGTACGTCGAGGGCCGGCGCCTGGTCGAGCATCGCGATCCGGCCCCGCTGCGCACCTTTCTCAAAGTCTGTGAAGCGGTGGCCTTCGCGCATAGCCGCGGCGTGGTGCATCGGGATCTGAAACCGGAGAACATCATGATCGGCTCTTTCGGCGAGGCGCTCATCATGGACTGGGGGATCGCGCGCTGGCACGAGCATCCCGAGGAGCCGGGGGTGGCGCTGGGCACGCCCGGGTATATGGCGCCGGAGCAGGCGCGCGGCGAGCCCGTGGACCCTCGCGCCGACATCTACGCGCTGGGCGCCATCCTGCGCCTTCTGCTGCCGCCACCGATTCCCCGGCGGCTGGAAGCCATTTGCCGCCGGGCGACGGCCGAAGCGCCGGAGGACCGCTATCCCGCCGTGACCCAGTTGGCGGCCGATGTCGCCCGCTATCTGGACGGCCAGCCGGTCAGCGCCTATCGCGAGAACCTGTGGGAGCGGGCGGGCCGCCTGGCCGCGAGGCATCGCGTGGCCCTCCTGCTGGTCCTGGCCTATCTGCTGATGCGGACTGTGCTATTCTTCTTCGTCCGCCGTTAAAGGAAAACCGGGCGGCGTGGAATCAATCGCTATGAACAAACCAATACTTGGAATCGGGACCGGCGCCGTGCTGGGGGCCTTCGACGGACTGACGGCGCTATTCACGCCGGAGGCCGCGCCGCAGATTGTGGGCATAGTGATCGGCTCCACTCTCAAGGGGGCCATCGCGGGCGTCGCCGCGGGCGTGTTCGCACGCAAAGTCCAGTCCGTGCCGAAAGGGATACTGTTTGGCCTCGCCGTGGGCCTGCTGCTCGCCTACCTGGTGGCGGCCTTCCCCGACCCCAACGGCAAACACTACTACTTCGAGATCATGCTGCCGGGCAGCATCGTGGGCGCGCTGGTGGGGTTTGCCACGCAGCGGTATGGGGGGTCGGTGGCGGCGTAGGCCGCATACCGGTAGGCTCATCGAGCTGCGAGAGCTGAAAAGGCAAAAGGCAAAAATCAAAGGGCAAAAGGCAAAAGGGATTAGGTGGGGCTGCGCCCTTTTTTGATTAGCGCTGGCGCGCTGCTTCTGGGGTATACTAGCCCCAGATCCTAAGGGTCAGGAGGCTCCCCATGAAGAGCGCGCTGGTTCTTGTAACGCTGTTGGCTTTGCCGCTGGCGGCCCAGGAAGTCACCGCCGGCGTTTATGGCACGGTCCAGGACTCCACTTCGTCAGTGGTGCCTTCAGCCACGGTCCGATTGCGCAATGTGGCGACGGGCCGGTCGCATCAAACCGTCACCGACGAGTCCGGCAGCTTTTCGTTGACGCTGCTGCCGATCGGCACGTACGAAGTGACGGCGGAGGCCTCCGGCTTCAAGAAGGCCGTGGTGCCGGACGTCACGCTGCGCGTGAATGAGAACCGGCGGATCGTGTTCTCGCTGGACGTCGGGCAGGTGTCCGAGTCGGTGACGGTGGAGGCCACCGCGGTGGCCGTCAATACCGCCACCGGAACGACCAGCCAGTTGCTGGACGGCAAGGAGATGGTCAAGCTGCCCTCGCGCGGGCGCAACGTGTTCCCCTACGCGCTGCTGATGCCCGGCGTGGTGTCCGATACCCCGTACGACCGGCGCAACAATCGCTCGGCGGTTAACGGCGTCCGGCCCACGCACAACGCCTGGCTGCTGGACGGCGGCTACAACATCGACACCGGCGGCAACTGGGGCGCGCCCCTGGCGCCGAACATCGAGACGGTGGCCGAGTTTCGCGCCATCCGCGGCAACTACAGCGCGGAGTTCGGCACCGGCGGCGGCAGCCAGTTCAACGTGGTGACCAAGACCGGCACCAACCAGATCCACGGATCGGCGTACGAGTTCCTGCGCAATGACAAGCTCAACGCGCGGAACTTCTTTTCTCCGCAGCGCGATCCCTTCCGGGGCAATGATTTCGGTTTCAGCCTGGGCGGTCCGGTCTACATTCCGAAAATCTATAACGGCAGGAACAAGACCTTCTTCTTTGTGCTGCTGGGCTGGACCGAAGAGCGCCGGCAAGAGCGCTTTCTGCAGATCCTGCCCACCCAGGCGTACCGTCAGGGTGATTTCAGCCTGCTGGGCAAGGTGATCAACGACCCGCTCAGCAATACACCCTTCGCGGGCAATATCATCCCCGCGGCGCGTCAGGACAAGAACGCGCTGGGCTATACCAAGATGTACCCGGCGCTCAACTTCAGCGATTCGGCGGGGCGCAACTGGACCGCGCTGCAGGGCCGCAAGGACGAGACCACGGAGCGCAACTTCCGGGTGGATCACAACTTCAGCGACAACCATCGCGCGATGTGGCGGCTGACGCCGGAGTACCGGCTGTCGAATTACCGGGTGTCGCCCGGCTTCGACTTCCTGCAGCGGCAGGACGAAACGCCGGCGCGCAATATGACGGCGAACTTCTACTCGATGCTGAAGCCGAACCTGATTAACGACTTCAACTGGGTGCGCAGCCACAACCGCATCATGCAGTTTCCGCCGGACGTGAGCGGAGCGCGGTGGGGGATCAACATCCCGCAGTTGTTCGAGGACAACGAGAAGACCTATCCGCTGGCGAGCCTGAACCTGACCCGGGTGCCCGACAAGGTGCCCAGCGTCACCCTGACCAATTATGCCGGCGTGGCGCCGTCGGCGCCGTGGAGCAACTATCAGACCATCTACGAGTACAAGGACAACCTCACCTGGATCAAGGGTCCGCATACCATCAAGACGGGCTTCAGCTACGCCTACGAGATCAAGTTCGAGCCGACCAACACCAACGTGTTCGGCGATTTCCGCTTTGACGGGCGCGCCTCGGGCGACTCCTGGGCCGATTTCCTGCTGGGCCGGGCGGCCAGCTACGAGGAGACCGACACGGTGGCCTTCAACGACAACCGGCGGAACGCACTGGAGTTCTATGTCGACGATTCCTTCAAGATCTCGCGGCGTCTGACGCTCAACCTGGGCCTGCGCTATTCCTACTTCCCTCCGGCCCACGAGGCCACCGACCGTTTCCGGGTGTTTGAGCCCAGCCAATACAACCCCTCGAAGGCCGTCACGGTGAACAGCTTGGGGAGGATCATGCGCGGCAGCGGCGACCGATTCAACGGTCTGGTGAAGCCCGAGCCGTTCTGGAGAACCTCCAAGCGCAACTTCGCGCCGCGCTTCAGTTTCGCCTACGACCTGTTCGGGAACGGGCGTACGGCCTTGCGCGGCGGCTACGGCCTGTTCTACAGCCGGGAGATCCTGGGGGCGTTCATTCTCATGTCGGGTAACCCGCCCTTCTCCGAGCTGCTGACCATCGAGAACACCAATCTGAGCGCTCCGGGCGGCGGGACGGCTCGCGATTACGATCTGCCGATCACGCTGGGGTCGATAGACACCAACCAGCTCACGCCCAACACCCAGCAGTGGAACCTGAACATCCAGCACGGCCTCAGCGGCCACATGGTGCTGGAGATCGCCTACTCGGGTTCACGCGCGGTGCACCTGATGCGGACCCAGGACATCAATCAGCCGCTTCCGGACGCGCGCATCGCCCAGGGCCAGTTGAACGCCAACCAGCAGCGCCCGTACAAGGGCTGGGGCGTGATCAACCACCGGGAGCAGAGCTACGCCTCGAACTACCACGGCTTGCAGACGGGCTTGAACCGCAGCTTCTCGCGCGGGCTTTCGACCCAAATCGCCTACACCTGGTCGAAGGCCATCGACAACGCCGACTTCCAGGGCGGCATCTACGGCTTCGTGCCCAATTCGCGCGACTCCCGGGGCGAGCGCGGCCGGGCCAACTTCGATTCCACGCACAATTTCATCGCCAGCTACTTGTGGGAGGTTCCCTTCCTGAAGGGGCGCAGAGATCTGACCGGTAAGGTGCTGGGCGGCTGGCAGATTTCCGGGATCACCGCCATCCGCACCGGGTTGCCGATCAGCCCGGAGATCGGCCGCGACTACGCCGGTGTGGGCAGCCCGACGCGGCAGCGGCCGCTGGCCCTCCGCAGCCCGGTGCTCGACCATGGGGATCGGAACATCAACCGCTGGTTCGACGCCACGGCGTACAGCCTTCCCGCCTTCGGGACCTTCTCCCCGGTGGCGCGGAACATCATGAGCGGGCCGGGTTGGAACAACTGGGACATGTCGTTCGCCAAGAATGTGCCCATGCGGGAGCGGCTGAACCTGGAGATCCGCGCCGACGGGTTCAATGTGTTCAACCACACCCAGTTCAGCGGCGTGGGTACGACGTTCACGACCACTTCCTCGTTCGGTAAAGTGACCTCGACCCGCAACGACCGGTCGTTCATGCTGGGTCTGCGCTTGCAGTTCTAGTGGCGCGGGTCTCCGGCCGGCGAGCGTGCTGGTTCCTGCTTCCGGCGGTGGCGGCGGCCGCCGAGCCGGGCTACGTGGATCCGGCGGCGTGCCGTCCGTGTCATAGCGCGCTTTACGACAGTTTCCAGAAGACCGGCATGGGCCGGTCGTTTTCCAAGACGGTTGCTCCCGCGATCGGAACCTTTTACCACCGCGCGTCAAATCGCCAATATCAGGTCCTGCAACGGGCCGGGGAGTATTTCCTGCGCCGGAGCCAACTGGATGCAAAGGGCGAGGAGGTCAACGTCCTGGAGAGACGGATCGACTACGCTATGGGGTCGGGCGACCACGCCCGAAGTTTCCTGCACCGAAAACCCGGTGGCCTACTGGTGGAGCTACCGCTGAGCTGGTACGGCTTCTGGGCGATGAGTCCGGGTTATGACCGCGCCGATCATCTCGACTTCCGGCGGGAGATCTCGGACGACTGCCTGTTCTGCCACAACGGCTACCCGTCGGCGGCCAACGGCGGGTTAGCCGGCGGGATCGACTGCCAGCGCTGCCACGGTCCGGGCGAGCGGCACTTGCGCGAGCCGTCGCGCGCCACCATCGTGAATCCGGCGCGGCTGCCGGCCGAACGCCGGATGGAGGTGTGCCTGCAATGCCATCTGGAGACCGAAAGCCGGGGCATTCCGGACGCGATCCGGCGCGCCGGGCGGTCCGCCTTCTCCTACAGGCCGGGCGAGCCGCTGGGCGGCTACAAGATCTATTTCGATCATGCGCCGGGATCGGGCCGCGACGACAAGTTTGAGATCAATCACGCCGCCTACCGCCTGCTGAAGTCGAAGTGCCGGCCGCTGCTGTGCACCACCTGTCACGATCCGCACCAGGCCGAGC
Organism: Acidobacteriota bacterium; assembly: GCA_016178945.1. GTDB lineage: Bacteria > Acidobacteriota > Terriglobia > Bryobacterales > Bryobacteraceae > JACOSH01. The sequence continues at coordinate 10,110 of JACOSH010000234.1, forward strand.
CGCCCAAGCCCTACCGCGAGGTCTGCCAGGGCTGTCACCGGACGGCGCACGCCGCCGCGTCAACCGGCTGCGTGGGCTGCCACATGCCGAAGCGCCGCACCGAGGATGCCGTGCACGTGGCCATGACCGATCACCTCATTCAGCGCCGGCCTCCGATCGGGGAACCGCTGGCCGGGCGGCGCGAAGACCACACGCCCTACCGGGGCCCGCTGGTTCAGTTGTACCCGCCTCAGGCCGACCCGCTGTACCTGGCTGTGGCGCAGGTGCGGGAGGCCAACAACCTGGAGCGGGGGATCGCCATGCTGGAATCCGCGCCCGGCAAGTCGGCATTCGCCTTCGACCTGGGCGAAGCCTATCGCCGCGCGGGCAACCTGGAGCGGGCCGTCCGATCCTACCGCCAGGCGCTGGAGCGCGAGCCGGACTCGGCGAAGCTCCTGCGCGCCCTGGGCGACGCGCTGCTGCGTCAGGGCAAGACCCGCCTGGCGACCGGGTATCTGGAGCGGGCGCGGGATAAGCTGTCGCTGGCCATCGCCTACGGCCAGCAGGGGCGGGTCGAGGACTCGCTCCGGCTGCTGCGCGAGGCGGTCGAGGAAAACCCGGACGCCCCGCTGGCCTGGCTGAATCTGGGCGTCACGCTGGAGCAGGCGGGCAAGTCCGCGGAAGCCGAAGCCGCTTATCGCGAGGCCATCCGGGTCCAGCCGGACTTCACCGAGGCGCGGCATCATCTGAACAAGCTGCGGACGGCCCGGTGAGCCAGTATGATGAATATATGATCGACCTATCGGAGGATGCTAACCAAAGCGAGGAGCCACCTGGGTGGCTGAGCGGCGTTATTGCGCTGCGAGGGTCGGGTCGTGGAATGTGGAAAGGAGAGGATCCCGACGAGTACGTACGCCAAGTCAGGGAGGATTGGGAGTGATCCTGGGGGCCGGTTCCACCAGGCACGGCTTGCCTCGGGAAAGGCAGATACCGGAATATCCACTCGCCAGATGAGAACTGGCAGACCCCGCTTCGTTCGGTTGGCTGGATCGAATCGCGCTTCTGACGTGTGGAACGGGAAGCGCGGCCAGCGCGGGAATGGCCTTGACGGCGACGTCAAAAAAAGCAGGGTCCAACTCGATCCCGATGCTTCGATATCCGACCGCTAAGGCGGCAGCGATCGTTGAACCGGCCCCCATGAATGGATCCAGGACCAGGCCCTCTCCGAGTGGGAGGGACGCGCGCACAAGCTGGCGCATGAACGCCTGAGGTTTTAGCGATGGGTGTGGAGCGATCTTACGCTCCTCCGATCTGGTGGGGGCGGACGCGATCACGTCGGTGAAGGGCCCCTCGGCGGACAGTCTTCTCAGACCGCCAGTCTTCCATTTGCGAAGATTGTCCTGCACGCGACCTTCGCACGGCTTGCGAAAGATGCCCCACGGCTCCCAGCAAGAGCGCGGCATCACGGTAACGTCTGGAAACTCCTTGTGCGCGTTCTTGGGCCGGTCGCCGCCCCGAAGCGTTTGAACCAGCCGGATGACTTCGCCACGCTTCTCGAATCCCGCCTCCATGAGCGGGAGGTAAACCAGATGTGAAAGCAGCGGGCTGCTGGCGATGAACAGATGCCCGCCCGGAACGAGAATCCGGAAAGCCCTTTCGGAGAACGATACGAAGAACGCCCTCAGTTGAGCGCGATCGGCTTCCGTGAGAACCGTGAAACGGGGCACCGGGCTTCGCTGGCAGCCATCGAAAGACGGGGGAATTCTCCAGACGCCTCCCCGCCTGTTTCGCAGCTTCTTCTTTTCCTCCGGCGTATACTCCTTGAGTCCATAGGGCGGATCAGTGACGATGGCGTGGACATGGTTTGGAGCCTGAACCGGCATCCACTCCAGGCAATCCGCCTGGTTCAGAGAGTAGGCGATCCCGCCGATTTGACGATGGAGGGGACGAGGCTCCACCGAATGGGTCAGGTCGGTTCCGCGAGCCGCGTTCATCTCTATTCATAGGCTACACCAATCCTCCCTTAGGACACTACCGGTCCGGAGCCTCGCGTTGTCGTATAATCCCTGTAGGCTTGCCGCTTATGTATCGTGTCACCGCCGCCGTGTTCTGCGCGGGCTTGTTGTGGTCCGCGCGCGGGGAGGAGCCGGTCAGTTTCCACCGGCAGATCCGCCCGATCCTGGTGCGGCAGTGCCAGGGCTGTCACCATCCGGCCAGCCGCCAGTCCGACTTGCTGCTGACCACCTACGAGGGACTGAAGCAAGGGGGACGCAAGGGGCCCGCTCTCTTGGCGGGGGCTCCGGAGAAGAGCGTCCTGATCGCCTACCTAACGGGCGAGAACAAGCCGCAGATGCCGTTCGGGGGACGCCCGCTCCCCGAGGACCAGATCGAGCTTTTCCGGCGCTGGGTCCGCGAGGGGGCCAATGACGACTCCCCCGCCGAGGCCCCCGAAGCCGCCGTGACCAAGGCCACCGTCTATCACGCGCCGCCGGTGATCAACGCCCTCGCCGTCTCGCCCGACGGACAGTGGCTGGCCGTATCCGGGTATCGCGAGATTCTGCTGCACCCGGCGGCGGGCGGCCCCCTGGCGCGATTGCCGGGGCTTTCGGACAAGATCCTGTCGCTGGCCTTCTCGCCGGACGGAAAGACGCTGGCCGCCGCGGGGGGCAGCCCGGCCCGCTTTGGCGAGCTCCAGATCTGGGACGTCGCCTCCCGCAAGCAGAGGCATTCGGTAGTGACGACCAATGACACGCTGTTCGGGGCCTCCTTCTCCCCGGACGGCACGAAAATCGCCTGCGGCGGGGCCGACAAATCGATCCGGCTCTTCGACGCCGCCAGCGGCAAGGAGATCCGCCGCGTGGATCACCATGAGGACTGGGTCTTCGGCACTGCATTCGGGATCGACGGCCAGCGGCTGGTCTCGGTGGGGCGCGATCGCGCCGCCAAGCTGACCCGGGTCGAAAACGGCCAATTTCTGGAGAACGTGAACCTGCTGAAGGAGGGGCTCACCGCGGTCGCCCGGCATCCCAAGAAAGACTGGGTGCTCATCGGCGGCCAGGAGCGCGTGCCCTACCTCTACATGATGGACCGGCCGCGCGCCATGCGCATCGCCGACGACTCGACGCTGATCCGCAAGTTCGAGCGGCAGGACGGCCCGATCCTGGCCGTGGCGATCAGCCCGGACGCCCGGTATGTGGCCGCAGCCAGCGAGGTGGGCGACGTGCGAGTGTATCTGACGGACACCGGCGATCCGGTGGCCAAATGCAGCGGGCATCGCGGCGGCATCTACGCGATCCAGTTCGCTCCCGGCAGCCAGCGCCTCTACACCGCCGGGTTCGACGGCCAGGTGAGGGTCTACGACATGGCCGGGAAGCTGGAGCGGGAGTTCGTGCCGGCGCCGCTCGAGAAATCCGAAGTTTCACAGAAGTAGCATATGACAGGAATCTTCAGTCAGGAGTCCAGGGCGCTGCGCGCCGCCGCGGTGGCGCTGGGAATGGCGGTGTGCGCCGCGCAGGGGGCTGCGCCGAACATTCGCGAGATCTACCCGCGCGGCGGCCAGCGGGGCAAGACGCTGACGGTCTATCTGCGCGGGGATGGGCTGACGCGCGGCGCGCAAGTGAAGAGCACGCTGCCGGCGGTCTTCAATCAGCTCACGCCGTCCAAGGATCCTTTGTCCGAGTCGGGCGCGTCGATGAAACCGGACAGCGTGCTGCCGTTTCTCCTGGCGTTGCCCGCCGATACTCCCACCGGCTTGTATCCCGTCCGCCTGCTGACGGCGAGTGGTCTGTCCAACGTGGTGCTGTTCTCGGTCGGCGACCTGCCGGAGCTTGAGGAGATCGAAGCGAAGGAACCCAAGAAACCCAACAACTTTCCCGAGGAAGCGCAGAAAGTAGCGGTTCCCGCGGTCATCAACGGCACGCTGGCCGGACCCGACATCGACCTGTATTCCTTCGCGGCGCAGGCGGGCCAGAAGCTGGTGTTTGAAGTCGAGGCGCGGCGCATGGGGTCGGGCATCGATCCGGCGATTGAGATTCTGGACGCGGCCGGACGCGTGCTCGCTAAGAATGAGGATGCCCCCGGATTGGGCGTGGATTGCCGCGTGGAAGCGGCCTTTCCCAAGACCGGCGAGTACCTGGTGCGGGTTCATGACTCCAAATTCAGCGAGCAGGCGCAGAACTTCTACCGCCTGAAGATCGGCAAGTATCAATATGCCGACGCGGTGTTTCCGCTGGGCGGGCGGCGCGGCGAAAAGCGCGAAGTGACCCTGTCGGGCGGGAATCTGGCGCAGCCGGTCAAAGTGACCGTGGACTTCAATACTCCGGCTCCGTTCGTGGGCGTGCGCGTGCCCGGCTCGCCGAGCTTTCCGATCCTGCTGGCGGTCTCCGACCTGCCGGAAATGATGGAACCGGATCGAGGGCCCGCTCCGCTGCCGGAGAACACCCTGATCGACGGGCGCATCTCCAAGCCCGGCGAGATCGACCGCTACCGGCTGGCCGTGGAGCCGGGCCAGAAGTGGGTCTTCGAGCTGACGGCCGCCGCGCTGGGCACGTCGCCGCTGGATGCGATCCTCACCCTGACCGACGAGGCCGGCAAGAAGCTGGCCAGCGGCGACGATCTGGCCGGGGCCGATCCCGTGCTGCCTTTCACCGTTCCCACCGGGGTGCGCGAAATCCAGGTGGCGGTGGAGGACCTGTTGGGACGCGGCGGCCCGCAGTACGGCTACCGCTTTCTGGCCCGGCGCCAGGAGCCGGACTTCGTGGCCGACCTGGCCACTCCCTTCGTCAACGTCCCGGCGGGCGGAACGGCGCAGGTGGCCTGTATTATCCAGCGCCGCGGCTACGACGGGGAGATCAAGGTCAGGATTCCCAATCTGCCGCCGGGCTTTCATGTGGCCGGCGGAAACGTTCCGCCCGAGTCGGCCGCGCAGAATTTCAACAACGACAATGCCGGCCGGCGCACCGCGCGGAGCGTGCTGACGATTACCGCCGATCCCGATGTCAAGCCGCTGTTCCAGGAGTTGACCGTGGTGGCCGAGGCGCAGACTCCCAGCGGCGTGATGCGGCGCGTGGCCCGGGGCCCGGGTCTGATAAGCGCGATCCGCGGAGACCGGCAGCGTTCTTTTACGGCGTATTGGCTGGGAATGCAGCTTCCGCTGGCGACCGCCGAGCCCGTGCCCGTGACGCTGGAGACGCCGGCGTTGCTCCGCTTCGCCCAGGGTTTCGAGTACGACTTCCGCTTCCGTGTGCGGCGGCGTGAAGGCGCCCGCGTGCAGGGGCGTCCCAACTTCCGGCAGGAAGGAGCGGTGGGCAATCTCCGCATCCTGAAACAGGGGGAATCGAAGGACCCGGACTCCGGCAGTTACCAGATCAACACTAACTTCGCCACTCCCCAGACCACCTTCGACGTGCTGCTGGAGGCGCAAGTGGAGCACAACGGCCAAGTTTTCACGGTGATCTCGCCGATCACCGAGGTGCAGGTGGTTTCCGGGTACGAGATTCAACTGGCCAGCTCCCGGATGGAGCTCGCACCGGGCGGAAGCGCCGAGGTCGCCGGCCAAGTGCGGCGCGAGCTGACCTTTGAAGGCGGCGAGATTCGCATTCAGGCCGAAGACCTGCCCGAGGGCGTGAAGTGCGCGGGGGTGGTGGTCGCGGCCGCCCAGCGCGACTTCACCCTGCGCTGCGAGGCGGGCCCCCAGGCGAAGCCGGGCTCGCATGAGATTCGCATCGCCTCGAGCGCGCCCGATACGGGGAGCAAGGCCAAGGCGGAATACAAGATCGCGGATGTGAACGCGCGGCTGGTGGTGACGCCGCCCGCCAGCGCGGCGATCGCCGCGCCCAGGAGGGACCCATGAAGACCGCAACGCTCGTGCTGGTGCTGTCGCTGGCCGGTCAGGCGGCGGACAAGGTGAGCTTCGTCAAGGACGTGATGCCCATCCTCAACAAGGCGGGCTGTACGTCGGGGCCGTGCCACGGCGCGGCCAAGGGCAAGAACGGTTTCAAGCTGTCGCTGCGGGGCTACGATCCCGAGTTCGACTACCGCGCCCTGCTCCACGACATGGCCGGCCGCCGCTACAACCGCACCGACCCGGCCAGCAGCCTGATGCTGGTTAAGCCGGCCCAGCAGTTGCCGCACGGCGGCGGTCAGCGCTTCGACGCGGACTCGCCGTACTACAAGACCATCCTCCAATGGTTGCGCGACGGCGCCGAGTTCGGCGATCCGGTGTCGGCCCAGGTCGCCAAGCTGGTGGTCGAGCCCCCGGAGCTGCTTTTCCAGAAACCCGGGGAGGGGCAGCCCCTTCAAGTGACGGCGCACTACGCCGACGGCTCGCAACGGGTTGTCACCAAGGAAGCGCAGTACACGAGCAGCACTCCCACGGTGGCCGACGTCAGCGACGCGGGCGCGGTGAAGACCGAGCGCAAGGGAGAGTCGGCGCTGCTGGTGCGCTACGAGGGGAAGCTGGCCGTGGTCAACGTCACGGTGCTGCCCGACAAGCCGGGTTTTGCCTGGAAGCCGATTCCGGAGAACAACTACGTCGACCGTTTCATCAACGCGAAGCTGCGCAAGGTGAAGGTCCTGCCTTCCGAGACCGCTTCCGACGCCGAGTTCCTGAGGCGCGTTTCTTACGACCTCGCCGGACTGCCGCCTTCGCTCGAAGAGGTCCGCGGCTTTGTGGCGGACAAGAACCCCGCCAAGCGCTCGCGCCTGATCGACAAGCTGATGGCCCGGCCGGAGTTCGTCGACCACTGGTCGGTGAAGTGGGGCGACCTGCTGCAGGTCAGCCGCACGCGCCTGGGCGACAAGGGGATGTGGGCCTTCCGGGAGTGGATCCGCGAGGCCCTGGCCGGCAACAAGCCCTACGACCAAATGGCGCGCGAATTGATCACCGCGCGCGGCAGCACGTTCCAGAATCCGCCCGCCAACTTCTTCCGCTTCACCCGCGATCCGAAGGTCGCGATGGAAACCACCACGCAGCTCTTTCTCGGCGTCCGCATGGTGTGCGCGCAGTGCCACGACCATCCCTTCGAGCAGTGGACCCAGAACCAGTACTTCTCCTTGAGCGCCTTCTTCGCCGGAGTGGGCATCAAGGACGGAATGGACGCCAACGAGGAGATCGTCTACGAGAAGCGCGAGGAGAACGAGGTCAAGCACCCCAAGGACGGGCGCATCATGTCGCCGAAGTTCCTGTTTGGCGGGGACAAGCTGGCGCCGGGCGAAGCGGATCCGCGCGTGGCGCTGGCCAACTGGCTCACCTCCCGCGAGAACGCGCTGTTCGCCAAGGCCATGGCCAACCGCATGTGGAGCTACTTCTTCGGCCGGGGCATCATCGAGCCGGTGGACGACATCCGGGCCAGCAATCCGCCCGCGAACGCGCCGCTGCTGGAGGCGCTGACCAAGGACTTCGTGGCGCACAATTTCGACACGCGCCACCTGATCCGGACCATCGTCAACTCGCGCACCTACCAGTTGAGCTACCAGACTAACGAGTGGAACGCCGGCGACGAGATCAATTTCTCGCATGCGCAGCCGCGGCGGCTCAGCGCCGAGCAGTTGCTCGACGGCGTCACGGTGGCCACCGGGTCCAAGCCGTTCTTCCGCGAGGCGCCGCGCGACTTCACGGCGCAGCAGTTGCCCGATCCCACGGTGGGCAGGGGCGGTTTCCTGGACCTGTTCGGCCGTCCCGAGCGGCAGACCAGTTGCGAATGCGAGCGCCGCACCGACGTCAGCCTGGTGCAAGCCCTGAACCTGCTCAATGGCGCGACCATCGCCGACGCCATCGCCGCCGAGGACGGTCGCGTATCCAAGCTGCTCCTGAAGGGCGCCAGCGACCGCCAGATCATCGACGAGCTCTACCTGGCGGCGCTCAACCGGCCGCCCGAGCCCAAGGAGTTGGACTACGCCCAGACCTACCTGTCGCGGGGGCTGAACCGCGCGGAACGGGCGCAGGACCTGCTCTGGGCCTTGCTGAATAGCAATGGGTTTTTGTTTAACCGGTAGAGGCCTGTGAAAAGGCAAAAGTGATTAGGTGGCTGCTCTTTACTTGGGGGGTGGTACGGGGAGCCACTGGTGGGGCGGAAGTTTTTCTGTGGCCGAATGGCGCGCCGGGCTCGGAAGATAAGACGGCGCCCGTCGTGGTTCGGATCAGCCCGGGCGGGGAGCGGGTGGTGTCGGGCGTTCATCGTCCTTCTCTCACGCCGTACCTTCCCTCGAAGGAGTCGGCCACGGGAGCCGCGGTGGTGATCGCGCCGGGCGGCGGGCATCGCGAGCTGTGGACGGATCATGAAGGCCACAACGTGGGCGCCTGGCTCTCCGATCACGGCGTGGCGGCGTTCGTGCTGAAGTACCGGCTGGCGCGCGAGAAGGATTCCACCTACACGATCGAAGGACATGCGCTGGCGGACACGCAGCGCGCCATCCGCCTCGTGCGGAGCCGGGCCTCGGAGTGGGCCATCGATCCGAAGCGGGTCGGCGTGATGGGTTTTTCGGCCGGTGGGGAGCTGGCCGCGCTGGCCGGCACGCGCGCGGAGAGCGCTGACGGAGGCGCGAGCGATCCGATCGACCGCGAGAGCTCCACGCCGGCGTTCCAAGCCTTGATCTATCCGGCCATACCGCGCGACATGAAACTAACGAAGGAAACGCCGCCCGCCTTCCTGGTCTGCGGGGAGAACGACCGCCAGAACATTTCTCAGGGCCTTCCCGAGCTCTACCTGGCGCTGAAGAGGGCCGGGGCCTCGGCGGAGTTGCACGTTTTCGCCGGGGTCGGCCACGGCTTTGGCCTCCGCGACAGCAATCGCGGTCCCGTGGCCGGCTGGAGCGCGCGGTTTCACGAGTGGCTGGGCGCCCGCGGGCTGCTGACGCAGAAGTGAAAGGTTCTCGGCTCCATGAGGAAACACGATAGAACGGCCGACGAACTACGCCCCGCGTATGATCTGCGTCAATTGGTCAAGGGAGCGGTACGCGGCAAGTACGCGAAGCGCTACCACGCCGGCACGAATCTGGTCCTCTTGGACCCTGAGGTCCGAAACGTGCAAGGGGAGAAGAAGCCAGAGCGCCAGACTCCCCCGTAGTGCAGAGTTCATCAGTCGCCCGCCACCAGGGCTATCAACAGCCACCTGCCACCCTTCTTCTCAAAGCAAGCCCTGTAGTCCAAAGGCCGGCGCACGCTTGCCGCCGCTACGAAGCCCTGCTTGTCGCCGGCTCGAACCTTCACCCACGGAATCCTCCGCGAAGCCGGACCATCGGGTTCGATCTCGACAATGTCGTACGCAAGCTCTGCCAGAACAGCCGCGCTCATCGACGGCCCCGAGCGAAGCTTGACGCCCTTGCCGACAATGACCGCGTGCTCGAAAACGCCACTGATATCCGGTGAGAACCGGCTGTAGATGTAGGGCGCGCAGAAGATCCTTCTCCCCTCCAGAGTGTCAAACGAACCGCCCAGCAAGAGGACTGATTCCAGGGTTGACCACAGCTTCGTGCTCGAGCTGTCCGGTTCCCAATTCCGAAGGAACGAGTCCGCTCCTGTCTGATCTCCAAAGCTAAGTTGCACGTTGCGATCTAATATTCGCACAAGGAACCGGCCATCGTGCCGCCGGACGGCAGCGAGTAGTTGACGCCGGAAACGCAAAAACGAGTGATCGCTGGAACCTTCATCGACTGGATAGAGCTTGCGCCAGCACCAGGAGGACAGACCCCGTGATGATCCCGAATCTTGTGAGGAAACCGGCTGTCATCTTGCCTTCATTATCGTACGAAAAACTACCTAATTCCTTTTGCCTTTTGATTTTTGCCTTTTGCCTTTTGCCTTTTTTCTTGCCATCCTACCCGCTCCCCCGCTGCTCCCTGGCCGCGCGCTGCGCCAGCTCGTCGCAGCGATTGTTGTCGGCGTGCGACGCGTGGCCCTTGGTCCACGACCAGGTGGCCTTGTGTTTCTGGACCAGCCCGTCCAGCTCCTCCCACAGGTCGCGGTTGACCACCGGCGTCTTCCCGGCGGTGAGCCAGCCCCTCCGCTTCCAGCCCTCGACCCACTTGGTGATGCCGTTCTTGACGTATTCCGAGTCGGTCACAATCTCGACCTCGCAGACCTCCTTCAGCGCCGCCAGGCCCCGGATGGCCGCGGTCAGCTCCATGCGGTTGTTGGTGGTGTGAGGGGCGTGGCCGTAGATCTCCCTCTGGCGCTCGCCGAAGCGCAGGATCGCGGCCCAGCCCCCAGGACCCGGGTTGCCCAGGCAAGACCCGTCGGTGATCAGCCTGACGCGCTTCAGGCCGGCACCGCCTCAAGCTGGCGCTGGAAGAATTCGTCCACCAGGTCGAGGATGGCGCCGGCCTCCTGGGCGCGGTAGATCTCGGCGCGCAGCCGCGAGCCGTTCCTGACCCCGTGCGTGAAGTAGGTCGCGAACTGCTTCATCTTGCCCACCCGGTCCGGCTCGCCGTTCTCAAGCAGCATGGCGTAGTAGGTGCGCATCATCCGGTAGCGGTCCCGATCGGTGGGCTGGTCGTAGGCGCCGCTCTCCACGTATTGCGCGATCTGGCGGAAGATCCAGGGATTGGAGGAGGCCGCGCGCCCGATCATCACGGCGTCGCAGCCGGTCTGGGCCGCCATGCGGGCGGCGTCTTCCGGCGTGAGGATATCGCCGTTGCCGATAACCGGGATCTTCACCGCGGCTTTGAGCTCCGCGATGCGCGTCCAATCGGCCTGACCGGCATAGCCTTGCTCGCGGGTGCGCGGATGCAGCGCCACGGCTTGCAGGCCGCAGTCCTCGGCCAGCCGCGCCATCTTCACGGAAACCAGCTCCTGGTCGTTCCATCCGGCGCGGAACTTCATCGTGAAGGGGATGCGGATGGCGGCGCGCACCGCGCGCAGGATCTCCTCCACCAGCGACAGGTCGCGCAACAGGCCCGAGCCGCCATTGCACTTGACCACCTTGTTCACCGGGCACCCGAAGTTGATGTCGACGATATCGAAGCCCAGATCCTCGCAGACGCGCGCCGCCTCGGCCATCACCTCGGCGTCGGCGCCGAAAAGCTGCGCCGAGATAGGATGCTCGTCGGGCTGAAAGGCCAGGTACTTCAAGGTGCGGCTGGGCTTGGACCTGCCGATCGAGGCGCGAATGCCGTGCGAGCTGGTGAACTCGGTCATGATCAGGCCGCACCCGCCCAGGTTGCGGATGAAGCGCCGGAAGACCGTGTCGGTGACCCCCGCCATGGGGGCCAGCACGGTGGCCGGCGAGATCGCCAGATGACCGATTTTTAATGCGGACGGGAGCAACATCTTGCGCTGCTTTCATTTTAGTATGCTGGAAACGGCGGGCGCGCGGAGCCCGTCGAAAGGAAGTTGGGAGGGCGAATCACATGAAAGCCTTACAAGCCGGACTACTCGTGGTTGTGGGAGCCCTGGGAGCGTTCGTGTTCATGAGGTGGAAGTCCTCGGAGCCCGCTCCGGCCCCCGTGATGCAGGAGGTCAAGCCGCCGGAGACCAAAGCCCCTGAGATCAAGGCCCCGGAGGTCAAGCCGGAGCCGACGACCCCGGAAGCTCCCCCAGTGGCAGCGCAGCCGTCGAGCAGCCCCAAGACTTCGGCCAAGCCGAGTGCAAAGTTCAAGCCGCCCCAGAAACCGGCTCCAGTGACGACGGCCCACCACGAGCCTGCGCAGCCGCCGCCCGCGCCACCGCCGGTCTCCTCCACGCCGGTGGTCAGTCCGCCGCCCGCGGTCGAGCCCGCGCCGCCCGTGACAACGGCGGCGCCGCCACCCCCCCCGCCTCCTCCGCCGTTGCGCAAGGTGGTGCTGAAAGCGGGTACGCTGCTGCCGGTACGCCTGATCGAAAGCGTGTCCAGCGACCGCAATAAGCCGGGCGACACATTTACGTGTTCTCTGGATGAAGAGTTGGCGGTCGACGGCCTGGTGATCGCCGAACGGGGGGCGCGCTGCGAAGGCCGCGTCATGGACGCCACGCGCGCGGGCAAGGTGAAGGGGCTGTCTTCGATCGAGGTCGAGCTGACCCAGTTGATGACCTCCGACGGCCAGCGCGTGGAAATCCAGACCGAGTCCTTTGCCAAGAAGGGCGCCGACTCTAAGGGCTCGGATGCCGCCAAGATCGGAGGCGGCGCGGCGCTGGGCGCGATCATTGGAGCCATCGCCGGAGGCGGCAAGGGAGCGGCTGTCGGCGCAGCCGCCGGCGGCGCGGCGGGAACCGGTGGCGTTCTGATGACGCGTGGCAAGGCCGCCGTGATCAACAGCGAGACCAAGCTCAGCTTCAGGTTGCGCGAGCCGGTGACCGTCACCGAGAGGCGCAAGAGGAACTAGCTACGGGCGGTTGTCCGGCGGTGAACACGCTGCGATATACTACTACGCGTGTTCGGGCTACGGATATCTCTCATAATCGTCTCTCTTTTGCCGGCCCAGACTCCGGATAGCGGACGCAATCTGGAGCCCGGCGCGCCGATCGAACGCGAGCTCAAGAGCGGAGAGACCCACACCTATCGGGTTCCCATGGCCTCCGGCCAGTTCCTGCACCTGATCGTTCAGGAAAAGGGCATCGCAGTGGCCACCGCCGTCTTCGACCCCGCGGGCAAGCAGATCCTGCTGCGGGAGCATGCCGAAGGTCCACAGGGACGGGAACCCATCTCGTTCATCGCCCCAACCAGCGGCGCCTTCCGCTTCGAGTTGAAGCCCATTGATCCGGCGGATCGGCCAGGGCGCTACGAGATCCTGCTCCGCGAGCTGCATCCGGCCACCGCGCAGGATCGAACCCGCATCGCGGCGGAGGAAGCGTTCAGCGAGGGAAAGAAATTCCAAACCACCGACTCGCGGGAATCCTTTCAGTCGGCGCTGAAGAAATACCGGGAGGCGCTGCCCCTCTGGCGGGACGCCGGGAGCCGCGAGTGGGAAGCTCGAACTTTGGTCTCGATGGGCGACGCGCACATCTCGCTCAATGAGCTGACGGTGGCGCGCGAGCCGCTGAGCGAGGCGGTAAAGATCTGGGCCGATTTGGGCGATGCCTCTCAGGAAGCGGGCGCGCTGAACAAGATCTGCATTGTCTACATGATGGTCAGCGAATTCCTGAAAGGTCTGGAGTATTGCCAGCAGGCCCTCCACAAGGCCGAGCAGGCCGGCCCGCGCTCGCTGGTCGCCTCGCTCGTGAACAATATTGCCGCCGCGTACTGGGAGTCGGGCCAACGCCGCAAGGCGCAGCCCTTCGAAGAGCGGGCCGTGGAACTGGCCAGGACCGAAGCGGACGACACGAACCAGGCGATTGTCCTCAACAACGTAGGCGTGAGCCGAAGGACATTGGGCGAGTATCACCGGGCTCTGGACTATTTCCGCCAGTCCCTCAAGTTGTCGCAGGGTCAGCGCCGGCGCGCGGGCACTCTCGACAACATCGGCGAAACCTACCGCTATCTGAACGACTACCCGAAAGCGCTGGAGTACCACAATCAGGCGCTGGCGATGTGGCGGGAAGCCGCCGACCAGCGCGGCCAGGCCCAGTGCCTGAACGGCCTCGGCTTGGTCTACCGGTCGATGGGCGAGTACCAGAAGGCGCTGGATCATTTCCGCGAGGCGCTGCCTTTGAATCGAGCCGTCAAGAACCGGCGCATGGAAGCCAATACGATCGCCAATACGGGCATCGTGCAATACGAGATGCGCGACTTCCCACGAGCGATCGAGCAGTTGACCCAGGCAGTCGGCTTGCAAAGGGAGTTGGGAGACGCCTCCGGCCAGTCCGTGGCGCTGGTTTACCTGGGCCGAGCCTGGTCGCGGTCGGGCGACAAGTCCAAGGCGCTGGAAAGCTTCCAGCAGGCCTTGTCGCTGGCCCGCAAAGTGGAGCACCGCGAGTACGAGGCCGGCGCCCTGTTTGTTACGGCGGAACTGGCGCGCGAGCGGGGCGATCTCCGGGAGGCCCGGGTGCGGGTGGAAGAGGCGCTGCGCATTTATGACGATCTGCGCAGCCGGATCGTCGGAAGCGACTTGCGCGCCTCCTATTTCTCGCAGGCCCAGAAGCCCTTCGATCTGTATGTGAATGTCCTGATGGAACAGCACCGCGCGGATCCGGCGGCCGGTCACCAGGCGACCGCGCTAGAAGCGCTGGAGCGAGCCCGAGCCCGCAGCCTGCTGGACACCCTGGCCGAGGCGCGCGTGGACCTTCGGGAAGGCGTCGACCCGGCCTTGCTGGAGCGCCTCCAGGACCTGCAAGGGCGGATCGATTCGGTGGCGGCCCGCCGGACCCGGCTGCTGGCCGGGAAACCTTCCGGGCCAGAAGCCGCCAAGGCAGGGGATGAGCTGAACACGCTGCTGGCTGAATTCCAGGAGGTGCGTTCGCGAATGCGCTCGGCCAGCCCACGCTACGCCGCGCTGACGCAGCCCCAGCCGCTCACGGTCGCGCAGATCCAGCGGCAGGTCCTGGATGCCGATTCGCTGCTTCTGGCGTATGCTCTCGGGGAAGAGCGCAGCTACTTGTGGGCGGTCACGCCGCACGCCGTGTCGAGCTTTGAATTGCCCAAGCGCGGCGAGATCGAAGAGCAGAGCCGCCGCTTCGTCAAGCTGCTGACGGAGCGCAATGAACGCCCCGACGGTGAGCCGGCCGCGGATTGGCGCGCGCGTCTGGCCAAGGCGGAGGGCCAGATCCCCGAGGCCGCGGCAACTCTGGGGCGTATCTTGTTGGGGCCGGTTGCGGAACAATTGGCCGGCAAGCGGCTGCTGATCGTCGGCGGCGGCGCCTTACAGTATGTCCCGTTTGGAGCGCTGACCGTGCCGGGGGATCCCGCGCCGTTGATGACCCGGAACGAGATTGCCAGTCTGCCGTCGGCCTCCACGCTGGCGGTGTTGCGAAGCGAGCAGGCGCGGCGTCAGGCGCCCTCCGGGCTGGTGGCCGTGCTGGCCGACCCGGTCTTCGACGGCGACGACTCGCGGTTGAGTCCTGGGCGGCGGCCCAGCCCGGCTCCGGCGGTGGCCCGTGGCGCGGAGGAGTCCGAGACCGAATGGGACCGCGCGGCGCGCTCGGCGGGTGTGAGCCGTTTGCCGCGCCTGTTGTTTTCCCGCGAAGAGGCGCGCGGGATTCTGTCCCTGGCCAAGCCGGCCGAGCGGCTGTCCGCCCTGGACTTTGAGGCCAACCGAGGCCTGGTGATGAGCGGGAAACTGGCGGGGTACCGGATTGTCCACATCGCCAGCCATGGCTTTGCCAACAGCGAGCATCCCGAGCTTTCCGGCCTGGTGCTGTCCCAGGTGAATCCTCAGGGCCAGCGGCAGGACGGCTTTCTGCGACTGCATCACATTTACAACCTGCGCCTGCCAGTGGATCTGGTTGTGTTGAGCGCCTGCCAGACAGCGCTGGGACGGGAGGTCAAGGGAGAAGGACTGGTCGGGCTGGCCCGCGGCTTCATGTACGCTGGAGCTCCCCGGGTAATCGCCAGTCTATGGAAGGTGGATGACCAGGCCACCGCCGAGTTGATGAAGGTGTTCTATCAAGGGATGCTGGGCCGGGACCGCCTCAGTCCTTCCGCGGCGCTCCGCGCGGCTCAGGCGGCCTTGTGGAAACAGCCCCGCTGGCAATCGCCGTATTACTGGGCGGCCTTTGTGCTCCAGGGCGAGTGGAAATGACCGCTCAGGAAGCCGAGCTCCAGCACTGCCGCCCCAGGCTGGTCCAGTTCTTCCTGGCTCATCGTTGTTTCGGCATGGCCGAGGATCTGGCCAGCGAAACGACCGTGCGGGTGCTGGAGAAGATCCGCGCCGGAACCGTCATCGAGAGTGTGGGGGCCTATACCCTGGGCGTGGGTCGTTTGGTCTTGCTGGAGCAATTCCGGAACCAGTCCATCAAGCTGGAGGAAATCGACCCGGAGCGTTTCGCGCAACCCGCCACGGACGAGCGAGCCGAGCGCCTCTCCCAGTGCCTGGAACGATGCATCCGGGCGCTGCCACCGGAGAAGCGCGAGTTGATCCGGGCCGTTTATGGCGATGCCCAGGCTCGTGAGAGCCGGGCGCAACTGGCGTCGCGTCTAGGAGTTACACCGAACGCACTGGACATTCGCGCCCATCGGATCCGGAAGGAATCACTCAAGCCCTGCATCGAGCGGTGCCTGGACGGCCAGGGACTCTGAAAGGAATCCGGCTTTTTGGCACTGTGCGAGTGGAGGGCAGCGGTGAGGAGCAGTCCATGAAGGAGCCGCAACTGCGGCGCTACCTGCTCGGCAAGTTGAGCGAGCAGGAGATGGCCGGGATCGAGGAGCGTTACTTCCGGGAGGATGCCTGGTTTGAGGCTCTGGAATCCGCGGAGGACGAGTTGATCGGCGGCTAACAGGGCCGCGAGTTGTCCCCGGAGGACCGTCTGGCCTTCGAGCAGAGTTAGCTCAATTCTCCGGAGCGCCACC
>JACOSH010000235.1 GCA_016178945.1 Acidobacteriota bacterium
CTCGAAATGCTCGTCGCCGACCTGAACAAGGAAAGGCCCCACTTGCTCGACAGTGGTCCGATTCTTACTTTCCACCTCGTCGACGTTAACCACATAGCCCCACCTCCAGACCAGCTACCATAGGAGTTCTGAGCCTAGGGCGCCGAGCGGACTGGAGCCGCCGATGGGGATCAGGTAGGGACGCTCGCCGCGGGCGCGGAGGCCGTCCATGACGCCGCTCGTCACGGCGGCTTCCTCAGCGCCATCGGCCGCGAAGCGGACCTCCGCGCCGAGCAGGTAGTCCAGCAGAAGATTGCCCTGCGGGGGCCCGGCGGGGCCGGTCTTGCCGGTGAGCACCAGCGAAGCGCCCAAGCCCGCAATGCGGGCGGCGGCGGCGGTCATGCGCGCGTGATTCGACTGCTCGGCGCCGGTGGTCACCAGGACGGTCGCTCGCTGCTCCAGCGCGCCGGCGACCAGGAATTCGAGCTTGCGGGCTTTGTTTCCGCCGAAAGCCAGACCCGTGAGGTCGTCGCGCTTGATCAGAATACGCGGGCACTTGGCGGAGCCGCCGAGGGCCTCGCGCAGGCGAGTGGCTTCGTCGATCGGCGTCGGGAGGGTGGCGAGATGGAATCGGGGCGGGGAATTCATGGCGATAGGTCAGTGTATGCCGCCGGTGCGGAGGCTGCCAAGCCGCTCGCGTCAGAGCCTGTGACAAATATCGTCAGCCGCTCCCTCACGGTCGCGGCTCTGACCATTCGTGCTGCAACGAATGCACAGAGCCGCGCGCGTAAGCAAGCGGTGCACGGTTCGATATTTTCACAGGCTCTCAGCAGGCGGCTCTGGCCGCAAATTGCTAATCCCGGCTGCGGCCGAAGCTCAGCAGCAGGTTGAGGATCGCGACGAAAATATTGAACAGGCCGGCGAACAGCATCAGCGCTCCGGAGATCGCCCCGCCGCCTTCCGGGTTGTTCAGCACGTCGCTGGTGGCGTACACCAGGATCAGGACGCCCATCACGCCGACCGCCACGCTGATCAGCATCCCCAGCATCCCGATATGGAGAAAGCCGTTGAGCACCACGGCTCCGATAATGCTGAAGAACAGCCCGACCATCAGGCCGCGCGGCGCAGAAAACGACCGGTTGGCCGTCATGACATAGGCGGTCACGCCCACGAAGACCAGCGCCGTCATGGCCATGGCATTGAAGACGATGCCCGGTGCGATCACGCTGGCGAGGTAGAGAATGGGCGCCAGCACCAGGCCCGAAAGAAAGCCGTCGAACAACAGGGCCGTAATCCCCAGCAGCGGGTTGTCGCGCGCGGCCATGGCGATGCGCGGCACAATATTCAGGACCAGCATGGCCAGAATCCAGCCCAGCCAGCTCGAAAACAGCTTGACGGCTCCTTCGGAAGTCGCGCCAACATATCCGCCGGCGATGGCGGATACCACGCTGAGCGAGAGCAGCAAGTAGGTTTTCTTGAGGGTTGCAGCCCGGCTTGGCGCCAGAGTAGTGGCGCCGAATAGCTTGTCCTGCACGGTGAGATGGCGGTCGTAGTACTCCATGGCTTGCAATTATACCCGTTTTGCACCCTCCTCAGGTTTTTACCCGACTGGCATTGGCGAGACCTTGTGGTACCACGGTAGATGACATGCCTGGCATGGCGGTCTTCCTGTTCCTCGCGGCTGCGAGCCACACAATCAAAGTGGACCACCATCCCCTGCGCGCGGGTTGCTCGGAAAGCGACGCCGTGGTGGCGCGCTTGGAGGCCGGGCAGCCCGTACAAGTCAAGTTCTCGCTGGCGGGTGAAGCGCAGCCTTGCTTCCTGGTTTGGGCGACCGTGGATGGCAAGGCGGTCCAGGGCTACGTGCCGGCTAGCGTGCTGGCGGGCAGCGAGGAGTTCGAGCGCGAGCGGCGGGCAGCCCGGTCGGTAGAAGTGGCGGCCTCCCCGGAAACGGGTCCCGCGCCGGCGGCGCCTCCGCTGAAGCTCACGCTCCCGGCGAAATCGCTGCCGGACTTCGAGCGAGTCAACCAATTGCTGGCCCGCAACCAGAACCAGCAGGCGCTGGGGATGGTGGAGAATCTGCTGCGGCGCTGGCCCCGCGATCCCGGGCTGCTGGCTCTGGCGGGACTCGCCGCCTACCGCGGCGACCAGCTCGGGCGCGCGCTCCAGTTCTACAAGGAGTCGCTGGACGTCCAGCCGGACCCCGCCGTGGAGCGGATGTACCGCCAGGCGCAGCGCGTGGCGGCGCTGGACAAGAGCCGCGAAGCCACCTACGGGACCCGCTTCCTGTTGCGCTATGACGGCACTGTCGCCGACGCCGCACTGGCCCGAGTCATCGTGAGCGTGCTGGAGGAGGAGTTCGCGCGCATTCAGCCGCAGCTCGGCTGCCGGACCGACGACCGCATCGTGACCATCGTCCAGACGCGGGAGGCGTACGCCAGGATCACCGGCGCGGCCGTGTGGAGCGGGGCGGCCTACGACGGCAAAATCCACATCCCGCTGGCGGATCAACTCCAGATCTCACCGCAGATGCGGCAGACCTTCGGGCACGAGCTGGTGCACGCCTGTCTGGCCAACATCGGGCCATGGCCAACGTGGCTTCACGAAGGACTGGCGCAGAAGCTGAGCGGGCAGAGCGCCCATCCAGTGCTCCGCCAGCAGGTCCGGGAGCTGGCCAAAGCCGGAAAGCTGCCGGCACTGGCCGGACTGGGTCAGAACTGGAACGGGATGTCGCCCCAGCAGGCCGCGCTCGCTTACGGCCTGTCCTTGGTCGCGGTGGACCTCTTCTTCGAGCACAATGGGTTTGGGCTGCGCAACCTGATGCAGAACCCCGAGCAATTGAAAGGCATCCAGGACGATCTGGATCGGCGGCTCCGGGAGTAGGCTCAGTCGAAAATCTGTTCCGGTCCGATGTGGAGGTCGAACTCGGGCAGATGGAAAGAAGCGACTTCGCTGAGCGCGGCGGTGCACACGTACAGGCGGCGGGCGTGGGGGTCCACAAGCCAAATGTACACAACTCCCCAACGCCGGTATTCTTCCAGCTTCTCGCGGATTTCCGTGAAGCTGTCATCCGGAGAGGCAATCTCGATCGCGATTAACGGCGGAGTGGAAGGCACACTCCCCGCGGGCAAGCTGGGAGAGAAGACCGCCACATCCGGGATCAGGCAGCGAGTCTCCGTCAGCTTCACTCGCAGTTCGGTGCACGCCAAGAGGGGCGTTCCCCGATTCCTTTGCCGCTCGAAGAACGCGGCCAGGCGCGACTGGGCGCGCGAATGCAGCAGGTCCGGCAAGGTGCGCTCTACGACTTCCCCGTCCCGGTACTCGCGGTCGAGATCGGGGTAGCTCGTCCCGAGATACTCTTCCATGGAGACGATGGCTCTGGTCGCCATGCTCCTAGTGTACGCCCCCGGGGCCTACTTGGTTCGCATCGACTCGGACGCGTCGCCCGAGATCGCGGCCTGCGCCGCGGCCAACCGCGCGATGGGGACGCGATACGGCGAGCAGGACACGTAGTCCATGCCGGCGCGGTAGCAGAACATCACCGAGCTGGGCTCGCCGCCGTGCTCGCCGCAGATCCCTACCTCCAGGTCCGGACGAGTCGCGCGGCCGAGTTTCACGGCATACTCGACCAGTTTGCCGACACCCTCCTGATCCAGCACCGCGAACGGATCGTCCTTGAAGATCTTGCGGTTCTCGTAGTCCTTGGAGAAATGGGTGTAGTCGTCGCGCGAGAGGCCCATGGTCGTCTGGGTGAGGTCGTTGGTGCCGAAACTGAAGAATTCGGCCTCCTTGGCCACTTCGTCGGCGGTCAGGGCGGCGCGGGGAATCTCGATCATAGTGCCGACCAGGTACTTCAGGCTCTTCAGGCCGGCCTTGGCGAGCACTTCCTCGGCCACTCGCACGACAATCTGCTTCTGGTTCTCCAGCTCCTTGACGCTGCCGATCAGCGGGATCATCACTTCGGGGATGACCTTGACGCCTCTCCTGGCGACCTGCACGGCGGCTTCGAAGATCGCGCGGGCCTGCATCTCGGTGATCTCCGGGTAGGTGATGCCCAACCGGCAGCCGCGGTGCCCCAGCATGGGATTGAACTCGTGGAGCTCCTCCACGCGCTTCAGCAGCTCGGGCAGCGCCTTCCGCAACTGGCCCACGGGCCTGCGGTACTTCTTGGACATCTCCTTCTTGTCGGCGGAGCCGGCGTGCGGCAGCTTGGCAATGTCGACCATCAGCTCCTCGCGCTTGGGTAGGAACTCGTGCAGCGGAGGATCCAGCGTGCGGATCACCACCGGGTAGCCGTCCATGGCTTTGAACAGGCCGGCAAAGTCGGAGCGCTGCATGGGGAGGAGTTTCAACAGCGACTTGCGGCGGGTCTTCTCGTCGCGCGCCAGGATCATCTCCTGCATGAAGGGGATGCGGTCCTCGGCGAAGAACATGTGTTCGGTGCGGCACAGCCCGATGCCTTCGGCGCCGAAAGCGCGGGCGGCCTTGGCGTCCCGCGGGATGTCGGCGTTGGCGCGCACGCCGAAGGGGCCGCGAAACTCATCGGCCCAGCTCATGAAGGTCGCAAAGACCCGCGACTTCGGGTCGGGCTCGTTGGTCTTGGCCTGACCGAGCCACACTTCGCCGGTGGCGCCGTCGAATGAGAGCCAATCCCCTTCCTTGACGGCGATCTTGTGGCCGTCCGGCGAAACCACGCACTGCCCCTTCCGGTCGTCGATCTCCAGCGCGCTGGCGCCGACCACGCAGGGCCGGCCCATGCCGCGCGCGACCACGGCGGCGTGGCTGGACTTGCCGCCGACGGCGGTGAGAATGCCCCTGGCCACGTCCATGCCGTGGATATCGTCGGGCGTGGTTTCCTTGCGGATGAGGATCACCGGCCCGTGGGCCGCGCCCTTCACGGCTTGATCGGCGGTAAAGACCGCGCGTCCCACCGCGGCGCCCGGCGAAGCCGAAATGCCGGTGGCCAGCTTCTGGAGCTGGGCCAGCGACGCACGGTCGAAGACCGGGTGGAGGAGCTGGTCGAGCTGCTGGGGCTCGACGCGCAGCACAGCCTCTTTCTTGCTGACCAGCCCTTCCTCGCACATCTCCACGGCCACGCGAACGGCGGCCGGGCCGGTGCGCTTGCCGTTCCGGGTTTGCAGCATGAAGAGCTTGCCTTCCTGGATGGTGAACTCGAAGTCCTGCATGTCGCGGTAGTGCTTTTCCAGGTTGGTGGTGATCTCTTTCAACTGTCCGTAAACTTCCGGCATCTGGGTTTCCAGATGCGAGATCGGCTCCGGCGTGCGGATGCCTGCCACCACGTCTTCCCCCTGGGCGTTGAGCAGATACTCGCCGTAGAAAGTCTTCTCGCCGGTGGCCGGGTCGCGCGTGAAGCCGACGCCGGTGCCGGACGTCTCGCCCATGTTGCCGAAGACCATGGCCTGGATGTTGGCCGCGGTCCCCAGGTCGTCGGGGATCTTTTCCATCTTGCGATAGTAGACTGCCTTGGGGGTGTTCCAGGAGCGGAAGACCGCGTCGCGGGCCAGGGTAAGCTGCTCGCGGCAGTCCTGCGGGAAGTCACGGCCTGTGTCCTTCCTGACAATCTTCTGGTAGTCGGCGATGATGGCCTGGAGATCGGCGGCGGTCAGATCGGTGTCGAGCTTTATCTTGGCTTTGGCCTTGCGGCTGTCGAAGACGTGGTCGAAGTGCTCCATGTCGATACCCAGAGCGACCTCACCGAACATCTGGATGAACCGCCGGTAGCAGTCGTAGGCGAAACGGGGGTTCCGGCTGCGGGCGATGAGGGCCTCGACCGTCTGGTCGTTGAGACCGAGATTGAGGATGGTGTTCATCATGCCCGGCATCGAGAACTTCGCGCCGGAGCGGACGCTGAGCAGCAGCGGATTCTTCGGATCGCCCAGCTTCTGGCCCATCTGCCTTTGCAGCTTCGCCAGGGCCGGACCCACCTGGGCCTCGACCTCCGCGGGAACCTGGTTGCCGTTCTGGAAGTAGAGGTTGCAAACCTCGGTGGAAACGGTGAAGCCTGGGGGCACCGGCACGCCGGCGCGCGACATCTCCGCCAAACCGGCGCCCTTACCCCCCAGAATATCTTTCATCTTTCCGTCGCCGTCGGCCGTGCCGCCGCCGAAGGAGTACACGTACTTCTTCATTCGGTTCATCTCTCCTCAGGTATTAGTAACGATCTCTGAAAAATCCGCGATGCTGGAAAATTCCGTCAGGATGCCGTGGAGCAGCGCCAGGCGGTTCTGGCGCACCGCCGGGTCGGGCGCGTTGACCAGAACTTTGTCGAAGAACAGGTCCACCTTGGGCCGCAGGGAGGCGATGGCCTCCAGCGCCTCGCGATAGGGCCGTCCGCTGGCCAGTTGCTTCACCGTCATCGAGGCGGCATGCAGCTCGCTCTCCGGCCCGGGTTCCAGCCGGCTCGGATCGGCGGCCACGCCGCCTTCAAACTGAGCCTGCGTGAGAATATTCTTGATGCGCTTGAAGCTGGCGGCCAGGGGCTCGAAGTTGGCGGTGGGCCGTACCTGCTGCAAGGCATTGAGGCGGCTCTCCACGTCGGCCAGGTTGTCCCAGCCGCAGGCCAGCACGGCGTTGATTTCGTCGTACTTGAAACCGCGAATGTCCTTGAAGTAGTAGCGGACGCGGTCTTCGAAGAAGTCGCGGAGGCTCTGGTCTCCGCCGAGCAGCTCCGGGACCGCGAGATCCAGCCGGCCCTCCACCAGAATCTTGACCGCGCCCTGGGCGGAGCGCCGCAGCGCGAAGGGGTCCCTGGAGCCCGTGGGCATCATGCCGACCGCGAAGCAACCGGTCAGAGTGTCGAGCTTGTCCGCCAGGGAAACCAGTTGACCGGCGCGAGTCCGCGGAATGGAATCCTCCATGCCGGCTGGTTTGTAGTGATCGTAGATCGCCAGGGTGACTTCCTCCGGCTCGTCCTGCGCCCGGGCGTACAACCCGCCGACCACGCCCTGCAATTCGGTGAACTCCTTCACCAGCTCGCAGGTGAGATCGCACTTGCATAGGCGGGCGGCGCGCTGGGCGTGGGCGTCGCCGCCGAGCCGCCGGACCAGCTCCTCCATGCGCTCGGTTTTCTGAAGGTAATTGCCCAGCTTGGCCTGGAACGTCACGTGGGCCAGGTCAGTCACGCGGTCGGCGAGCTTCTTGTGCTGGTCGGTATCCCAGAAGAAGCGCGCATCGTTGAAGCGGGCGCGCAGGACGCGCTCGTTGCCGCGCCGGACCAGGCCCTCCGGGTCGGCGCTGGTATTCATGACCGCGACGAAGTGGGGCGCCAGGCAGCCTTCCGGGTCCACCACCGAGAAGTACTTCTGGTGGTGCTTCATCACGGTGACCAGCACCTCCTCGGGCAGGCTCAGAAACTGCGGGTCGAAGTCTCCGCGGATCGCCGTGGGGTACTCGGTGATGTAGACCAGCGTTTCCAGCAGCCCGGGGTCGGGCTTGGCGCCGAGCGCGGCGCTTTCGTTCCGGATCTTTTCCCGCCGCTCCTCGGCGGACAGGATCACGAAGTTGGCGCGCAGCGCCTCCGCGTAGCTTTCCGTGGTGACGGGAACCCGCCCGGCCCCCAGCCGCCGGTGGCCGCTCGACAGGTTGCCGGACCGCACCCCCGCGATCTCAAACGGCGTCACCTGGCCGCCCAGCAGCGCCACCAGCCATCGGATCGGCCGGATGAAGCGCGGCCCGGTCCTTCCGGTCCAGTACATGGTCTTGGGGAAATAGATCTTGAGGATGAGGCCGGGCAGCGCCTCGGCCAGAATCTGCCGGGTCTCGCGCCCAGGCACGGTCTTGACGAAGCCCCAGTACTCGCCTTTGGCCGTAGCCTGCACCGACAGCGCCTCGGGGGCGACTCCTTGCTTCCTGGCGAAACCTTCCACGGCGGACGGCTGCGCGGACTTGGGCGGCCCCGTGACCAGCTCCTGGGCGTCGGCCTGGCGCGGGGGCAGGCCCTCGGCGCGCAGGACCAGGCGTCGCGGCGTCGCGTCGACCCTCAGGTGGGTGCGCGCCAGCTTGTTCTCGTCGAGCAGCCCGGTGAACAGCGCCCGCAGATTCTCCAGCGCGCCGGGGATCATCCAATCCGGGATTTCTTCCGCGCCGATTTCCAGGAGGAATGGAAGGCTCATCTTCCTCCTTGCTGCTGGTCCACCCAGGCTTGGGCGACCCCAACCGCAACTTTCCGCACGCGCGCGATGACGCCCACCCGCTCGGTCACGCTAATGGCGCCGCGAGAGTCCAGCGTATTAAACAAGTGCGAGCATTTCAGCACGTGGTCGTAGGTGGGGAGCAGCGGAAAACGCCTCTTGTCCGCCGCCTTGGGATACAGGCCGAGCAGCCGCTGGGCCTCCGATTCGTGCAGGTCGAACAGCTTCCAGAGCGCGTCGACGTTGGCCATCTCGAAGTTGTACACCGAGTATTGGAGCTCGTCCTGGAAGCGGACCGCGGCATGGCTCACCCCCGGCGCCCACTCGATGTCGTATACCGAGTCCTTGGCCTGAAGGAAAGCGGTGAGGCGCTCCAGACCGTAAGTCAGCTCAGCCGGGACCAGGTCCAGGTCGATGCCGCCGCACTGCTGGAAATAGGTGAACTGCGTGATCTCCAGTCCATCCAGCATCACCTGCCAGCCGATGCCCCAGGCGCCCAGGGTCGGGGATTCCCAGTTGTCTTCCTCAAACTTGATGTCGTGCTGGCGGAGGTCGATGCCGATGGCTTCCAGGCTCTCCAGATACTGCTCGATGACGTCGTTGGGACTGGGCTTCAGGATCACCTGCAATTGCTGGTGCTTGTAGAGGCGATTGGGATTCTCGCCGTAACGGCCGTCGGCCGGACGGCGGCTGGGCTGCACGTACGCGACGCGGTAGGGTTGCGGCCCGAGCACTCGCAGAAACGTCTCCGGCGCCATGGTGCCCGCGCCGACCTCGACGTCATACGGTTCCTGGATGACGCAGCCGCGCTCTCCCCAATAGTTCTTCAGCTTGAATACGACGTTTTGGTACAGGTCCATGCTTACACAGGTTTGGCGAAGGCGGGTGGATTTCCTAGCGTAACACAAATGGCTCGGGTGGCTAACAGGCCTCCAGGACAGGCGCTGTGAGCAGTTTGCGCTCGAGGGCATCTTCGATGCGTTGGATCAGGTAGCGGCGCAGGTCCGCCGCGGTATCGCGGGTGAAGACGCCGGGCGCGGCCTTCTCGATCGGGAGCCGCGCCATTTCCCGGGCCATCGCCCGCGACTCGATCGTCAGCTCCCAACTGTTCGGCTGGCGGCAATGGCCGCAGTAGAGGCCCGCTTCCGTGCGCGAGTAGAAGGCCCGCTGCGGCGACTCCGGATCGTCCAGCCAGGTCCCGCACCGCAGGCAGACGTGCAGCTCCGGCAGGATGCCGGCCAGTCGAACCGCCCAATACGCGAAGTAGGTGACCGCGCGCCACAGACCGGCCTCCCGTTGGCTGCGCAGATGGTCCAGCACGGCCAGCAGCAGGCGGAAGAACCGCTCGTTGGCTTCGGCCGCCGGCAGAAGCTGCTCGGACACCTCGGCCAGAAAATCCAGCGCCACGCTCGCCGCGTAATCCGACAGCAGGCCGAACTGGGAGTGGATCAGCTCGCAGGAATCCAGGTTGACCAGCTCCCGGTTCTCGCGCTGGAAGTAGGACATCTTCACGTGGGAGAGCCGCTCCAACCCCGAGCCGAACGCGCTTTTCAGCCGCCGGGCGCGCTTGGCCACGCCGCGCAGTTTGCCTTGATCGCGGGTGAGCACACTGACGATCAGATCCGCTTCCTTGAGCGGATAGCTTCGCAGGACAAGGGCTTCGCTGACGCGAGCCGGCATAAGGGTGGGAGCGCTTGGACCTCCCAGAGTAGCACGTTGTCGCTGCCGGGCGCGGTTGACATACGAACGGCTTC